>NC_009380.1:304901-609803 GCF_000016425.1 Salinispora tropica CNB-440 | reverse complement strand
CCACTGCGCCTGGACAAGGCGAAGCGGGCGCACCTGGAGCAGACGCAGAGGGCAATGAACGACCAAGGGGCGGATCAGGTCGACTGCTTGAAAGATATTATCCGCACCGTGGCGGAGCGGCGATCGGCGGCCGACAAGCTTTTGAGGGAGATTGGCGACGACACCGCCATGCTCGCGGAACTGTTTTCGGCCTACGGGGAGCGGTGCAGGCCGGGGGAAGCATCTGCCTAGCACGGCTCATTGATCAGTACGGGTCCGGACTCTACCCAGACCTACGGCGCTATTTCGGGATCGATATCGAAGCCGTAGTGGAGGGTCGCGGGCCGAGCCCGGAGCTCGTGCTGACTGCCGTGCGGGCACTTCCTGACACCAGCCTGACAGTCGCCCTCGCTGCGGGGGGGCGTGAGCATCACGGCTGGGGTGCGGATCGGCACATGATCGCCAACGTTTTCGATGCAATCAACCTTAACACGCGCGCATCAGGTAACTGGGGCAAGGGGAAACCACCGCGGCTCCCCGAGTACCCGCGCCCGAAAGCCAAAAAGCCCACCACGAAAGTCTCCCTACGGGATGTTTTTGGCCGGCTGACCGGCGGGGGTAAATAATGACCGACCAGATCATCGGGCGCATCTTTGTCAAGGTCACTCCGGATACCAGCGCATTCCGTGCTGAGGCGAAAGCGCAGCTCGAACGCGAGGAGCGGCGCCTACCTGAGCTGACCACCAGGCTCGCCGTAGAGCTGGACGACGGCGAGGCTGCGGAGACCGCAGCCGAGGCCAGAGCCGTCCGCGACAGCGCTCAGCAAGCCATGCGGGATCTGACCCTGCGCGTCAATCTGGATGACCTGAGTAGCGTTCGGTCCGCCTTGGCCAGGGTAAACGCCGAGTTGGTCAACCTGGATGCGATAGAACTCCCAGTGGAGCTTGACCGCGACTCGCTAGAGTCGATGCGAGACCTCCTGGAGCAGCGCGTCAAGGACATCGGTATCGACATTAAGGTCAATCTCGATGACGAGGCCAGTATTGAGCGGGCTATTAAAAAGGTTGAGGCACAGCTAAGCGCGCTAAATGAGATCAACCTTAATGTAGACCTCAATGATGCCAGCCTGTCTGCGGCTAAAGCAGAGCTGGAGGCCCGACTCGACCAAGTGCGTGTCGAGACCGATATAGACAACGCGGCATCCGCCCGGGTGTCAGCGGCGTTGGCCATCCTGACTCGTACGCGCGATGCCGTTATCCGCCCTGTAATCGATCGAAGCGCCCTAGCCGCCGTCCGCTTTGTTGACGTGCTGAGCGGGTTCCGCGCGTTGCGTGAGAGCATCGCACAAGCGCGCACAGCATTCCTCGGACTTTTTACCAACCTTCCCCAAATAAGCACTATGGCGCTTGCCGTGACGGCCCTTTCTGGCGCACTTGTTTCGGCAGCGGGAAACGCCATTGGACTAGCTGGATCGCTAGCCCAGCTCCTTCCAATTGCCCTCGCCCTACCTGGCATCGCGATTGGCCTCGCGGCGATGGCCGTCGCATTTGCCGACTTTGGGAACCAACTCCCTGCCGTAGCCGAGCGCTTCGGGCAGCTCCAGGGCATCATTAGCGACGGATTTTGGGAAATCGCTCGTGGTCCAATCAATAACCTCTTGACAGCGGCGCTTCCCCTCCTGGAGGCGGGTCTGGGCAAGGTGTCCGGCTCTATTGGAGGCTTCTTCGCCGCTTTTGCAGGCTCGCTCGGCGCTGAGGGCGGATTTCTGTCGGAGCTGCCACAGATGTTCGATCGACTCAATGAGTCGATCAATATCTTCACTGGCTACACTCCGGCCCTGGCGGCCATCATGACGATTTTCGGGCAGATCGGCTCTTCGATCCTACCGCCGCTAGCTGACCTCATTGGCCGTACTGCGGATGAGTTCGCCGCTTTCCTCACCGCGCAAACGGCCGGCGATGGCCTGACATCCATTGTTGAATCGTCCATAGAGGCGCTGTCTGGGCTGATCGAGACGCTCAAGGGGGCGTTTCAGGTATTTACTGCTCTGTGGCGGGCTGCGGACGCAGCGGGAACCGCGACCCTGAGCAGTTTGGGCAGCGGGCTCCAGGAATTCGCTAAAACACTCGAAGGACCCGAAATCCAGGGTGCCCTAACCTCCCTTTTCTCGGCCGTCCAGGAAATGTTCGACAGCTTCGTAAATGAGGCGGGTCCGGCATTTAGTCAAGTCTTCATCGGTTTGGTCTCGGTCCTGCGCGATGTGCTACCCCTCGTCGGTTCCGCGTGGGGGCAAATGGCGGCGGTCCTGGGTGAAATCTTCTCCACTCCGGCGTTCCAGGAAGGATTGACTTCCTTTTTCGTAGGCGTAAATGCGGCAGTCACTGCCCTTCTGCCGGCGCTTACCCCTATTGCGGACCTGGTTGGGTCGCTCGGCCCAGTGTTGGGTCAGCTTGCCGCACAAATTGGCGAGGTGTTTGGCTCTCTCACGCCGACATTGGACGGGCTAGTTGCAGCCCTGTTGCCGGTCATTGAAATGCTCGGTGACGGCTTAGTGCAGGTAGTTAGGGCGATCAGCCCGGCGCTGTCAGAGATTGCTACGGTAGCATCCGCGACGCTTAGCGGACTTACGCCGCTACTCCAGCCGATTATTGACGCGCTCGTTCAGATTGTACAGGCTGTCTTGCCAGCGCTAATGCCCGTTATTAGCGCGCTCCAGCCGCTTCTTCTGTCGATCGCAGAGCTAGCTTTGCCAGTAATATCCACGCTACTGGCGGCGTTGGCACCCATTCTAGCCGATGCCGTAGCCGCGCTTCAGCCAGTGATTGATATCATCGTCGAGTTACTGGATCTGCTCGTGCCATTGCTAATCCCGGCACTCGATATGATGACACGAGCGCTAGCGCAGAACCTGGGCGTAGTTGTCGAGGGTGCCGCCCAAGCTATTGCCGGCCTAGTCGACGTAATACGCGGTGTGATCGATTTCCTGGTCGGTGTGTTTACTGGTGACTGGGAGCGGGCATGGAGTGGGGTGCAGTCGATCTTTTCCGGTATCATTGATGCGGTCATCGGCATCCTCAAAATCATCTTCGGGCCGTTTGGAACTATGGCCGGAATTTTCAGTGATGGACTGTCCCGCGTCTCGGACCTTTGGTCCTCGGTCTGGTCTTCAGTCGGCGCCGTAGCTGTCGCAGCCTGGAATGGAATCGTTAACCACATCCAGGATCGAATCAACTTTATGGTAGGGATCTTTCGGGGCATCTGGGGGGCCGTTAGCGGCGCCATCACATCACTGTGGAATGAAATCCGCAGGCAGTTTGAGCGCGGCATCCAAACCGCCGTCGATGCGGTCGATACTGGCGTGGACGATACTCTTTCCTTTTTCCGCAACCTACCTGATCAGATACGGTCCGCACTCGGCAACCTTGGCAAGCTGCTGGTTGACGCTGGAAAGGCGCTCCTGCGCGGGCTGATTGACGGTATCCAGTCGATGTTTGGTGAGGTCCGAGGCAACCTCAACAGCCTCACTGACCTCATGCCCGATTGGAAAGGTCCGCCCAGCACCGACCGCACCCTGCTCTACGGCGCGGGCCGACTTATCATCGACGGGTTTATTGAGGGATTGGAGTCCCGGTATGACATGGTGCGTCGCTCGCTGGGCGAGTTGACAAAGGATGTCGCCAGCACCGAATTCGGTGTACCTACAGCGAGCCTGGGTATAAACTCCGACGCCTACGGCTCAGATGTTGGCCGGGCCACGGATAGCAAAACGATCAACTACCATGCCGCGCCGGGCTCAAGCATGGACTCGGAAGAAGATCTGTTCGCCGCCCTTGGGCGGGCCCGTGCCTGGGGGTGGTAGTGGTGCACCTGCGGTTTCGTAGCGATACCGATGTGATGCGATTGGATGGCATTAGTAGGACGGGATACGGCGTGGAGGCCCTGAGGGGCGTGACCGGATTCGGCCTCCCGCCCGTCTCGACACAGTGGCGAGCAGGCGCTGGCGACGGGGCCGCGTATCGAGGGGAGCGCAAGCAACCCCGGGACATCGACATCCCGCTACACATTTTCGCGCCGGACCGGGAGGCGCTGGAGCGCGAAAAGACTCGTCTCTCCCTCGTGCTCATGCAGGGTGAGTTCGACCTGGACGTGGTTGAGGACGGCGGCGCCTACTGGACCACTCGCGTGGTCCGCGTGGGTGGCGGCGATATCGCCTATGGCGATGGCACCACGGGTGACCGCGAGCTGACGACGATTGTCACCCTGCGGGCAGGGTACCCCTACTTCACCTCTCACGAGGAGCGGTGCAAGGAGGTCACAAACGCGGGCGCCGGTCGTGGCCTACTTGGCGCTGGCTTCTCGCTGGTGGCTTTGAAGATTTCTGGCAGTCAGGCCATTGGTGACATGCTCCTGGTCAACGACGGCGATGCGGTGACGTGGCCAGTCTGGCGGATCGTCGGGCCGGGTCAAGACCTGGTCGTCTCGGATGGTTCGCGAGCCATGAAATGGCTCGGAGCTCTCAGTGCTGGCGAGGAGCTGATTATCAACACGCGAGCGTCCACTGTCCGCACTCTCGCGGGCACAAACCGATACTCCGAGCTTGCGCCCGCCCCGCGCTTTTGGCCTCTCCCGCCCGGTCAGACGTTGGCACGGGTGTCGATGGTCAACACGACCGGGGAGAGTGCAATTAGGGCGACGTGGCGGCCTAGGAAATGGTGGGTCATCTAGTGCGACGCGATGACATTATTGTCGAGGTTCGCAACCTGGACCTTAGTATCGTGGGTCAAATTCACCCTGACGACCTGGATGTGCAGGTTACCGACGTGCTCAGCGGCGTCGGCACGTGGCGCGTGCGGCTGCCCGCTGAGCACCCGATGTCGCCGCACCTGAGGACCCCCGGAGCCGGCATCGTGGTCACTGTGGCCGCCACGGGCGACGTGCTGTTTAGCGGTCCGGTAGTCAAGCCGGAGGCTGCGGCCACGGCAGACGACCCTGCTGGCACACTGTCGGTCGAGGGCGTCAGTGACGACATCCACATGACCGACAGGCTGGCGGCTCCTGATCCGACGTCTCCAGACCTGGACGTGCAGGCACTCGCGCATGATGTCCGGACTGGCGCGGCGGAGACGCTGATGTGCGCCTACGTCAGTGCCAACGCCGGGCCAAGCGCTCCCTCTACCCGCCGTGTGGACAGCCTCACGGTCAGCGCGAGCCTGGGGCGTGGGCCGGTCCTGACCAAGCGCGCACGCTTTCACGTGCTCGGCGCACTCCTCAACGAGATCGCGGGCGGAACCAGTCTGCACTGGCAGGTCAGGCAGGTCGGCTCTGGCCTGCGCTTTGGGGTGGAGGAGGGGCGCGACCTCACTGGGGACATCCGCCTGGACATCCACAACTCCACCCTGGCGGCCCATCGGGTCGCCATCGGACCACCCGGCGCCACCCGCGTCCTGGTCGCGGGACAGGGCGACCTGGTTGACCGCCAGCTCGTGGAGATGATCACCGAGGACGCGCAGGCCGGTGAGGCGCTGTGGGGTCGACGAATCGAGCGATTTGTGGACCAGCGCCAAACGGACGACCCGGCCGACCTGGAACGCGCAGGCAAAGAGGTGCTTGACGAAGAGGGCTTCGCCACAATTGCGGTCCAGATCGTACCCATGGAGGACTCCGAGGGCGATGATCCAGGCGCGATGCGGTTCTGGTGGGACTGGCGCATAAGCGATCGAATCACCGTGGTTGTCGAGGGCCAGGAAATGACAGCCATCGTCACCGGATATGTCCTGAGGATTGACGAGGCCGGCGCCCGCGTGGGCGCTGTGCTTGGCGACCCCGCCGGCCTCAGCCCCGATCTGGCGCTCGCGCGGCGCGTGGATGGCATTGCTCTGCGGGTAGACAACCTGGAGCGCGCTGGCGGGATCCTTGCCCCTCTTGCGGTGAGATTCCAGTCGATCGGCAGCCTTGCACCCGGCACCAGCGTGTTGGTGGTGACGCTCCCGGAGGGGCGCTCCATGGGCGCCGAAGACTACGTGGTCAATGGGGTCGTGACCGAGATGACCAATGGGAATTTCGGGACGGCGGTGATCCGCCTGGAGTCCGCGGTCGCTATCGATGCGACGACGTTCCGCATTCAGGTCACTAGCGATTGGAGCACTCCACTGCCCGCTCACCTCTCGTATGTGCTAACACCCGTCCAGGGCTAGGAGTGCGCCGTGACCATCACCAGCTTCCCTTTTGACGACCAGGACAGCACGGAGGCGCAGTACAGCCAGCTTTTTGCCGAGCTGCAAGATACCGGCATTCTGGATTCGATCGGCGGTAGTGGGTTTCGCGTAACCCCACACGCGTCGGCAATGTCACTGTTGGTCGCTCCCGGCGTGGCGTATGTACGTGGCCACGTCGTGGTGTCGACTGCACAAGAGGTGCTGCCCCTGACCCCGTCAGGGGCGCTGACTCGGTATGACAGCGCCATCCTACGCCTGGATCCTGCGGCGAATGCGATTGATCTTACCGTCAAAGAGGGTACTCCTGGTGGGACGGTACCCACATTGGAGCAGACGGACAGCGAGATATTTGAGGAGCCGCTGGCTACTGCTGAGGTTGCGCAGGGTGCGGGGGTCATTGCACCAAACCAGCTCACGGACCAGCGACGCTACAGCGGACAACGGACTGGGGCTTGGGAGACGGTAACGCGACCCGCCTCGCCTCGTAAATACAAGCTGGGTTTCAACGCGACCACGGGACAATGGGAGTTCTGGAGCGGTGCCGCGTGGAGTGCCCTCATTCCGAGCCAGGTGGCCGACTCTCTGCGCTGGGGCGGATATCGCCTCACCGTTTCTGAGACCACACCGTCCGGCAGCCCAGACGCTGACCGTATCTGGATCCAGCCGACAACCTAGGGGGGCGCATGGCCACTACCTGGGGATCCGCCGAGGGTCACCTCCAAGCAGGCATTAATTGCTGGACCTCATCGCCAAGCGCTAGCAGCACCTCTGTGACGGTTTACCTGCGGGCATATGTCAGGGTGACCGATGGTTGGCGGTTCGCCGATAATCAGAGCTATTCGATATCCGGCACTGGGGGCGGGTCGGGTAGCTACTACAACGGCTTGGATGGGACTGGCGCCACCAAGCTGGTTTTCAGTAAGAATTTTACTGCCAGTATCGGTTATGGCGGTGGCCCGACTTACTCCTGGACATGCAATATCTCCGGGATGTATAACGGCGGCACCCCTAGTCACTCCCGGTCCCTCACCCTGCCGGCTCGTCCACCGGGCGTGCCCAGCACGCCCGGCACGCCCGCCGTAAGCGGCGTGGGAGCGACGAGCGCGACCCTGTCGTGGGCTACCCCGTCGAGTAATGGCGCGTCCCTTGATCGCACCTCTGGGCAGGTGTCCCGGAACTCGACGTTTACCGACATCGTTGCGAGCTGGGACTCGGGCTGGGCGACCAGTCGAAGCGTTGCCGGGCTACCTAAGGGCACCACGTTGTATGCCAGGGTGCGAGCTCACAACTCGGTGGGCTGGAGTCCCTACTCCGGCACCCGGACCATCACGACCGGCACGACGGTGCCCAGCGCGCCGGGCACACCTGTCCTGGAAGACGCCACCGCGACCGGCGTAACAGTGCGCTGGGCAGCCCCCGCAGACGATGGCGGGATCACTCTCACGGAGTACACGGTGCAGCGGGCTACTGACGCCCTTTTCAGCGCGGACCCGCATGCCGCCGCGCTCGGGGCGACCACGCTCCAGGTGACCGGACTCGCACCGGGCACGGAGTATTGGTGGCGCGTCCGCGCGGCCAATGCAGTGGGCGACTCTGAGTGGAGTGAGACAGCAAGCGTCACCACCCCGGCCGTACCGCCGGGCGCCCCGCCGGAACCCGTGCTAACCAACGTGCTGGCCACCAGTATGACAGTGACCTACAGCGCTCCCGCCGATGACGGCGGCAGCGAGATTCAGAGCTATGAGATCCAGGCTACGGACGCCCTTTTCGGCGCCTCCGTCACCTCGCCGGACACCGAGCCTCCGTACGTCGTGGTGGGCCTGTCGCCCGCCACGACGTACTACGTCCGGGTGCGCGCGATCAACGCCCAGGGCGCTGGCTCCTGGTCTCCGTCCGCCTCGGTGACGACCCTGTCGGGTGTGCGCGTCGGCGATGGGGCGAGCTGGCGCGATGCCGTCGTCTGGGTCGGCAACGGTGCGTCGTGGGTGCTGGCATCCGTCAAGACGGGCAACGGATCGCAGTGGATGTGATCGGAGTGGACGTGATTGCAGCGGAACTGATCACGGCCGGGGGTGCTGTCCTCGTAGCGCTGATTGGTGCTGGCGTCGAGGTACTGCGCCGGCAGAGCAAGCGCCTCAGGGAGGTCGGTGAGCAGGTAGTTGAGCAGGTAGTCAACGACCACCCAACCAACCTGCGGGACGACTTGGACAAGGTCGTCGTCGGGCTTGAGTACGTGCGCAAGGACCTGGCTGTCGTCATCACGTCCCAGCGGCGACAGGATGAGGAGATCGCCGGCATCCGCGAGGAGCAGCGCATCCACCGCCTGGAGCACATCAGGCATTGAAACCGCTACTGGGAGCGGTAGCGATTGGAGAGAGATGAGTCCGACGTCTGACGCACTGAAGTGGCTATGGGAGGAGTTTCGGAAGGTAGAAGGTGCTGCCAGGTTTGGCGGCATTTACGCCAACAAGCGGGGTTACCACAACACCCGCGACGCCAACGTTGCTCGGTGGCCCGGCAACTACTCGTACGCCCAATTCAGCGTCGACCGTGAGGGGCCGCCCGGCCTGGCTTCCGCCATTGACCTGACGTTCGCCGACGCGCAGGCCGGGCGCTACGAGACGATCGACAAGTATTCCTCACGCCTTCTTGCCGCCGGTCACGCCGGCCGCGCCGCTGACCCGCGCACCATCTACATGCGGGAATTCTATGGCCAAGCGGACCACGACGTGCACGTCGAGGGCTGGGACTACGCGCGAGGGCAGGCAGTCACATCGGACTCGTCGCACCTGTGGCACATCCATATCTCCGTGCACCGCAAGTACGCGGACGATATGACCGCGATGCGCGCCATCCTGTCGATCCTCAAGGGCGAGACGGTCGAGCAGTGGCGAAAGGGGCAGGGCGGTACACCCTCCCCGCCCCCACTGCCTGATCAAGCGGCTGGCAGCCGGATGTTGCGCCTGACTGTTCCGTACGCTCGTGGCACCGACGTGGCCGCCGTGCAAGACGCGGTGGGCGCCACGCGTGATGGCGTGTTCGGCCCCAAGACGCGCTCGGCAGTGATCAAGTACCAGAGGGCGCGGGGCCTCACGCCCGATGGCATTGTCGGCCCCAAGACCTGGGCCACGCTACTGGGAAGCCTGCCGAGCCACCCCAACGGCAGCCGAGTGTTGAGGCTCCGTCGCCCCACGCACATGCGGGGCACGGACGTCGAGGCCGTCCAGCGCTTCATCGGCGCCAGGTGCGGCGCGGCTGACGGGATATTTGGTACCAAGACCGCTAGTGGGGTGCGCTGGTACCAGCGCATGCGGGGCCTAACGCCTGACGGCATCGTCGGCCCCAAGACCTGGGCGCCGATCGTTCGCACGATCGGCCGATAAGCGATTCCGTTAGTGAGAGTAGGGAGCCCGATGGAGCTGATGACTAGAGCGTTCTGGGTGTACGCCTGGGAGCGCGCCGTAAAAACCACCGCACAGACCGCCCTGTCCCTGATGTCGGTGGACTACGTAGGACTTTTGGAGGTCGACTGGGCCGCCGTTGGCTCGGCGGCCGGTCTGGCCGCGGTGCTATCGATCCTCACGTCGTTGACCGGATTTTCGGACTCCGCTCCGGACGCTCCGGAGCCGGCCGAGGCCGGCGATCCAGGCGACACTTCACGAGAGCTTCCGCTGACCTGATACCAGCCCCCTTCGAGATAGTGCCCCACGTGACCACTTGGTCCGCGTGGGGCCTTCTCGCATTTATGCCCAGTTCAGCGGGGGTTAGGGGGTCTGACGCTTCGCGGCCTCAACAGCAGCCTCAACGTCGGCCATGGTTGCGACCGGCTGCCTACGGCGACCTCCGCCCTTACCCGTGGGCGGCGCCTTGGGCGCGGGGTTACCACGAGAGATGCCCCGCAGCTCCGAACCGTGCGTGTCACATCGGTCAGTTTCTCCCTGCTTGCCGTCTTCGGACGAGACGGTGTATGTGGTTGCCGGGAGAGTGCGGTCACCGCAAACATCGCAAACCGTCACTTCGATCTTCATTTTCGAGCTCCACGTATCGTCAATCATCACTACTTGACAGTGTGAGTGAACGACCCCTACGCTCACACTCATGCCAAACGTCAAGGTCCCCAACGTGGACGAGGTGGTCCGCTGGATCAAGGACGGCAAAAAGCTTACGTGGATCGTAGACGAGATCCAGCGTAAGTACGGCGTCAAGGTCGGCTACAGCACCGTGGTCGACATACGTAGGAGAAACGACATCCCGGCGCTCATCGGCCGCCACGACGACCTCATTCCGTGGCCGCTCAGAAAGGAACATCGGCACAAGATGCCGCCCAAGATGCTCCGCGCCCTAGGTCGCCGCCGAAACGGTGAGCCCCTCGGGCCCACCGTGGAGCGGGAGCTGGACCGTTGGCTGGTCGCCCGCGCCGAGACCTCACCGGAGGCCCCGTACGGCACGGTCGTGCACTATAACCCGTTGACCAAAGAGGGCTGGTTTTACGTGGCGCGCAGGCCGGGGATTGACAACGACCTGATACGGGTTCCCGATGAAGACGCATCGGTCAGGACGCGGACTCGGCGGGATCATTGATCAAAGTACTAGCATCGACCGGAATTTGCGAGTAATACTCGGTCGATGCGAGTGATCATCTTTGTTCCAGACTCACGGGGGTCGGCCCGGACGCGACGGGTCATCCAGCGCGAGGTCGTTGCCCAGGGGCACGTGGTGGTGGGCGCCACCAGCGCCCCCGCCGAAGCGATGGCCGCGTGGCGGTCGCAGGTGGCGGACAGCATTGCCGGCCGACCGGACCACTTGATCCAGCTCGCTGATGACTGGGCGCTGCCGATCACATCGCGATCGCGCCCGGATGCGTGCGCCGACACTGAGAAGTCGACGGCGCACGGGCGAAGCCGCGCCAAACCCAGCAGGGCGCGGCGGTACCGGCGCCTACCCGGGGGCTCAGCGCTACGAACCCGCTGACGCTCATACTTTCGGCCAGTTAGGACCATCTGAAAAGATTATTATAGATAGTCTTTTCAGTTGGCACTCATGTTCGAAACGGTACGTACGGCCGGTATCCATATCCGTTACTCACAGTACAAGATGGACCTCCGCTAGGCGCGGGGGTCTAGATTGATGACACTGCTCTATACCCTTGCGGAGCCCACTCACACTAGCGGGCTATGGGGAGGGCACATGAGTCGTACAGACAAGTTCGAGGCGACCGTTGGGTGCATCAAGGTCCATGTGGACTACGGAACGCCCCTGTTCCACCTAGACATCCCGGATTCGGTCTCGTCCTGGGACCTAGTTGGAGCACTGCGCCTAATTAGTGACCTGGGGTTTCGCATCGTTGATCTACGCGAGTACGCGCCCACATGGACCGTCAAGGATGGGCTGCGCATCGAGCTACAAAGGAGTGATCCTGCATGCCACTGATCAAACCTAGCCAGGCGGTAAAGCGTCAATCCCGACATCGTAGTGGTGCCCAGGACGGGTCCAAAGGGGTTCCGCGCGACCGCTACGACCGTCCGCTCATCCACGTCCCAGACAGGTGTCCAGCCTGCCTAGACGGCGGCGCGGCGAGCGACCACCGGTTGGTGCCCTACACCAGGACCACGACGTATGTCGACTGCATTGAGGACCAGAGCACCCTTGCCAGGTGGGGCCAGCGCACGGTGCTCCTCGGGGCGACTAGGGCGGCCCCCATGGTGTCCGCAGCCCGTGAGCTGGATCCAACTTCCGATAGGCGGGCACTCGACGGAATCGCCGAAAAGCTGGCTGCCATCGGCGGTGCACACGAGGGTCGGGAAAGGGGTACGCGCCTCCACGGGCTGAGCGAGTTTGTTGACCGGGGGGAGGTCATGCCGGCGGCCACCGAGCAAGACGTGGCAGACATGGCGGCGTACGGCATAGCCACTCTCGACCTGGACGTGGTCCACATTGAGACGCTCGTGGTCTGCGACGAGTTAGAGGTTGGAGGCACGCCGGACCGTATCGTGCAATACGACGGGCCGGGGCCAGGTGCGGGCCTGGCTGCCATGCCTGCCCGGATGCGCGCCAGTCGGGGTCTGGAGTATGCCCCCGACTGGATCAGTGGACACCTCATCGCAGACCTCAAGACCGGGAACGTCTCGTACGGCGCGCTCAAGATGGCGATGCAGCTCGCCGTCTACAGCCGCTCCTGCCTCTACGACCACGAAACGCTGATCCGTCGGCCGTTGCCGCCGGTTAACCAGGACTGGGGCGTCATCATCCACCTGCCAGGTGCTGCGACCGCAACGCTCTACTGGATCAACCTGCGGGTCGGGTGGCAAGGCGCTCAACTGGCAAAACAAGTCCGTGAGCTGCGCAGCGTAGGGGCGAAAGCACTGGTCCCGTTCTCCTCGCCTGTCACCTGAAACCGTTAGTGTGAGCACGTCAGGCGAACCGAGCGAGAGGACAGCGGGTGAGTGATCAGGATCGCGGCAGCGATGGGCCGCTCAGCGTGACCATCAAGTACGGGAAGGGCTACGAGGACTCCTGGATCAGCGTGCGGGGGTCGGCCGCGGTAGTGCGTGAGGAGCTGATCCGCGCCTTCGACCTGGATCGCGACGAGAGCCTGTCGCTCGCCGCACTGGTGCTCAACGCCACGCAGCAGGCGCATGCGTTGCATGCTCTTGGGCGGGGCGCCGGGGCTCAGGCCATCTCCGGGGAGCGTGTCGGGCGGAGCCGTAGCAATCCGAGCGCCTGGCAGGGCGCGCAGACTGTGAGGCCGGCCGCCAACCCCTCCAGGCCCCCCCAGGAGGACGGGGAGGCGTCGCTGAGGGGTGCCGCGCTTAGCGAGATTGAAGGGGCGGAGTCGGTTGAGGCGCTAAAGCTCTGGTGGGCCAAAAACCAGTCGGCATTCGCCGACCCCCAAGTCAAGTCCGCTTACAAGGCCCGAGGTAAGGCACTCCAGGCGGCCTCGGCCAAGTGAGCCGACAACTGGCCATCAAACCGTTAGTGAGAGTTGGGAGAATCTTGCATGGCTTTTGTTAAGCCCTCGGCCAACGTGAGCAGCGAGTTCCTAAAGGGCGCCGAGCATCTCAATGATGTGGCGATCCTGTTCGAGCCACGATCAATTCGGAAGGGCGTTCCTCATAGGCACAACGGCGTGGAACGGATTCGTGACGAGCTAAAGGCAACAGTCACGTTCTTTCGCACCATGGCCGACCTCCAGGACGGAAAGCCGTCGAAGGTCGCCAAGGACATGACCATCACGTACGCCATGGTGGTCGGGACCTTGGAGCCCGAACTCCCAGGCACGCCGAGCGGCGGCGAAGACGGGAATCAGGTCGCCGGCGTGTTGCGGAAGATTCCCACGTCAAGCGGGTCGGGGTATGTCATCCGCGACCTTGACGACGACGTTTGGGACCTGGTGGTGAGTTACTTTTTGCGACGGGAGGCCGCTGTCGCTGAGGCGGTCGCTGAGGCTCCCGATTTCGACTGATGTGACGGCCAGATGGGGCGCCTGCCTGCTGGTGGGCGCCCTCGCCTTCTGAGGAGGGAGGCCATGCTAAACGCGCGCCGCGCACTAACCCTTAATCACGACGCGGGAAAGGAACTACCTCGCATTCCTGCACTAGACGATCTCTACGGCATCGGGTGCAGGTTTCGACAGGGCCAGGTCATCATGATTGCAGGTCGCAGCGGAACGCTCAAGTCGATGTTCGCCACATGGCTAGCGGCGAAGTGGGCAGTTCCCGCCCTGTATTTCTCTGCGGACATGTCTGCCTACACCGCTAGCTCTCGGGTGGCGGCCTTGGTGACCGGCGACCTCCAGGAGGAGATCGAGGAGGGCATGGCCCGGGGTGGCGGCAACCGACAGCGCTACCTGGATGCCCTGGCTTCGCTGCCCTTGACGTTCGCTTTCGGTACTCCGATCACCTGGCGCCATATCGATGAGGAGATCGAGGCACACGTCGAGCTACATGACAGCTATCCATCAATCGTAGTCTTCGACAATTTGATGGACTTTGAGGCCGCCGAATCAGACTACACCGAGCAGATGGCCGTCATGGCCGGAGTGACCGCGTTCAGCCGGGAAACCGGCTGCACGAGCATTGTGCTACATCACGCATCAGACAAAAGCTGGGACGCCAAAACAGCCCCGTACGATCCACCGAGTCGCCAGGAGGTGAAGGGCGGGTTGAGCGAGAAGCCGGAGTTGTCTCTGACGGTGGCGTTGGACCCATCGACAATGGAATACAAGGTGGCCGTGGTCAAGCAGAGAATGGGGCCGAGCGACCCCACCGCCCGGCGCTTCGCTCGACTCACAGCCGAGCCCGAGCGAACGCGATTCCACCCATACCGCTGGAGGGGCTGATGGGCGACAGCGAGCAGCATCGGGGCAAGCCATGCAAAGACTGCGGTGGCAAAAAGGGGCCGGCGTACGCACTCCAGCTCCGCTGCTTCCGGTGCACCCAGCGGCGCAAGCAAGCCGCCAGGAAATCCGCTCACGCCCGACGAATACAGGCGGCCTACGGCATCAGCGGCGAGGAGTACGACGCGATACACGAGGCTCAGGGCGGACGCTGTGCGATCTGCCCGCGAGCCAGGGGACTAAGTCGACGTCTGGCCGTCGACCATGACCACGAGCTGGAGGGGCGGGAGGGTAGCCGGGCTTCGGTGAGAGGTCTGCTCTGCGGGCGATGCAACGACATGCTCGCCCACGTCCGAGACGACGTGAGCGTGCTGGTCAAGGCCGTTGAGTACTTGCGCGACCCGCCCGCACAGCGGGTGTTAAGAGAGGGAGTAAACCGCTAGTGAGCGTGCGGGATCTGGACATGACGAAGCGCTGCATCTGCTGCGACCTGCCGTCATATTCGTGCGGCACCGCCGCAATTGACCGGGCGCGGAGCGATGACCCCACATGGGCGGCCTGGCTTGAAACCCCGGAGGGGGCACGGCCGTGACGTGGCGACCCACCGTGCGGCAGCGGGGCACCACCCAGCAACGCCCAGAGCTTACCGCCGTGCTCGACCACTACGACGTGCCGTACCACTCGGACCGGATGCGGCAGATGGTGTCGTGCCCGCTCCACGAAGACCGCACCCCATCATGCTCGCTGGACCTGGCGCGACAGTTATGGAATTGCATGTCATGCGGTAGGGCGGGGAGCGCATGGGACCTAGTAATGGAAATGGAGTCCTGTGACTATCGAGGAGCCGTCGAATTCGTTCGGCGAGCCGCATTCGCCGCGAGCGACGCGAACGCGGCGACGGGAAGTAGCTACGGTGACCGACGACGGAAGCCTGGTCAGCGTGGTGGCTATAAGCCTAGCTGGCGTCAAGGCTAGACGCTTTTGGTCGAAGGTAGATTGTGCCGATTGCTGGGAGTGGACCGCCTGTACAGACGGGGACGGATACGGTCGCTTCAACATCGGGGGCCGCCCTTGGCGAGCCCACCGAGTTTCGTGGGCGCTGCTCGTGCAGGATCTGCCGAAGGGCCTCTACGTTGATCACCTGTGCCGTAACCGCAGATGTGTAAATCCGGATCACCTGGAGCCGGTGCCGCCGGTCGTGAATACCAAGCGCGGAGCGCTCGCGTCTATTAACCGATCCCTCCGCGGACTCAGAAGGGGGGTCGGGCATGACCGAGCGGGATCCATTGAGGCCCCTGTCGGTATCGCAGCGTGAGACGTTGGAGGAGGCTACGGCCGCCTATCAGTCCCAGCTCACTGCTGATGTGGCGGGATACCTCACGGCTCGGGGGATAGGACAGGATCTGGCAGACGCGCACAGGCTCGGCGCCGTTGTGGAGCCGATGCCGGGGCATAAGCGATTTCAGGGCATGCTCGCCATCCCCTATCTGGACAAGGACGGCCTTCCGCTAAGCATGCGATTTCGCTGCATAGAGGCGCACGAGCATCGAGATTACCATCATGGTAAGTACAACAGCATGACGGATGAGTCGACTCGCATGTTCAATATAGGTGCCATCCATCGCGATGGTAGTGAAATCCATCTAGCCGAAGGGGAGTTCGATACGATTCTGCTGGATCTGGTGTTCTCGGGTGCCGTGGGGGTTGCGGGCGCGCGGGCTTTTCTCCCCCGGCACCGCCGGATGCTAGCGGGCTTTTCGCGAATCTGGGTCTGGGCGGATCCTGATGACGCCGGCACCGAGTTGGCCAACACGGTGACCCGTGGGCTGCGCGGCGCGAGGGTGGTCCGTCTGCGCGGTGGCGACGTGACAGACATCTACATGGCGGGCGGGGCGCCTTCCCTGCACAGCCTAATTGACGCCGAGGGGGGAAACCGATAGTGAGCGGCGCTAGCGGTGATTATTTGGAGGCCATCGGCACCGCCGAGCTTGGCGAGACGACTCCCGGTGAGGAGCCCGACTCCGGTCTGTTGGTGCGGCATGCTCGGGAGCTGGTTGAGCGGTTGCATACCGAAAAGGCGATCGATCTACTGGACAAGGAGCTGGATCAGCAGAACATCACATTCGGCCGGCGGGACCTAGGGATGCATGCGGACGGCAGGCGTTCCGAGTACGCCAAGATGGCTGACTCGTACCGTGGGCTCGTAGAGCACGAGTTCCGTATGGAGCGCCCGCCCACCTGGGACCACATCCTCCTGATGGAGGTCTATAAGGTACTTGGCAAGGAGGACGGCTCGGTGGGGCTCGGTGATGTAATCCAGGTCGCCGCAGTGGCCATCCGTATCTGGCTTGTACAGCAGGACAGGGCCTATGGACGACGACCTGAGTAGCGACGACCGCGCTACGGCGCGCACCCTCTATATTGATATCGAGACTGCACCCTCCCTTGCTCATGTGTGGGGTTTGTGGCGCCAAAATATCGGACTCAGTCAGCTCTTGGCGTCCGGGCGGGTAATCTGCCTGGCCTGGAAGTGGCGGGGTGAGGAGGGGGTCCACTTCGCCTCCGAACACGGGCAGGGTCGGGACGCGATGTTGGCCTCTGCCCACCGCATCCTCGGCGAGGCCGACGTGGTGGTGCACTACAACGGCAAGCGATTTGATATCCCCACACTGAACCGGGACTTCATACTTGCTGGCAAGCTGCCACCAGCACCGTTCCGGCAGCTCGACCTGTTGGAAACCGTCAAGCGACGGTTTCGATTCACCTCCAATAAGCTCGCGCACATCTCTCAGGAGTTGGGCCTAGAGGGCAAGGTCAAGCACGAGGGACACACGCTCTGGGTCAGGTGCTTGGCCGGCGACCCGGAGGCATGGGAACAGATGGCCGAGTACAACAGGCGGGATGTCACCCTGCTGGAGCAGCTACACGATGTGTTGATGCCTTGGCTGGTGCGTGCGCCTAATCCGCGGCTGACCGATGGCGTCAGCGATGTCGACACGTGCCCGAACTGTGGGTCTACGGACCTGGCCCGGGAGGGCCACGCCTACACGGCAACCGGGGCATATCAGCGGCATCGGTGCCGAGCCTGTGGCGCCTGGTCGCGCCGGGGGCGACGCTCCCACGGGATCGATATCCGACCGATCGCTAACAACTGAAACCGCTAATGAGAGTAGGATATTGATGATCGATGCGGATTGGTCGGTGCTGGAGCTGGAGGGCGTCATGCCAGCCCTCTCCAGGGCGGCCCGGAACGTAGCTCGCCGCTACCCGGGCACCGACCTGGACGACCTACTCCAGGACGCCGCACTGATGGCGGCCACCCGGGCAGACCTTGTCCGAGGGTGGGTTGCCCACGGACAACTGCACCACCTGTACACCGATGTGATGCGCGACCTGGAGGACGACGTTCGCACCCAGGCGCAGCGCGGTGAGCGATCCCTGGACGCCATGTTGGAGGGCTGGCGCAGCGGCGAGGGTGGCGTTGAGCGGGAGCTGGCGGACGGGGATGGTCCGCCACCGCGCCAGCGCATCCGCAACGGGGAGTACGGCGGCAAGATGCTGGGGCTCCGCTGGGCTGCACCTCATGGTGCGGCTGGCGGACTGGTTGCCACCAACAGCCCGTCAGCAAACCCAAAAGCCACGAGTGAGAGGATTCGGTGAATATCACCCCGCGCCGCGAGGAGATCGCCGAGGTTGTGGCGATCCTGGAAAGCGGCGCCTATGACGGCCCCGACGCCATGGCTGCGGACCTGATCAGAGCGGTCGCCGGCCTGCTGTGGTTTCGCACGTGGTGGGTCCTCGGCGCACGTGGCCCCCGGGCGGCGAACTTCGGTCCATTCGCCTCCGAAGCGGAGGCGGTTCGGTGGGGCAAGCAGGTAGCCAACATGGCCATACCCGCAGAGTGGGGCGTGGTCCAGGTTCACGGCATGGGCAGAATCGCAACCAACGCCAAGGGCGGCAGGGAGGGCGGTGGCTTCGGCTATTGCGTGACGGCCGGCTGTGGATGCCCGCCATACGCACACGCCATGGACAAGAGCACCCGAGGGAAGTGCGTCATCTGCGGTAGCTGTGACAGATACCAGCAGTCGGAGCGCAAGCCGGCAAAACGTGCTAAAAGGGAGCCGGCATGACCTACACCCGCGTGTTCGTTGAACAGACCTTGCCGCTCATGCTCGACGGGCGGCCCGGCTCGCATGGCCGTGGACCCCGACCCAGCAGGGCCTGTCGTCAGTGCGACCCTCACCGCGGCCGAGAGCGGTGCACGCACCGTTGCGACCTGAGCCCCGCGTGCATCAGCACCTTCGAGGGTTCTGAGTTCGGCATCTGTCAGCACGTGCACAGCGGTCGTCGCACCGGGGGCTGTGGGGTCTGCTGGTGCCTCGGCGCCCATGACCGCAGGGCTACCGCCGCGTCAGGCGCCAGCACGATCGATGCCGTGCTGGCGGACATAGGCGTGGCTTGGGAGCGCAGCCCCTGGCTCCTGCACATGCATCGCCGCAGGATGTATATGCGGTATGCGCTGGACTGGCCGGTGGGCCGAATCGCCCAGGAGGAGGGCGTCAGCGCTAGCAGCGTCTCGCGCACCCTCACGGCCGGCGTGGACGCCATCGTCGGCTACCTGGAGGACGATACCTGAGTCCCAGACATACTTGAGCCCCCCGGCGCATCAACGCCGGGGGGCTCAATTGCTTGCTTGTCAGCGTCGGGCATGCTGCACGAACGCCTGCCACGCCTCCGGACCGAACACCAAAGCCGGCCCGGTCGGGTCCTTGCTGTCGCGCACGCCGACGACGCCGGGAAGGTTGTCGGCGACCTCCACGCAGTCTCCGTTACCGGGCCCGGAGCTCCGGGTGGATTTGCGCCACGTGGCACCGTCGAGGTTCATTGCTGTTCCTTCCGTAGTTCCCGCGTCACCGACACGGCGGCTTTCCGTGATTCTACCGGGCTCAAGGCTGAAGCCCGGAGGTGATCAAAAGCCAGGGTGTATCGCCCAACGTCAGGGACGGCCTCAACCGGAGTGTCCCCGGTCAGTGTTTCGCGGTAGGCGATCGTTGGGAACTCAGCAAACTCCATGATCGTGAAAGCGCCACTCAGGCCGGGATGGCATCCGACGTTCGATGGCAGTACCTGCACCGTCACCCCTGGTGGTGGTTCGGCTATCCGCTCAAGCTGCTTCGCGAGCACGCCTGGGGGCCCGACTTGACGGTGTAGTAGCGATTCGTCCAGGACAACCCACAGGTTCAGCCCGTCCTCCGCGATCCGCTGCTGACGCTGCATGCGAGCCGCCACCAGCCGATCCACCTCCTCGGGCTCCGTTCGTACGGGGTCCGAGGCGAACAGCGCCCGAGCGTACGCCTCGGTTTGGAGCAGCCCGGGAAAGACTCCCCAGGACCAGATCTTCAAGGACTCAGCTTCGTTCTCGAAGCCGATATAGGAGCCCAAGGAGCCGGTGAGGACATCGCGGTACGACTCCCACCAGCCCCGCTCCCGCCCAGCGCGGGCAAGCTGCCAGTGCCGATCTTGTTCGTCCGGGTCGGTGACGCCGTACAGGTTGAGCATCAGCATCAGATCCCCCTTGGACACAGGGGATACGGCGTTCTCGATCCGGCTGACCTTCGGCTGACTGCTGGCAAGGTGCTCCGCAACCTGAGCCGTACTGAGCTCGGCCGCCTCCCGGAGCGCCCGGAGCATCATGCCGAGCCGTCGACCCGCCATGTTGCCTGGTTGATACCGCCGTGAGTTGGTCACGCATCGCATCGTACTCGCACAGGCGCGGATCGAGGTATGCCCCGGTAGGTGAACCTGATTTTGCATCGTGCAGGGGGGATTGCCTTGCCGGCATGCATCATGCACGATTGGGCTGAACGTGGTGCCTCCCATGCAAACCGTATAGGTCGCCACGTACCCAGCCGCGCAGCGAGGAGATTTGCCATGCGCCCCAGCCGTTGGTTCCGCCGCCGCCCGAGGAAGAATCCCCCTGCGATCGCGCCGAAGCAGAGGGACGCCCCACGCTTCGTGGCGGTACAGCGCGCTAGGCCCGTCAGCCTGCCGGCGTGGATGACCCAGCCCACCGTCGCCAACCCCCAGGTAGGCCGCGTCGGTTGGCTCACCCCGGCGCAGCAGTGGCGAGCCAACGGAGGCCGCTGGTGACCGCGCAACGGCCGCCCGTCCGAAGCGCCGACACGCGAGACTGAGGGGACGTCGATGGTTGTCGTTGCTATTGCCGTCGTCGTTGGGCTCGCCGTTGGCCTGGTCCTGGGCCTGGTGACCAAAAGCCGCTCAGGCAGTTGGTGCCCCCAGTGTGGCGACCACAAGCGCTGCCTACGTGACCACCACGCGGGCGGGAGCCGACCGTGATCCGCGCACACGACCCCATGCGCCCGCTTTGGCGGTGCCGGGCCTGCGGCGCTGACTGGCCCTGCCAGCCCGCGCGGCTCGCGTTGCTCGATGAGTATCGCGGCAGGAGGTCGGCCCTGCTGGCCCGCCAGGGCAAGCTCCTCGCCCAGGCATCTGATCAGCTATCCCGGCTCAACGGCACCAAACCCGACCTTAGGGAGAGGTTTGTCGACTGGTGCTGGCGGGCGGAACACGAAGACCCCACGATCGGCGTTTTCGAGTCCGTTGACCTGGACTTTCTGTTTCGAGCGATCGAAGCAGTCATTCGCTACCACTGGGGAGGGTGGACCTGCCCCGAGTGCACCGACAGTGGTTGCCCTCGGCTCGACTGGGTGGACGCCTCGCTGGACGTCCTGCAACGGCGATCGCAAGGCCGTCCGGAGGCGGAGGGCCCCAAGCGATAGCTGGCGTGACGAGACTTCCCGCTTGGGCGATTCTGCGGGAGGGGTCGTCGTCAGGCCATTAGGGCGTCGTGAAGTGGGCGCGCGGCGGGTAGATCCGGCCACCTGCGGGCCAGCGTTCGTTTCAATTCATGCAGCTCACCAGCGATCCGTGCCGAGCCCGTCTGGCGCCATGCATCCAGGCAGGCGATGCCCAGTTCAGCGGCCCGCTCCGGATCCGGATCAGGGCCGGCGGTGACAAGGTTGGCCAGCTTCGCCCGCTGGTGGGCTTGATCCCGCGCGAGGTGGTTTGGCGTCTGGCGAATCTTCCGTTCGAGAATCGCCGCAGCGGTTGCGGTGTGGCCGGCGCTGCGGTAAGCGCTAGCGCTCTGTTCTTCCAGTGCGTCCAGGTCGTACCCGTGGAGGTAGACCGGCGAACTGGGGCGCAGCCCAGCCGGGTGGGTTGCGAGGAGGTCCGACGCCCTGTCGAGGCACGCCCGGAAGCGCTGAACGTTGTGGAGTTGCGCCCAGCCGCGCGCCTCTTGCTGGCTGGCCAACGCCAGGAGCTTTGGGCTTACGTCCCCCCGAACTTGGCGAGCAGCGGCGGCTAGGGCAACAACGGCGCGCGGGTCGTTGTCAAGGGTGGCGATGTTGCTCTTCCGTACGAGCATGTAGGCCACCATTTCGTCGTCGCCCGCTGCCTGCGCCCACTGGGATGCCCGGTCAGACCAGTGCATGGCGGCGCGCAGATCACCGCCGTCCTGGTGGAGCCACCCGGCGAACTCGGCGTACTGCGTCAGTAGTTGCAGCACGGGCTGCGTGTCACCAAGTCTCACGGTCCGGCGTAGCGTGTCGAGAACGTCAAGCTGTGCCATCACGGGCCCGAGAAGTTGCCGGGGCCCGAGCATCTTGTCTGCGGTGTAGTGCTCGGTCAGGAGCCGCTGGAAGTAGCCGAGAACTTCCGGGTCAACTCGTGACCCACTGAGGCTGTGGCTTAGTCGGTCGGCTTGGTCGAGGTCGGTCACCCCCGCCGGCAGTACGGCGTGGAGCGCGCCACTGCCCAGCAACTGCGCGAACTCCCGTCGTGTCAGGCTCACCTGCACGGTCCTTCCATCGGCCGTCCGTAGCTCCAGTTTCACCGTATCCCCGGGGCCATCGCCGAAGGTAGTCCGTGGTAGCGCTGGCGCCCGCCCCCGAGCGGGGGCAACGGGTGGCTCTAGAGAGCGGAGACGGCCGAGTAGCCCGCCGGTCTGCAAGGCACGATCGAGCGCCCTGGCGACATCCGGGTCAACGAGGTGCTCGCCGCGCTCTGCCCGGGATAGACGTGTGTAGTCGTAGTGAGCGGCCTTGCCGAGCGCCCGCAGAGACAGACCCGCCTCCGTGCGTAGCTGCCGTAAGGCAAGGCCAAAGACCATCTGCACGGCCGGTTGAACTGGATCCGGTAGCCAGTTTCCATCCATCACAACGGATGTTGCCGCAACAGTGAGCCCGTTCACAAGAGGCCCTTTTCCGCTGACGCTGGATGCAGGGCCCGGCAATCGGCCAGGGCAGACACCTAGGGAGCGGACATGTCCACGACAACGCTCACACGGCGAGGCGCGTCACTGGTCTCGCCCGAACTGTTCGGTCGCTTGACCGCTCGGATCGCCAAGGACCACCCGGACCTACCGGCAGGCATGCCGGCCCGAATCCTGGACCAGGCCCTCGCGTTCCTTGGCGCCGCTGCCGTCACCACCGAGCCAATCGGCCCGTCCGACCTGGTGGACATCGGCTGGCACACGTTCATCTTGTACACCCGCGACTACGCAGAGTTTTGTGACCGGATCGCGGGACGGTTCATCCACCACAACCCGGAGGACGGCAGCGAATGGCCGACCAACCCGACCGATGCACCAGTGCCGCTGTCCCGTGCAGTCGCCGCCATCACCACCGCCGGCTACCAGGTAGATGCGGCGCTGTGGCGCGTCAACGCCAGCGCCACTGCCGCCGACTGCACGCAGTGCCACGCGGGATGCCACGATAGCCCGATACGCTGATCGCACACGCCCCGTGCTGACTGCGACGGCTACGCTCCAGGGAACTCAAGCCACCGCGGTCAGCACGGGAGCGGAGCGGGATGCCCGACCACCAGTGGGACGATCTGCCCACCTCAGTACGACGTAGCATCGAGTCGCACACTGGCCCGGTCCGAGCAGCACGCTCCGCCACAACCGGCGCCACCTCGGAGATCGCCGCCACTCTCCGCGCCGACTGTGGGCCGGTGTTCTGCAAGGCCATCCGGACCACTCACCCCATGTCCCGGATGCATCGCATGGAAGCACGCGTCAATCCATGGCTCCCCGACACGGCACCGCGACTACGGTGGGTGGTCGAAGCCGAGGGCTGGCTGGCCCTCGGCTTCGATCACGTGGAGGGCCGGCACCCGGACCTATCGCCCGGCTCGGACGACCTACCGGCTATCGCCGATGCTCTGACCGGGCTGTCCCATGCGCTGACGCCCTGCCCGCCAGTTCGCGTCCAGCCCGCCACCGTCCGCTGGCAGGGCAGAATCGCCCCCCACCTCGTTGACGGCGATACCCTCTGCCACACCGATGTCACGCCGTTCAATTTCCTTGTCGGTCGAGGCGTGCGTCTCGTTGACTGGTCGATGCCCATCAGGGGTGCGGCGTGGATCGACACAGCCCTGATGATCGTCCGACTCATCCGGGCAGGCCACACGCCAGCACAAGCCGAATCCTGGGCAGATCAGATCCCGCCCTGGAAGCAGGCATCCCCCGAGGCGGTCGAAGTTTTCGCGTCCTCGCTCGCGGACCTGTGGGAGCAACGCCGACGCGAAAACCCAGTCCCCCACCGAAGGCAACTGGCGGAGGCCGCCCACGCCTGGGCGGCTCACCACGGCACGCAAGGGCCACGCCCCCGGCCGGAGCTGACCCGCCCCCTGTAGCCGCTCGCCCCGGCGCGTCTCCATCCCCCGTGGGAGGCGGCCGGGGCGAGCCAACGGCAGTGTCAAGGTTTTGGTTCTTTATTCCTTCGGTTTGTGATGGGCGGCCCGGCACTCCGGGCAGACGCACCAGAAATGCCTATAGCCCGTGGGCGTGCCGTGCGGCACATCTGGCCGCCGGCCCGCCATCAGAGCGCCATCAAGGCGGCCCTGCCAGGCGGGATCAATCCTGCTACGGGCGTAAACAGTTTGTACGTGGATTCCGACCCGCCGTGCAGCCTCAACCGGCCTGTAGCCCTGCCGGATGAGACGCAAAACCTCATTTCGGATTGGGGCAGGGAAACGCAGATCCGCCTTCTTCCGCCTCCACAAAAACAGGTCATCCAGGTGCGCTCCATAGCACTCGTCGCACCCGCACCCGGTGCGCCACCTGTTCGCGGTCCCATGGGGGGCGAGAGGTCTTGGCATGCCCGGGATAGTACCCCTCGTGCGCGGGGAGGCAAGGCCGTCAGGCCAATGGCAGCGCCCGCAATCCAGTGCTGGCTAGGCTTCATCCGAAAACGCAAGCCGGAGAAGTACGTATACGAGAAGTCCGCTCGGCGCGGCTCAACCTCTACAACCGTCTCGGCGGGCTCGTGGATGGCGCCGTCATTACCCACCCTCCAGGACGGGTGGGGGCCGCGACAGCAAGCGCTCGCCGGAGCAGCAGCGTCCAGGCTGGCGGCCACCCCGCTGGCCGCAATCAACACGGCACACTGGCGACGCCAGGGACTATACGTGGATTGATCATGAGCAGGAGG
Organism: Salinispora tropica CNB-440; assembly: GCF_000016425.1. Taxonomy (GTDB): domain Bacteria; phylum Actinomycetota; class Actinomycetes; order Mycobacteriales; family Micromonosporaceae; genus Micromonospora; species Micromonospora tropica. The sequence goes on along the minus strand of NC_009380.1, from coordinate 584,757 downwards.
GGTCGAGATCGACCTACCCGTGCAGGTCAGAAGCCCTGTGGCGAGCCCTTCTTTACTCGTTTCCTAAACCGTGTGTCGCAGGTTCGATTCCTGCCGGGGGCACCTCGAAGATCAGCGAAAACACGATCTGAGCTGACAATACATACGCCCCTCTATTAGCACACATGCGCAGGTGTAGGTCACTGAAAGCCGCTACTTGTCGCCGTCCGTACAAAATATGTGCAATGATCTTGGGTGTATGAGCAAGGGCGTTTGACCAGCTCAGGACCGTTCGTGGTCGACAGAAACGCGCCCCGCTTGGCAGGATCGTAGTCGTGACTATTGGCCAGCCAACACCGCCCAGCCGCGCCGACGTGGAGGTCCGGTTCACGGCCATCCTCAACGGCGGCCAGTCGCGCGACGAGGTCGACCGTTGGGCAACCCGGGCTATGCAAACCCTGGAGTACGCCGAGGTCGATGAGACGATCTGGTGGGCACTCGGGATGCTTTCCGGCATCGATCTGCGCGACGGGCCGGACGAACCGTACCTGCATGACGACGAGCAGGTGCTCGGCTGGCTCACAGAGTTCCGGGAACGGTGCCGTGCCATCAGTTGAGCGCCGCTTCGATGCGTTCGTTCATCCGGCTGCGGTCCCCGTCGAGGCATTTGGCGTAGACCTTGAGGAGCACGTCGACCAAGTGGCCGGCCCGCTCCGCGACTTCTGGAGCCGGTAAGCCCGCGTTGAGCCACAGCGACACCCCGGCGTGCCGCAGGTCGTACGGACGACCGGCCAGGGGAGAGGCCACCCGCTCCGGTGGCAGGCTGAACCGCCGCGCCTCCGCCCACACCCGGGAGTACGTCGAGGACGCCACCACGTTGCCCCGCCCGCTGCGGAACAGCCGCCCGTCGGCACCCACCCCGAAGCGGTCGATGTGCGCTCGCAGAATCGTCACCAGTCAGCGCGTACCCGAAGCCCAGAACCAGCGCGCCACCGGTGAGCAGTCCGGCCGCGTCGCCGGCCGGCCGCCATCCCCTTGCGAGTCCCGCGCCTGCGCAGACCAGGACCACGAGCACCATGCTGAGCAGATCCCCGGCCGTGCGCCCGACCAGGACCGCGGCACCCGCCATCGGCAGCGACCGGAAGCGATCCACGATGCCGCGCCGCACGTCGTCCGCGAGGCCGATGGCGGTGATCGCGGAGACCCACACCGCGCTCTGCACGATGACGCCCGGCATCAGGTACGCGCGGTAGTCCGACCCGGGCACCGTGATGGCATCCGCAAAGACGTACGCGAAGAGCACGACGAACAGCACCGGCTGGATCGTGGTGAAGACCAACAGGTCAGGCACCCGGCGGATGCGGATGGCGTCGCGCCAGGTCAGGATCGCGCTGTCGGTGAGCGCCCCGCGCAGGGTCGGCATCGGTGTCCGCCTTCCTCCGCCGCGGTCAGGGCCAGGAAGACGTCGTCGAGGCTGGGCCGCTCCGTGCCCAGTTCCAGCGGCTCCACACCGTGCGCACGGAGGTCACCCGCCAGCCCGATCATCGCAACGGTGGCGTCGGCCACCGGCACGGAGAGCCGGCACCCGTCCGGGCTCCGGTCCGGCTCCCGCAGGCCGTGTGCCGCCAGCAGACGCGCCGCGCGGTCAGCGTCCCGCCGGTCCACTGTCACCGCCAACCGGTCGCCGCCGAGGCGTTTCTTGAGATCCTCGGGCGTACCCTCGGTCACCAGGCGGCCGCCGGCGAGGATCGCGATGCGATCGGCGAGCCGGTCCGCTTCATCCAGGTACTGCGTGGTGAGCAGCGCGGTCACACCGTCCTCGGCGAGCCCTCTGACGATGTCCCACAGGGCCCGGCGGCCGGCCGGGTCCACTCCCGTCGTCGGCTCGTCCAGGATCAGCACGTCGGGACGCCCGATCAGCGCACAGGCCAGGTCGAGGCGTCGACTCATCCCGCCGGAATAACCTCGGGCCGGGTGGTCCGCGGCGCTGTCGAGCCCCAGCCGCCGGATCAACGATTCGGCTCGGCTGCGCGTGGTGCGGCAGTCGAGCTGGTAGAGACGGCCCACCATGGTCAGGTTCTCCAGACCGGTGAGGTACTCGTCGACTGCGGCGAACTGACCGGAGAGGCCGATCCGGCGCCGGACCTGGGCGGGCGCGGCCACCACGTCGACGCCGCAGATCCGGGCGCTTCCGGCGTCCGGTGGCTGCAACGTCGACAGGATGCGGACCAACGTCGTCTTGCCGGCCCCGTTCGGGCCGAGAACCGCCACGATGCTGCCGCGCGGGAAGCTGGAGTACTAAATCGGTGGTCGCGATAATGATCAGTCGTTACGATCCCGCCGGGTCCTCCCGCCCGACCTCGCGACCCCAGGAGAAGCCACGATGCCCGAAAGTTCCGTACTGGCCGACATTCCGGCCGCTGTCGCACGCGCCGCCGAGACGGACGGCTTCTCCGGCGTGGTCCTGATCCGCCGCGGCGAGGACACCCTGCACTCCTGCGTGACCGGGTTGGCGCAGCGGGCCTGGCAGGTGCCCCACACCCTCGATACCCGTTTCCGGGTGGCGTCGGTGTCGAAGATGTTCACCGCGGTCGGGGTCCTGCAACTCGTCGAGCGGGGCCTGCTCGACCTCGACGCACCCATCGTCGAGCTGCTCGACCTGGCCGAAACCACGATCTCGGCGCAGGTGACGGTGCGGCAGCTGTTGACCATGACCGGAGGTATCGCCGACTGGTTCGACGAGACCGGCGACTGGGAGGCCACCTGGGCCGAACTGCTCCGCACGCACCCGGTGTATCTGCTGCGTCGTAACGCCGATTACCTGCCGCTGTTCGCCGACAAACCGGCCCGCTTCCCTCCAGGTGAGCGGCACGAGTACAACGGCGCCAGCTACATCCTGCTCGGCATGCTCATCGAGCAGCTCACCATGGCGCCGTTCGCCGAGCACCTGCGCGAGCACGTCTTCGGCCCCGCCGCCATGACCGACACCGACCTCCTGCCTCTGGAAGCCGACGCACCGCGGGTCGCCGACGGCTATGTCCCCGCCCGCGACGGCACCGGCGCGATCACCGGCTGGACCCGCAACATCTACGCCACCACCCCAGAGCCGGCCGCCGACGGCGGCGCCACCGCCACCGCCGCCGACCTGATCGCCTTCACCCAGGCCCTACGCGCCGGCGCCCTGCTACCGGATCAGGCCGTGGCCGAGATGCTCGCCCCCCGAGTCGCCGAGCGCGAGGAGAAGGTCCGCGGCTACCTCTGGCGCTACGGCTACGGCGTCATGTCGATCCTCGACGACGACGGCACCGTCATCCGGTGGGGCCACACCGGCGAGGAAGACGGCGTCAGCACCCGCCTATACCACTACCCGAGCCTCAACATCGACGTCGCCATCTGCGCGAACACCTCCTGGTCCGCCGGGAAGCTCGCCTGGAACATCCACGACCTGCTCCTGCCGTAACTACCTCGACCGGTGGCAACGCCGATTATCCAAGCGCCCAACAAAACCATTCCAAGATCACGTATCTGCGGTTATGGGACAGCCACCCAAGCGCGGGTCCGTCCAGGCGGCGCGGCCGGCCTGGGTGGCGTAGGCGATCGCGCGGCGCAGCGCCGACAGCGACACCGGCCGGTCGTTCTCCAGCTCGGTCAACCTCAGCTCGATCCACTCGCGGATCAGGGTGGACGCCTTCCTTCACCCGGCGGCGTTCCAGTGTGGACGACGACAGGCTATGACAGCGACATACGGCTGTGGAGGCCATGTCGAATAAATACACGACGGACACGACACAAGCCCACGTGATCCGACAACTGCCATACGACATCGACGCCGCAGACCACAACCATCACGTAAACACAACAGAATCACGAGACACTAGAAGCGGCAGCTTAGCCGCCGACGAAAGCCCTGTCATGTCACGATCAAACCAATTAGATGTCGCGGAGCACTCGACGAACGCCTGTGTCGCACACGCGAACGGAACTGACCGATGACGGACTGGCGCTCTCTGTGGGATGCGGTTGTCGCCAGCGATGTAGGCGCCCGAGACGGACTTGGATGGGAGTTCACCAGCCGGACCGGTGAACCGGCCTGGGCAGTCTTCCGCGGGGACGATGGCCCGTTCCCCGTCTTCTCCGCAGCGCGCGGGCAAGTCATGCCTTCGGCGGACGACCTAGCCGCCATGACGCACGAGGCTGTGGCGGACCTCTTGGCTGCCGCTGGACTGGCTGACCAACACGGCTGGATCACTGAGAACATCTCGGCCGCACTTCTGCTGGCCTCCATGAGCGTCGAGTCGTGGGAGGGAGAGGAATGGGCCCTTGAATCTGGTCCTCACGATGTCGCGACTGCGTGGGCTGAACCCGACGCTGCTCTAACGCCCTACGCCTGGCTACGCGCCATCGGCACCAACACATCAGCAGAGATCAGTATCTACCAGAATGACATGCTCTTTGGTCTCTGCTTCATTCCGACCACGGAACTCCGGCTGCCGGAGTTCGACTTAGGCTCACTGCGGTCCCGTCAAGGGATTCCACTCGTACGCGGCCCAATCAACCAGGTGGACGTCGTCTACGACACCATTGTCGAGGGCGGTCGCTGTGCTGGGCTCGTGAGCGAGGTCTTGCTACACGGCGACCACGCGTCGACGTTGCTCATCGCCGCCGAAGCGTATTCCCGGCACGAGTGGCACCTGTTCGACGAATCCGTAGTCGCTCTGACGGAGCCAACCACTGCCGACTCCCTAGCCTGGATCCCTGAGCGGCACCGCTGGCGGCGGACCGAAGGTGTCCGCTGACACTCACGTATACCCAGATCCACACCCCCGACTGTCGCAGATCACCTGGCGGACGCGTGTCGCAGATCAGCCGATGGAGGACACGATCGGCTGCTGCTGCCGAATCGTTCTCATTAGAATCAAGCGCGCCGGGCGGTGCGGACCGGGCGCGGTAACCGGCTCCTGACGGAGCCGCCACCCCGCCCGTCTACGGCGGGGCGGAAAGTCAACCGGCCCGAGCCCACGCCCCGCCCCGCGCGTCACCCTTGGGTCCGTGAGGTGAACCGGTGCCGAGTGCAAGGCCATCCGAACCACTCACCCCATGTCCCGGATGCATCGCACGGAAGCAGGTGTCAACCCGTGGCTACCCGACACCACACCGCGACTACGGTGGGTCGTCGAAAGGTCGGGCTGGTTAGCCCACGGATTCGATCATGTGGAGGGCCGGCACCCGGACCTGTCGCTCGACTCGGGCCGCCGATGACGCCTTCGCTGCCGCTCTCGCTGCCCTTTGGGAGCATCGGCTACGCGAGAACCCAGCCCCTCATCGTGGGCCACTAGCTGAAGCCGCCCGCGCCTGGGCGACCCACCGGGGGCGACCGCAATCGCCAGTAGGCTCCGCCGGAGCCGGTAACGCTGAGGCAAACGCGCCGACCGCACGCCAGGTCGGCACCGAACCGAGAGCCTCAGGTGACGGAGGCCTCAGGTATTGCGTGCTACCACACACCTGCTCGTAGGATCACGGTGATCTGGTTGTCGCATGGGGGGGGCGAACCGAGTGCAGTATGTACGTTTGGGCAGGACAGGGCTGAAGGTCTCGCGGATCTGCCTGGGAATGATGAGCTACGGCGATCGCGGCAAGAGTGCTGGGTGGGTGCTCACCGAGGACGCTGCCGAACCTCTCGTCCGGCGGGCGGTGGATGCCGGAGTCACCTTCTTCGACACCGCCGATATGTACTCGTTAGGAACGAGTGAGGAGGTCACCGGCCGTCTGCTAGGTAAGATCTTCTCGCGGCGGGACGACTACGTACTTGCCACCAAGGTCTTCTTTCCCATGGGCAGCGGGCCCAACGACGGTGGGCTATCTCGCAAGCACATTCACGCTGCCATTGACGAGTCGCTGCGCCGGCTCGGCACCGACCATGTGGACCTATACCAGATCCACCGCTGGGACGACCAGACACCGATCGAGGAAACGATGGAGGCCTTACACGAGGTGGTGCGTGCCGGAAAGGCCCGATACATCGGTGCCTCCAGTATGGCCGCCTGGCAGTTCGCCAAGGCGCAACACACTGCCGACGTGTCCGGGTGGACCCGGTTCGTTTCCATGCAGAATCACTACAACTTGCTCTACCGAGAAGAAGAACGGGAGATGATTCCGCTCTGCCGTGACCAGGGAGTCGGCGTCATCCCGTGGAGCCCGCTGGCCCGTGGACTGGTCGCCCGCGCCGGAGCGACCGAGGCAGCGGCCACCGCCCGCGTGTCCAGCGGCGACGCCGACCGCAGGGAGGCGTTGTACGGGCGCGGCGACGAGCGGATCCTCCGACGGGTGGCCCACGTCGCCAATGAGTGCGTTCTCCCACCAGCACAGATTGGCCTCGCCTGGCTGTTGAGTAAGTCTGGGGTGACCGCCCCCATCGTCGGGGCCACCAAGGAGCGGCACATTGATGATGCTGTTGCCGCAGTGGACGTTTCGCTAACCGAGAATCAGATCGAATACCTCGAAGAGCCCTACCAGCCGCAGACCATCCGCATGTGAACATGCAGTGGCAGGACTTGCAGTTCGGCCATATCGGGTTGATTCGGTGCCTGCGCATACGGCCCACCCTTGCCACCGAGCACTGAGTCCAAAGCGCACGAAAAGCCGGTGACACAGCAAGCCTTCCCGGCTCGAAGGCCGGGGGCGGTGAGCCGTACACCGCCGGACATCCGCACCACCGTGCCAGATGTGTGCCGGTAGCCGGTGTTCCAGACGGTCATCAACGGTAGTGATCGGGGCAGGGAACACCAGGGCAACGCCGCCTACCAGGTATTCCGGACAAATAGGGGTCAACCGGGAATGACCTTCCGAACTGCAGTTCCTCGCCTCGGGCTCCGCGCTTCGCGATCCACTGTGAGCTATGCCAAGCAGCACCGCAAAGCGGGGTGTCATCGTCGCCGGAAGAAGAAGTCTGAGGTCATCGCCTCGTTGAGCGTGAAGTCTGCGGCTGTTTCGACCGACCAACCCCGTCGTGTGAAGGGAACTCCAGCGCGCCAGAGAAGCAAGAACCCGCCGGCCAGCACGACCAGGGAGAGCCAGGAGTAGGAGAAGACAGCGTCGGCCACGGTGACGTCATCATCAATCGCGACAACAACGAATGGCACCACCTGCGGCATGATGACCAACCGACCCAGCCACATGGCCGCCCGATACGCCGGTCGTCGGCGGATGGCCTCCACGTCCTCGTCGCTCATCACCAGCCGACAGTAGGCGACTGCCGCGACTGGCGACCGAGACCCTTCCGGAGGGTCGGCGAACCAGGTAAGTCGCCGCTACTGCGGTCGGGCGAATCGTCTGCCCGCGTACAGCCAAAAGCCGGTCTACGTGAGCGGTCTGAGGCAGGCCGAGGGCGACAAAGGGCAGAATCGTTCCACCGGTTGAGCGGCCGCTGCGCATTGCCGATGCCACGGACCACGCGTGGACTGATCATCACCAGGGAACTCCGAAGTCGGCCCGCCGATACAGGTCAGAGGCACCTGGGCACTCTTTCGACGGTCGGTTTCCCGATCGTGTGTCGCAGGGTCGGATCCTGCCGGGGGCACCAGGTGAAACTCAGATCAACCTTGACGCACCAGATTGGGCTCGGCTTCTCTCTACCCTTGATCATGGTTGTGGGTCAGCGGCGAGCAGGGTCCTCTGTGGGCCGGATCCAGTCGAAGGTGCGCTCCACCGCCCGCCGCCAGTTTTCCCGTTCCCGTGTCCGGACTGCGGCATCCATCTCCGGCACCCATCGGGCAGCCGGGTGCCAGTTGCTACGCAGGCCCTCCAGATCTGGCCAGTACTGAACCGCGAGCCCGGCTGCGTATGCGGCCCCGAGGGAGACCGTCTCGGCCGCCATCGGGCGCACCACCGGCACCGCGAGTACGTCCGCGACGAACTGCATCAGCAAGTTGTTCGCGGTCATCCCGCCGTCCACCCGCAAGGTGGTCAAATCCAGCCCGGAGTCGGCGTTCATGGCGTCGACCACCTCACGGGTCTGCCACCCGGTCGCCTCCAGCACAGCCCGGGCCAGGTGCCCCTTGGTGATGTAGGAGGTGAGTCCGACGATCATGCCGCGCGCCTCGCTGCGCCAGTGTGGGGCGAATAGCCCGGAGAAGGCGGGCACAATGTAGCAGCCGCCGTTATCGCCGACTGTTCGGGCGAGGGTCTCGATTTCCGGTGCGGTACTGATCAGCTCCAGCCGGTCGCGGAACCACTGCACCAGGGATCCTGTGATCGCGATGGACCCCTCCAGGGCGTACAAGGCCGGCTCGCCGCCGATCCGGTAGCCGACGGTGGTGAGCAGGCCGTGCCGCGAAGGCACCGGCTCGGTACCGGTGTTCAGCAGCAGGAAGCTGCCGGTGCCATAGGTGCACTTGGCGTCGCCTGGGTCGAAGCAGGTTTGACCGAACAGGGCAGCCTGCTGGTCACCGAGGGCCGCCGCGATCCGGACGCCGGGCAGGACGGCTGTGGCGGTGCCGTACACCTCCGACGAGGAGCGGATCTGCGGCAGCATGGCGGCCGGCACGCCGAAGAAGCTCAGCAGTCTGGGGTGCCAGTCGAGAGTGCGCAGGTCCATCAGCATGGTACGGCTGGCGTTGGTGACGTCGGTCAGATGCAGGCCACCGTCCGGGCCGCCGGTAAGGTTCCAGATCAGCCAGCTCTCCATGGTCCCGAAGAGCACCTCGCCGCGATCGGCGCGTTCGGCGAGGCCGGGGACGTGGTCGAGCAGCCAGCGCAGCTTCGGGCCGGAGAAGTACGTGGTCAGCGGCAGCCCACACAGCTCCTGAATATCGGCGGCGCCGCTGGCCCGGGTGAGGGCGTCCACCACCAGGTCGGTGCGGGTGTCCTGCCAGATGAGCGCGGGAGCCACCGGGACACCGGTACGCCGGTCCCAGACGATCGTGGTTTCGCGCTGGTTGGCGATCCCGATCGCGGCGATCTGGTCGATGGTGATGCCAGCCTGGGTGAGGGCGCGGGGAACAACCTTGCCGACGTTGCGCCAGATCTCCATAGCGTCGTGCTCTACCCAGCCAGGCCGGGGAAAATGCTGCCGGTGTTCCCGCTGGGCCACCGAGACGAGGTTGCCACGGCGGTCGAAGACGATGCACCGGGTGGACGTGGTTCCCTGATCGATAGCGACGACAAAGCGCTCGGTCATTACTCGCCCTTCGTGAAGCCGGGGTGGTGGGTGACGGATCACCAGCGCGTGGCGCCGAGATCGCGGGAAACCGCGCGGGCGGCGTCGCGGACGTACGTGACGAGGGCTGGGCGGGGGTTGCCGGACCCGTCGCAGGTGCGGTCCACCGGACCAGAGAGCCCGATCGCGCCCACGACCAAGCCGCCGTAGCCGCGAATCGGCGCGGCGATGCCGGCCTCGCCAGGGGTCATCTCTCCGACTTCGGCTCCCCAACCGTTGTCCCGGACTTCGCTGAGGGCCCGGGTGAGTGCTCGGGCAGTGACCAGGGTGCGTCGGGTGTAGGGCTCGGGCTCGCGTTGCTTGACCGCGTTGGCGGCGCCCACGTCGTAGGCGAGCAGGACTTTGCCGAGTGCGGTGGCGTGCGGGGGCAGCAGGGATCCGACGTCCAGCGTCTGGAGGGTGTCGTCGGGCCGGAACACGTGGTGGACCACGAGTACCTTGCCGTCCAGCAGAGTGCCGACACGGACCGCCTCGCCGCTGCGCGCGGCGAGGGGGTCCGCCCAGTTGATGGAACGGGAACGGAGCTCGTTGACGTCGAGGGAGCTCGTGCCGAGGTGCAGCAACGCGGCGCCGAGTTGGTACTTGCCGGAGGTCTTGTCCTGCTCCACGAATCCGACGTATTGCAGCGTACGTATGATGCCGTGCGCCGTGCCCTTGGGCAGGTTGAGAGAACGGGCGATATCCCCGATGCCGAGCCGGCCGGAACTGCTGGCCAGCAGGCGGAGGATCGCCGCGGCACGCGCGATGGACTGCACCTGACCCGGCATGGGGCGGATGCTAAAGCGTTCGGGGCCAACGCAACAGTGTTCGGCATTGTCGACCGGGGTTCGTTGACCTGCCTCCTCATGTTTCCTACGGTTCACCGCACGGCGACGTCCGCCACCTCGCCGATATCGCACGGCCCTCCATCCCCCGATCGCGGAGAGCCGCCACCCCCACCTGGAGACACCAATGACACAGCGTGTGAGAGCGCCCGGACTCCTTGGAGAGTTGGCCGCCGAGTTCGCCGGCACCGCGATCCTGATTCTCTTCGGCGTGGGCGTCGTCGCCCAGGTCAATGCCGGTGGCACCGGTGAGTTCGACAGCATCGCCTGGGCCTGGGGCCTTGGCGTCGCGCTCGGCATCTACGTCGCTGGCCGGATCAGTGGCGCCCACCTCAATCCCGCGGTGACCCTCGCCCTCGCGGTGTTCAAGGGCTTCTCGTGGCGCAAGGTGATGCCCTATGCCCTCGCACAGACCGCCGGGGCGTTCGTCGCGGCCCTGATCATTCGCTGGAACTACAGCGAGGTGCTGCAGCGGTTTGACCCGGGCTTGACCAGCAAGAGCCAGGGCGTCTTCTCGACTCTGCCGGGTGCTGGCATCACTGAGTGGGGCGCCCTGCGTGACCAGATCATTGGCACGGCGATCCTGCTGTTTCTGATCCTTGCCGTAACCGACGCCCGGAACTCTCTGCCCGGTGCCAACCTTGCCCCGCTGATCGTCGGCCTGATCGTGGTCGCGATTGGGATGGCGTTCGCCGTCAACGCCGGCTACGCGATCAACCCAGCCCGCGACTTCGGCCCCCGCCTCGCGTCCTTCCTCACCGGGTACGAGACGGCCTTCCTGGACCCGAGCGGATATCCGTACTTTTGGGTGCCCATCGTCGGGCCGCTAGCCGGTGGTGTCATCGGCGCCGGCCTCTATGAGTTGTTCGTCGGCCGCTTCCTGCCGAGCGATGAGCCGCAGCCGGGCGCGAACGGCAGCGAGACTGCGACCGAGACGGCTGCGGTGTCCGAGCGCGCCCGCCTCTGATCGACATATCCCGACGACCCGCAGAGGAGAGCTTCCGAATGGCCGATTTCGTTGGTGCGGTGGACCAGGGCACCACCAGTACCCGTTTCATGATTTTTGATCATGGTGGTAACGACATGGGTCACCACCAGCTCGAGCACCAGCAGATTCTGCCGCGGCCCGGTTGGGTCGAACACAACCCGGTGGAGATCTGGGAGCGGACCCAGACCGTCATCCAGACGGTGCTCTACGAGCATCGCCTGACCGTCACCGACCTCGCGGCGCTTGGGATCACCAACCAGCGGGAGACCACCGTGGTGTGGAACCGGCGCACCGGCCGGCCCTACCACAACGCGATCGTGTGGCAGGACACCCGGACCGACCGGATCGCTTCGGCGTTGGAACGCTCGGGCCGGGGAGACGTCATCCGTCGTAAGGCCGGCCTGCCCCCGGCGACGTACTTCTCCGGCGGCAAGATCCAGTGGATTCTCGAGAACGTGGACGGGGTCCGGGAGGCGGCCGAGCGTGGGGAGGCCATCTTCGGTAACACCGACACCTGGCTGTTGTGGAACCTGACCGGCGGCACCGCGGGCGGCGTGCATGTCACCGATCCGACCAACGCCAGTCGTACCATGCTGATGAACCTGGAGACGCTGGACTGGGACGACGAGCTGCTGTCGTTTTTCGACATTCCCCGCGCGATGGTGCCGCGGATCCGGCCGTCGTCCGACCCGGACTCGTACGGTGTCACCGCCGCCCACGGCCCGTTCACCGGCTCGGTCCCGCTCACCGCGGATCTCGGCGATCAGCAGGCGGCCACCGTCGGTCAGGTCTGTTTCGCTGCCGGAGAGGCCAAGAACACCTACGGTACGGGCAACTTCATGTTGCTCAACACCGGCACGGAGATCGTCCGTTCCCAGGCGGGGCTGCTCACCACCGTCTGCTACCAGTTCAGCGACCAGGCGCCGGTGTACGCGCTGGAGGGCTCGATCGCCGTCACCGGTTCGGCCGTGCAGTGGCTACGCGACCAGCTGAAAATCATCAACACCGCAGGGCAGAGCGAGATGCTGGCCCGCCAGGTGGACGACAACGGCGGGGTGTACTTCGTGCCCGCCTTCTCGGGCCTGTTCGCCCCGTACTGGCGCTCCGATGCCCGCGGCGTGATCGTTGGCCTGTCCCGGTTCAACACCGACGCCCACATCGCCCGGGCCACCCTCGAGTCGATCTGCTACCAGAGCCGAGACGTCGCCGAGGCCATGGCCACGGACTCCGGCGTACCACTGGAGTGTCTCAAGGTCGACGGCGGCGTCACGGTCAACGACCTGTGCATGCAGTTGCAGGCCGACATCCTCGGGGTGCCAGTAAGCCGGCCCGTGGTCGCCGAGACCACCGCACTCGGCGCCGCCTACGCCGCCGGCCTCGCCGTCGGATTCTGGCGCAGCACCGACGAGCTACGCGAGAACTGGAACGAAAGCCGCCGCTGGCAGCCCACCTGGCCGTCGGAGCAACGCGAGGCCGAGTACGAACGCTGGAAACGGGCCGTCCAACGCACCCTCGACTGGGTCGACGTCGACTGACCACCGCCGTACCCGAGAAGACCCGGGAGGCAGGCGTCCCCACCGGCCTCCCAGACACAGGAGAGAGAACGCATGCACTCCGCGACACTGTCACTGGCCACCCGCGAGCGGTCCCTGGCCGCACTGAGCAGCGGCCTGGAACTGGACGTCCTGGTGATCGGCGGCGGCGTCACCGGCGCCGGCTGCGCCCTTGACGCCGTCACTCGGGGCCTGTCGGTCGGCCTCGTCGAGGCCCGCGACTGGGCCAGCGGCACATCGAGCCGTTCCAGTAAGCTCATCCACGGCGGTCTGCGCTACCTGGAGATGCTCGACTTCGGGCTGGTCCGCGAGGCGCTGCGCGAGCGGGGCCTCCTCCTGCAGCGACTCGCCCCGCACCTGGTCCGGCCGGTGCCGTTTCTCTACCCGCTGCGACACCGCGGCTGGGAACGACTGTACGCGGGCGCCGGCGTCCTGCTCTACGACACGATGAGCTATTCCGGCAGCAATTCCCGCGGGGTACCGGCCCACCGGCACCTGACCCGACGTGGCGCGGTACGCGCTTGCCCGTCCCTGCGTCCGGAGTCGCTGGTCGGCGCCTTGCAGTACTACGATGCCCAGGTCGATGACGCCCGGCTGGTGACGTGTCTTGTCCGTACCGCCGCAGCCCACGGCGCGTATCCCGTTTCCCGAGCCCGGGTCGTGGGCCTCCTGCGTGACGGCCACCGCGTCACCGGCGCGCGGGTCCACGACCTGGAGACCGACCAGGTCTTCGAGATCCGTGCCCGGCAGGTCATTAACGCCACCGGAGTCTGGACCGACGATATCCAGTCTCTCGTTGATGAGCCTGGGCCGGTGCAGGTTCGGGCTTCGAAGGGTATTCACCTCGTCGTACCCCGCGACCGGATCCACTCCACCACCGGCCTGATCCTGCGAACCGAATCCAGCGTGCTGTTCGTGATCCCGTGGGGTCGGCACTGGCTGATCGGCACCACCGACAGCGACTGGGATCTGGACAAGGCGCACCCGGCAGCGACCAGCCGCGACATCGACTACCTGCTGGAACGGGTCAACGAGGTACTGGCCACTCCGCTGACCCGCGACGACGTCGAGGGCGTGTACGCGGGTCTGCGCCCGCTGCTGTCCGGGCAGTCGGATGCGACTGCCAAGTTGTCCCGTGAGCACACGGTGGCCAGTTCGATGCCGGGTCTGGTGATGGTCGCCGGCGGGAAGTACACAACGTATCGGGTGATGGCCCGGGACGCTGTCGATGAGGCCGTGCGGGGACTCGGTGGTGGGGTGCCGCGGTCCTGCACCGACCAGGTTCCCCTGCACGGCGCCGAGGGCTATGTCGCCCGATGGAACCAGCGCCGTCGCATCGCGCGACAGTACGGCCTGACCGTGGAGCGGGTCGAGCATCTCCTGCGTCGCTACGGGGCCGCCGTCGACGAGGTGCTGCACCTGCTCCGAGAGGATCCGACCCTCGTCGAGCCGCTCGACGGCACCGACGACTATCTGCGTGTGGAGGTCGTTCACGCGGTGTCGGCCGAGGGCGCCCTGCACCTGGAGGACGTACTCACCCGGCGTACACACGTCTCGATTGAGACGTTCGACCGGGGCCTGGCAGCGGCCCGCCCGGCAGCGCAGTTGATGGCACCGGTGCTCGGCTGGGACGCCGAGCGTACGGACCGCGAGGTGGCGCACTATGTCGCGCAGGTGGACGCCGAACGGATTGCGCACGACCAGATTGACGACCAGGCCGCCGACGCGGCCCGGCTGGTCGTGCCGGATGTGGTGCCGCAGGTAGCACTCGCGGCCTGAGCTGACCGGCGGTGCGCCGCACAGCTTGCAATCGTCTTCTCCAGACACGGGGAATGATCAATCAAGGGACTGTTCCCATGATCGTCTGGGGTCGATGCCACCGCCCAGCAGGTTAAAGATCGAGTTAGCATCTGGCCGGCTGGTCTGTTCGGCAAGAAGGTCGTCGAGAGTGTCGCCGATCGCGACGAGGGCCTGCCGTTGATCAGCGATCGTGGACTCGTCAAAGGCAGGGGCGAAGGTGGCGAGTTCGTCCCGGGCGTCGGCGACCATGGCCGCCCAGGCCACATTGTCGAGCAGGCCGGCGGTGTCGAGGAAGGCCAGGACCCGGGCGCCCTCGGCGAAGCGTGCCACTGCCGGCATCATCGTGACGAAGCTGATCGATACGACGCAGGCACCGTGCATGTTGTCGGCGTCGAGCAGTTCTTCGACGTGGGCACGGAGTAGCTGGTAGGCGGCTCTACGATCGCCGCGCCGGAACAGCGCCTGGGCACGCACGGACTGGTTCGGCGAGTGGGTGCGTACCGGCAGCGGCACGTCGACAGCCTGGTCGAACAACTGGTCCGCGGCGGCCCGTCTACCTTGGAAGGCGGCTGAGAAGCCGAGCAGCATCAACGTCCAGTTCAGCAGGGTGGGCGGGCCGTCGCTGCGGAACCGGTCGGCGAGTTCGGTGAGCTTGGTGTCTCCGCGGGCATACTGTCCCTGAAAGACCAGCGCTGCGCCGAGGTCGACCTCGACATGCGCGGCGAGATCGTCGGCGCCGAGCCGGCGCAGCTCGGCCAGCGCCTGCGGCGCCGAGTGAATCTGAGCAGCGTAGTCGTCGTGGACGTTGGCCCGCATGTGCCGGGCCACCGGATCGTCCGGATCGCCGTACTGCCTGACCAAGGTGTCGAACCCGGCCGGGTCCTGACGGAGGTGATACCGGGGTCCGGCGGCGATCAGGCCGGCCACGACCCGCGGCCGATCCTCAGCCGGTGCCTGTTCAAGGAGGCGTTGCGCCCACTGCCCGATTTCGTGCCGGTGCCGCCGGAGGGCCTCGGTGCCGATCGGCCGGAACAGGTCATGGGCGAGGCGGTAGTCGCCGCAGGCAAAGGCCCGGTCAACCGCTACGCGCAGGTTGGGCCACAGCTCGTCCAGATGGGCGACCCCCTGGATTTCGGCGGTTCCGGTGAGCTGGTCGTGCAGCGAGGTCACCCGTTCCCGCACGTATCGGGTGTGCGCGGCCTGGGCGGGTGCGGCCGCCGATCCTGCGGCGAGGTGTTCGGCTGCGAACTGGCGGACTGGTTCCAGCAGCCTGAACTGCTGGCCGAACCGGCCGGGTTCGGCGGTAACCATCGAGCGCTGTACGAGAGTGTGCAGCACGTCGTTGACATCCAGGCCGCTGCCGGCGGCAACGGCCGCAGCTCCGGCCCGGTCGACTGGGCCGGCGAACACCGACAGCCGTTGCAGCAGGTCCTGTTCGGCCACGGTGAGGAGCCGGTAGGACCACTGGATCGTGGCGCGCATGGTGCGGTGCCGGTCCGCCCCGGTCCGCCGTCCGCCGACCAGCAAGCCGAGCTGATCGTCGAGACGCTCGCGGATTTCCTGCGGGGTGTGACTGACGGTTTGGGCGGCGGCCAGCTCGATGGCGAGGGGAAGCCCGTCGAGGCAGCGACAGATCTCCTCGATCACCTCCCGCGCGGCGCCCGTCGTGAACGCGGCGGTCAGCGCGTTCGCACGTTCGGCGAACAGATCGGCCCCGGCCCCGGCCGCGGGTAACGGCGTCACGGCCACCAGCCGTTCGTGGCCGTGGCTGAGGCCGAGCGGTTCCCGCGCGGTGGCCAGCACCCGCACCTGCGGGCAGCCGTCGGCGACGGCCTGGGCCAGGCGCGCCGCGCCGTCCGCGACGTGTTCACAGTTGTCGAGCACAAGTAGTGCCCGCAGGGAGCTCAGGGACAGCACAATGGACTCGCTCAGCGACCGGCCTGGGCCTTCCTCGACGCGCACCGCCGCGGCGACCGCTTGGGGTACGTCCTGGTCGGTCGTGATTTCGGTCAGGTCAACCAGCCAGGCGCCGTGCTCGAGCCGGGTGCGTTGGGCGGCCGCAACGGCGAGCGCGGTCTTGCCGATGCCGCCCGGCCCGACCAGGGTGACCACCGGGCTCTCGTCCAACGCCCGGCCGATGAGGTCGAGGTCACCGTCACGGCCGATCAGTCGCACGGCGCGCCGGGGCAGCCGGTGGACCGGCTCGGACCGCCGCTCGCCGCCGATACGGGGGTCCTGGTCGAGAATCGCCGACTCCAGGCGGCGCAATCGCGGCCCGGGCTCCACACCCAGGTGCTCAACCAGCTGCTGACGGGCAGTGCGGTACGCAGTCAGCGCGTCGGCCTGCCGGCCCACCCGGTACAGCGCCGTCATCAGCAGCGCCCAGAGCCCTTCACGGAACGGATACCGCGCGCTCAGCTCAGTCAACGGCCCCACGGTCGCTGCGGCGTCGGCGTCCACCCGGGCGGTGAGATCGGCTTCGACCGCGCCGAGCCACTGCTCGACCAGGCCGTCCACGGTCGCAGCCAGGCCCGGCACCGGCACCCCGGCCAGCGGATCGCCGGTCCACTCGGCGAGCGCCCCGGCAACGTCGCCGGCCTCGACCCGCCGGCCGAACCGGATCACATCGACCGCATCGGCGGGCACATCGAGACGGTACGAGGCACCCGAGCGCACAATCCGCCCGGCACCCAGACCGCCCCGTAGCCGCGCGATGTACGACTGCAGGGTCCGGACGGCAGTCCGGGGTGGCTGCTCACCCCACAGCAGATCGATCAGCCGCCAGTCCGGAATCGCCCTGCCGGGCTGCATCGCCAGAGCCGCCAGCAGCGCACGGCACTTACCCGCCCCGATGTCGACGGCGGTGCCGCTCCCGTCCACCACCTCGACCCCGCCGAGCAACCGTATGCGTACCGCCGGCCCTGCCATAGCCACTCCCGCGTCCGATAGCCCCGCCCCGACCCGCAGCTCAACATCTTCTCAACGCCCACACAACGCCGACCCAACGCGTGCCCGTCACGATCGGTCCACCTCGATCACGGCACGCAGGTCGTCGCCTGCCGCTCGAACCCGCCGCAGCCCGACCCGGGGTTGCCACGATACTGCTGGAGGAACTCATGTCCGAACGGTTCGCCGCCCGCCTCGCCGGTGCCCTGTTCCTACTGGTCATCGCGGTCGTTCTGGCCAGTTCGGCTGCCGCCGGCGGCGACGCTGGCGGCATCGCACAACGGCTCGCCAGCATCGCCGAAGACCCGTCCGGGCTACGGCTCAGCATCGTGCTGCTAACCGTCGCCGGTATCGCCACGCTGGGCCTGGGCGCCATGCTGCACGCCATCACCCGGCGGCAGGACCCGTCCCTGGCCGCCTTCGCCCTGGCCTGCCGGGCGGTGGAGTCGGGGCTCTACGCGGTACAGATCCTCGGTGCCATGCTGCTGCTGTCCCTCAGCCGACAGAACACGGACCGCGTCCGGGAACTGGGCGCGGCGACGGTCGATGTCGCTGCGTGGAGCAACAACGTCGGTGCCTGCTTCTTCGCGGTCGGCAGTGCCGTGTTCGCCTACATCCTACTGCGGTCCCGCGCGGTCCCCCGACCGCTGGCCATCCTCGGCCTGCTGGCATCGCTGCTACTCGCCGTCAGCATTCCCTTCCAAAGCGCCGCCGGCGCCGTCACCACCGAGGGCGCCGGCATACTGCTGTGGCTGCCGATGTTCGCCTTCGAACTCACCGCCGGCGGCTGGCTCCTCATCAAGGGCCTACGGTCCACCGATCCCGTCCGCTCCCCTTCCGCCAACGCGAAGCGGAGCGCCGAGACGAAGACGGCACACAACAAACTCGGACTAGACAGGAGCGCGGGCGGGTCGTCACGTTAGCCGGCGCGGCACACACGTCGCCGATACGTCGTAACGCAGCGAATCGGTGTCCCGCGCTCCGGCATCCGGGGTTACCCGTGGGCGGGCCGGTCGAGGTCGCCCTGGGGTGACCGGTCGGTCAGTTGGGACGGCGACGCAGCTCAGCGGGAGTACGCAGCTCTACTGCACGACGGCAGGCGTGACGCCGCCCGCGAGGGGCAGCGTCACGCCTGTCCTGGTCGCGTCGGCCACGGCCGTGTCCGCCGTGGGCGCTAGTCCGTCGTACCGCCGAGAGTCGCCGGCTCACCCACCTCGGTCACCGGAGCGAAGCCCGCCGCAACCACCGCAACGCCGGCCCCGGCTCGGCCGACACGTCCGCTTCCCGTAGGTGCCCGCAAGCTTGGTACCGACGCCAACCACCTGTGGACCGCGTTCGGCCCGACGAACGTCGCCATTGGCCCGAGGGGTAGCGGGTCGTCGGTAGGTGGGTGACTAACGGATAGTGCCCGGCGCGGCTGCTCTACCGTGCACGCGGTATGGCGAGAGCAAGGGGTCAATCATGGGCGCATGGGGTCCGGGTCCTTTCGACAACGACACAGCTTGCGATTGGGGCTACGAGCTGGACGACGCGGTGCGTGCTGACCGCGTGGCCGTGCTCCGTAGCGCGTTGATCGCAGCGGCAGATCAGAGCGGACATCTCGGTCATACGGAGGCAGCAGAGGCGGTAGGCGCTGCGGCGATCGTGGCGGCGTTCCAGCCTGGCGGCCCGCCACTCGATCCGATATACAGCCCCGACTGCCTACGTGCGGACGGGTTGGACGTGCCGCCGGAGCTGGTTGACCTGGCGGCACGGGCGCTCGACCGCGTGATGGGTGGCGATTCAGAGTGGCGGGAGTTGTGGGCCGAGGCTGGTCGACTTGACGACGTTACTGCCGTCCTCGCTCCAATCCGTGCGTCCCTCACATGACAGGATTCCGGCAGGCAACCTGCATCATGGGCTGCGATCGGTTAGCCAGTTCGTCAACCGTACAAGCTGATCACGGAGTTCAGAAGGTCCACTGACCTGGACCTGGTCAACATGGCTGCCCCCGCATACTAGTCTTACGTATCCGGTCGGCCAGATCTCGGCTACGCCGGACGTCTCACCGAACCGGAGCCTCACGCTTGCCAAAGGATCCAACGGGGTCAGCAGGTCGTCCGGATCCGCACCCCACGCCTCTTGCTTGACTCCGCGCACGTCCCAGCCTCGCCTGAGGGATCTGCACACATCGACTATGGCAGGTAGGTCGAGAGGGTCCATGCTTGCACCGTACGGCGAGCGCCCGTGTGATCCTGAGACGCCAGACGCCAGACGCTCGCGAGGGTGCCTGGCCGCTGTCGGGGCGGGGCGATCGACTGCCGCACCGTTCTCTGCCGGCATCGGCTAGGCCGGCCATGTTGACGGGCCAGAAGCACCGGAGTTTCTCCACCGATCCGGCTTGCCCTCGGGCTCATTGTCGACGTGCGAGTGCCCGCTCCACGCCTCGACGCATCCTTCGCGACGCACCTGGCAGACGATGCGCGCGACGAACCTCATGAGGCGCCAACTCGTGTCGACTGGCCAGCGCAATCGCTACGCCATACGGTCTCGCGCCGGACTGGCGTAGTAGGACCTCAGTCGCGTGTAGGACCTTGAGCAGGACAACTCGGTCCGCCTGCGGGTGCTGAGCAACGAGCCGGAGCAGGTAGTTACGGTCCCACTGGTCGAACTCGCCGAGGAGTAGCTCGGTCAGGGTTGCCGGACTCGTGCGGATGTCCTTGGCAATGGCCAGCCGCACAAACGAGTAGGGACTACGAGCAAGAGTGTGCAGCCCGTCCTGATCGACTCGGGGGTCCGTAACGAGGTCCAGGTAGTCCCGAGGTGTACGTGCCCGTGGAAGCAGCGCTTCGATATCCACTACCCGCATCCTTCCCACATCGTCGAATCGGCCTCCGCCGCCTCCTGCACCGATCGGCTGGGGCGGATGAGCCCATCCCCCGGTGCGTCGAGTATCCACGCCACCCGACCAGCGTCACGGGCGCTCCGCGATGGCCTACGACCACCCTTGACCCAGGCCGGGGAGTCGAGGAGCCGGCGCCTGTCGCGACGGGGATGAGCGGCGACAGCCACGAGAGCACCGGGCCGTCCACGGGCCAGTAGCCCTGCCCGCCCACACTCCCGACCGGACCCGAGTGATCCGTTCGGCCGCGCCTGCGAGCAGGCGTTCCGGGCATCACGGGCGACGGATCAGGCTCTTCCAAACTGACGTTTTGTCCCTTGCCGGGATGAGTGAGAATGCCTTCCTGTTCCCTACGGCGCCACGGTCAGTGGTCGTCCGGCTTCTCGATGAGCTGGCGGTAGCGGGCCATGGCAACTGGTCTATAGACACTCGCCTGACCGTCTGGCTGACGGATGAGACAAGCGGCCCGTACCAGGACTGGGAGCCGGAGGAGGTAGCGAACCTTGAGGAGGCTGTCGGTCAACGGCCTGAGCGGGCCACGCAAGATCAACTACCGACTCTCACGCCGGGCGGACCTGACAACGCTCGCTGCCGCCCTCTTGGAGGCTGGCGGTGTTGCGGTCGACGACTTCTGCTCCCGCACGTGGACGGCTGCCGAGATCGAGGCCGACACCATGATCAATGGTGACCGGTTCGGCGAAGGCTCTGTCCGCGGAGAAGCGTTCAGTAGCCGTCGAAGCCGTCGCGCTCCCGCGTGAGCATGCAGCGCGATGGCCGGGGCTCGACAGGCCCGAGCGGGTTAAGAAACGTAAATCACCCATTCGACGCTTATCATCCCGAGAAGGACAAGAATTCGTCAATGTGATGGGGAGTCATGAACAAGAGCGCAAAAGTGCTTACTACCCGCGCTGCCGCGACCGCTGCGGTAGCCGCCGCCACCGCCATCGTGATGATGGGCAACGTGGTCAGCGCCGCACCCGTCGGTCCGATCGACCCCGTCGAGGCCACCGAGGGCTTCCTGGTCATGACGGAGGGAAACGCGACCTTGATCGATACGGAGAACGAGGGGACGCTGGCCGTCGGCGGAAACCTCGCGTTCTCGCAGTACCAGTTGGCCGTGGTGAGCGCGGGAAACTTCTTCGCCCCCGGCGAGAACAACCCCACGGCGCTCGTCGTGGACGGGCAGGTGGACTTCCTGAACAGTGTGCCCGGCACCCGCCTCCAGGTCCTCCAGAATGGATTTGCCAAGATCGGAAACCTGAACGGCACCTTCGTTCGGGATGTTGACAACAACAACGCACCGGCGAATACGCGGATCCTGCCGGCCAACGACTACGACGCCTTCCCCCGGATCGAACTCGTCACCAGCCAGTCGGTAGCGAGTGTCGGGCCGGTCTCGGTGATCGACTTCGCGGAGGCGTTCCAGACCTTCCGGTCGAACTCCACCGAGCTCGCGACGTGCCAGAACACCGTCGTGCTGCGGGACCCGAACGGCGACCCGATCTCCTCCCCCATCCCGCCCGGGACCAACGCCGTCATCAACCTGAGCCCGAACACCACCAACGTACTCAACATCACCTCAACCGATCTGGACAACATCAGCGTCCTGACCTTCGCCGACCAGCCGACCGCGAGCAGCCCGTTGTTGGTCAACGTCAACACCACCGACGTGGGGAATGCCTTCGCCTGGACCGCACCGAACTTCGCCGGCGTCGGCGGACCCGAAGCCCGGTTCATCCTGTTCAACTTTCCCACCGCCACCACCCTCACCCTCGCACCCGGCGGCGCCACGGTCGAAGGAACGATCTACGCGCCACGGGCCGACTACACCGATCTCGACCAGAGCAACACCGAAGGCAGCATCATCGCGCGCTCCCTGGAACACCGCGGCGGGGAAATCCACGACTACCCCTTCAGCACGACGCTCGCCTGCGACAGCGGATCCCCGACGGCCAGCCCGACGGTGACACCGACCGCCGATCCGACGATGACGCCAACCGTCACGCCAAGCCCGACCGGGACCGACCTACCAATCACCGGATCATCCAGCGGGTCAATGCTCTTCGTCGGCAGCCTGGCCGTGCTGACGGGCACCGGCCTCCTGCTCACGCTCGTTCTCACGCACCGGCGACGTCGCAACGTCGGAAGCTGAGCGGCTTGTCGGGGTGGCATCAACGTGTGCTGCCCGACGTGGCAAACCCGCCGTAGGTGAGGCGGGGAGCACGGCTACCGGCGCTCGCGCCGGCACCGCAGAACGATGGCCTGGGTGGCGCCACCCAGGCCATCGTTCTGCGCGGCGTCTCTGCCGCAGATCATCCTCAAGGGCAACGGACACCGGCACCTGCCCTTCCAGGCCGCCGGCATCCTCGCCAACGGCGACGAAGCGCACCACCAGCGCGACGGCTGGGGCTGCGGCCGCTCCTGGCGGGACAACGCCTCGGACCTCGGTGGCTTCGGCCGCTACCCGCTTCTTGGACACAAGGATCGGTACGGTGGAGCGCATGATCCTCCCTGCGAGTCGTACGAGCGCAGAGGCGCACCTCTACATGGACCTACGGCCCTGCGCCTGTGGGGAGGCACGGTTCGACCGGCAGAGCGCGGTCGTGGCGCTCGAGGACGGCGGTCTGGCCGCCCGCTACAGCGGCTCCTGCCCCACCTGCGGCCGGGCCCGCAGGTTCACCTTCCGACTGCCCGCCGAACCCACGCTTCCCCCTTCTGGCGGCTTCCACTACGGCGCGGACGAGCCGTCGCAGCTCCTCGATCCCGGCGAGTGGCTCTGGGTGGCCGACGCGTACGCCAGGTCGGTGCCGGCGGGCAGCGCGACCACGGACGCGGGGCAACAGGCCCAGGCGACGCTGCTCCGGGCCGTCGCGGCCCTCGACGAGGTGCTCAAGTTCGTTCCGCCCGGTGCGGATACCGTGCCGGCCAGCGCTTTCACCAGTGGACGGGGACGACACCTACGCCGGCGGGACCCGGGCCGCTTCCGGCGCGGCCGGTTGGCCGCGGTTCGCGACGCCTACGCCGAGATGCTGCCGCCGGTCGGTTGAGCCGGATCGCGGCGGGCCTCGTCCAGGCAGGCGGCGAACGCGCCAACCAGCAGGGGCAGTGTGGTCAGGAACTCCCGGAGCACGAACCGGGGGTTGTGCTCGCGAGCATCCGCCACCTCCGCTCGAGCGCTGGCGTCGGCGAGAGCCGTACAGACCTCCCAGAGGTTGGCGCCGGTGCTGCTCCACTGCCACACGTCGTGGGTCAGCGCCGGTAGCCGCAGCACCGGGGCAGCGCCGAAGATTCCAATGCCGTAGTGCAGCGGGTCGTCCGGGGTGTTACCCAGCGACACCATGAGCGGGAGCACCCGGTACGCCTGAGCGAAGTCCTCTACGTCCGGCGCGTCTGGATCGATCTCCAGCAGGAGGCCCTCCTCCAGGAACTCCTCGATGAACCGATTCGGGTCGGCCACACCGATCTGCTCGGCGGCCTCGATCACCGCTGCACGGTTCCAGGTTTCACCGGCCCGGTCCACCGGA
Source organism: Salinispora tropica CNB-440 (assembly GCF_000016425.1). Lineage (GTDB taxonomy): Bacteria > Actinomycetota > Actinomycetes > Mycobacteriales > Micromonosporaceae > Micromonospora > Micromonospora tropica. The sequence continues at coordinate 561,048 of NC_009380.1, read as the reverse complement.
CAGTGTGCCGCGGCCCACACCCCAAAGGCTTCCGGGTCCGCGATGGTCGTCGAGAACCGGCCGATGCTCAACGAGTTGTACTTCATCGGGGCACCGACGCTCGGGAAGAACTCCCCGGTGTAGCGCCCCACCGGCAGGATCAGTCGATCGACCATCGTGGAGTTCCTCGTCGTGTCGGTCATGGCAGTGGCTCCAGGTAGATGACGCTGGCCACGAGCAGCTGGTGAATGTCCTGCAGGAACGCGGTGAGCATCCGTTCCGGGTCGGTCAGGTCCGGCTCGGTGGCGTCGGCCTCCCGTTCCTCGGCGGCGAGCGCCTGGCACAACGCCCAGAGGCTTTCCCCAGATGGGGCCCGCTCCCACAGGTTGTAGACGGTGCGCGTCACCTTCACCATCGGGTGCTCGAAGAAGCCGATGGACCAGAGCCAGGGTTCTTCGGCGCTGTTGCCCAGCCCGAGCAGGCGGGCACCGACCCGGTGCCGACGCGCGAACTCCACCGCCTTCTCCTGGGCGACCTCGACGAGGAGACCTTCGGCTGTCAGCCCGTCCAACAGCGGCGCGGTGTCGACGCCGGGTAGTTGCCCGGCCGCCGCGTCGCGTACCGCCGATACGGTCCACGGCCGCCCGGCTGACGGGGCGCCGGACCCGTGGGCCAGCGCCCAGAGAATGAAGCGCTGGTTGTCCAACTCCCACACCTCGGAACCGAGGCGGACCCGGTGGATACGCTCGGGCGAACCGACCACCGGGTAGAACGTGCCGAAGAACTGCCCCACCGGCAGTAGCGGGGCCGGCGCGGCCGGAGTCTCCGTGAATCGCGGTTGGCCCTCCGGCTGGAGCGTCCACGGTGACTCCGTCTCGGGCCGGACCGCCCACGGCGACTGCGCCTCCTGCCCGGAGTGGCCGGACTGACCAGGCCAGACGATCTCTGCCGGTGGCAGGTCGGAGACGTCGACCGGGGTGATCCGGCCGAGGAGGTGCCCCATCGAACGGGCCACCGGAACGATATGTCGCTCCCGTCCAGCCGCACCCTCGGAACCGATCGGTCCACTCAGACCGGCGTCGGGCAGGAAGTAGATGCCCTCCCTCTCCATGTCGCGTACGCGCAGCGAGAGCAGCAGGAGGCCCCCGCCGAGGTTCGCGATGACCAACCAGTCCGGCGACAGCCAGGGATCCCGATGAACGCGCTGGGCGTGCACCAGGTCCCGTGACGGGTGCTGCGGGTGCACACCACACAGGGGGCGTTCCGGGATGAGCACGAACGGCCGGCCGGGGACGTGATGTTCCATCTCGGGCTGCGCCCCGTTGGTCTGCTCCAGCCATCTCCGGTAGCTCGGAGGCAGTCGAGTGCCGAGCTCGGCCTCCACCGCCTGGAGCTGCACCTCGTCGAGATGGCCGTAGGGCCGCAGCCGGGCGGACTTCCAGACGCGGCCGGTCGGTGGCGTCATCACCTCGTTCTCGTCGACCCGCCGGACGATCACCCGCCACTCATCCGCGTTCTTCATGTCGACGTCCGCGAAGCGCCAGGTCTCGTCCCCCACCGGGAAGGTCTCACCCAGGACAACTTCGTAGTGAGGGGACTCCTGGCTCCAGAGGGGCATCACGATGAACTCCGCCCGGACCGGGGAGTCTCCTTCGAGCCACCGAACGGCGAGCCGCGCCGGCCCGATGCTCGACGGTGTGTTGTTTCGGATGGACACCCTGTCCCTAAAGGAACGCAACGGCTCCCCTCCCGGCCTCTGTGTTGGCACGGTCATCCCTCCAGCATGTCGTGCAGTGCCGGCTCGTCGGGCAGCGTGAAGCCAAGCGCCTCCCGCGCGATCCGCTCGGCCTCGGTCCGGTCGACGGGCAGCGCGCTCCCGGGAGCGGACGGCGCTCCGGCAGCCATCCAGTGCCGGGTGCGTTGTCCCCGCCTGGACGACTCCGACACCACCAGGCCACTCACCGTACCGTCGGCGGCGAGCAGGGCGTAGTAGGCGATGGAGTACCCCAGCTCTTCCAGCCAGGTCCGCCCAAGGGTGTGCGGGTCGGATGACTGGACCGGTGGGGTCGGCGGCGGCTCCAGGTAGGCGAAGCTCTCATTCATCAGGTCGAGGAACTCCCGCACCGTCATCGGCGTCGGATGTCTCGTGTTCCAGGGATTATGCAACTGCACCTGGCCGTTGCCGACCGCCACCACCTCGTAGGCGTGTCCGGCGACGAGCCCGTGCGGAAGCTGATTGCGGATCGCCGCCGGATACTGGTCCTCGCCTCGGGTAGCGGTGATCACCGGGCTGCCGGCGGCCAGCAGTGCGGCCAGCCGGGCTTCGCTGGCGGTTTCCCGCCCAGGGGTCTGGTCGAAGGAGGCAGCGCGGCTCGGCAGGCCGGTGAGCTGGGTGAGGAGTTCGGCCTGCATCTGCCGATGGCTGCCGACATCCAACCGGGCGTATCCGGTCGGTGCGGCCACGAGCGGGTCGTTCGGGCTCTCCCATGCGGCCCAGGTGAGCTGCCACTGCTGGTGACGGTCGCTGCTCCAGGTCCGGTCCACCGCCGCGAGCGCCTTCTCCAGCAGCGACGCCCACGAGCTGCCGATCACGCTCTGGTCGGCGTACGCCGACTCACCGCTCACGGAGTCCCATATCGGCACGTCGGGGTGCACGGTGATCCGCAGCCGCCGGCCGGTCGGCCCGATTGAGTCGCCAAGCAGGGTGCTCTCGTGCAGCAGGACGTCCACGGTGCCGTCCGGGTTGGGCTGGAAGAGCTGCGCGATCGCCTCCGGACGGTGGCCGGCGACGGCGGCCATGCTGGCCAGCATCCCGCAGTCACCAAGCTTTCCCTGCTGCACCTGCTCCCGCTTGGGCGGCCCGTCGAAGAGTGGGGCCGGTTGCCCGGTCCACAGGTCGCGTGGCCGGCCGTACTCGGGTGCGGGCTCGCCCGACTCCCCCGCCGGCAGTGTGACCCGGTCGGCGATCACGGTGACCTCGGCGGCGGTTGCTGTCGGGGTCACCTCCAGGTCCAGTGGCGGTGCGCCGGGCACCAGCGCGTACAGCGCCCGGGCGAGGACACCCGGCACCAGGGCCAGCTTTCTAGCGTTGGTCAGGTAGTGGAGGTCGTGCGTGTGCAGCATGGCCATGGCGGCGGAGCGCGCACCAAAGGCGGCGCGGATGACGACATAACCTCGGGCCCGGTCCTCGGCCAGCAGCGACTGCCGCCCCACCTCCGCGCCCAGGTCGAAGGCGGACCGCGACTCCGCCAGCGAGAACTCCGGGGCGTCGGTGAGCGCGTACGGGCGCAGGTCGAACCGGCCCGCCAGGTCGACGTAGACGCCCTCGGCGGCGATCCGGTCGGCGAGTGTCGGGTGCACGTCCCGGATCAGGCCCAGCTGAGCCGGCGGCAGGTGGAGGATCTGCCCGGCGTGGGCCGACATTCGGGGGAGGCTGACCTGCTCCCGCTCGCCCTGGATCGCCAGCTCGTGCAGCCGGGCCTGGAGTTCGGTGGTTGACGGCACCTGGGAGTCCGGGACGAGTTGGTTGCGGTAGTCGACCCACCGACGCTGTTCGACTTCTGTCGCTGGACTGCCATCCAGGACCTCGGCGACCGACTCCTGCGTCACCGATGGCGTGCTCAGACGCATCAGTTGCGCGTGCACGTCCCGGGGGATGATTGCCGCACGTCCAGGTGCGGCCGGATCCCCCAGCCGCAGGCCAAGATGGTTGGCGAGGGCATCGATCTCGACGCGGAGAGCGAGTCGGGTGGGCGGGCCGGCGAACTCGTACTCGGCGGCGAGTAGGCGAATCTCGGCCATCCGCCCTTGGTCATGCGCGGTAAGCCCCGCCGGGTTGATCAGCCCGTCATCGGTCCCCGGGTCCAACGGTCCAATCAGGATCTGCCGGGAATCGTGCAGGGCCGCCAGCTCTGCGATTTCGTGCGTGAGCGCGCGGGCGACCACTCCGTCCACCGCCCGATCCGAGACGGTCACCGTGAACGATCCGTCCGAGTTGCGCGTCGTCTGGGCCACCACACCGTCGGTCAGTGGACCGGTGGTCAGCCATACCCGGAACGAAAACCGTCCGGCCGCGTAGATCTCGAAGCGATTCGGCCCGGTTGGGCCGATGTCGTCCACCCCGGCGTAGGAAGCCACCTGCGGCAACGCGGCGTGGGCGGTGGCCAGCACCGCGACCGGGTCGGCGACGGGCCGCCCCAGACCGTGGAAGCCCGAGTTCGGTACGGCCGCCGCCGTGATCCGCCCGGATTCGGGTGAGTCTTCTGGGCTGCCGCGGCTCTCCCGGACCGCACCGGCTTCCGGGTTGGACCCCGTCGGGGCTGTCGGCCCCCAGCCGACGATGTCGAAGAGACGGGAGAGCAGGCCGACACGGCGATGGGTCTCCGCCAGCCTCTCGGCCAACCGGTCGGTGGCCGACTCGGCGGCGCCGAGCTGGCCCTCGAGCCGGTTGGCCGCCCGTTCCAGCTCGGCGACCGGCTCGTTCACCCGGTCAACGACCTGGTCCACCTGGTCGGCGGCGCCCCGGGCGTCGACACGTGCGTCAAACCGGCTGCGCACGTCGTCAGCGGCGAGGCCCCGCCGCCTGGCGTACCACTTGGAGACGCCGATCACCGGCGCGGCGACGGCTGCGGCGATCGGGATCACCGGCGTCAGTGGGCTGGCCACCGCGATGGCGACCGCGGTGGCCGCTCCGGCGGTCGCGGCGGTGGTCAGCCCGCTCGAGACAAGATAGGTCCGAAGGCCGGGGATACCCGGCGGGCGAGTGTTCTCGGCGGTCCGCCGCTGCGCCCGGAGCGTGCGTAGCTGTCGCGCCCGGCCGGCACGGTCACCGCCGAACTCGGCGACCACCCGCCGGGCCACTCCGGGCAGCTGCGCGATCCGATCCGGCGCCCCGAGCATGCCCGCCCGCAGACCCAGCCGGTCGATCACCGCGTGCAGTTCGCGCAGGGCCGGCCTCAACGAGAGCGCGTCGGCCGTCCGCACCTGGTGTGCGGCCGTCTGCAACTCCCAGGCATCCGCCCTGTTCAGCGAGGCCGGACCGGCGACGTCCAGCGGCTCCCCGATGCCCGGGGTGGCAGCCGGGTCCGATGGGCCGGCAGCATGTCCCTGCGCCAGCCGGTCCAGCGTCGACGTAATGTCGTCGAGACGCCGGGAGGCCACATCGAGCTGCCCAACGGCGCTGGTCACGGCTGTCGCCGACGGGCCGGCGAGCCCCGCCGCCCTCGTCTTCGGCTCCATCGCCGGATTGGGGTTGGCCAGGTCCCAGGCCCGTCGTGCGTCCTTGACCCGGGTCTCGGCACGATTGAGCAGCAGGTCACGGAGCGGACCGAGGAGCCCCCCAGCCAGGATCTTGCTCGGCCCGGCCCCCGCGGCGATCTGGGAGACCTGGGCCACCCCGACCCACGTGCCGGCCTGCACCAGTGGTCCGAGGGTCTGCTCGACCGCGAAAACCCGGAGGCTCCGCATATTGCTCGGCCGTTCGGTGCTGTCCGTCGCCAGAGCCGGCGGGCGACTGAAACGCGTGATCACCCGGCTGGTCACGCCCAGCTGCCCGTGCCGCTCCACCACCGGCCGCAGCTCGTCCGGCACCTGCGCACGCCGCTGGTCCGCACCCGGTGTCCCCTCGCGCAGACCGAGCCGGTCGATGAGGAACCGCAGTTGCCGGGCCACTGACGGGCGCGCCAACGGGCCGACGGACCCATGCCGTACGGCGAGCTCAGCAAGCTGTTGCAGCGACGCCGGGTCACGCGAGCCGACCGACGGCTCGGCGGCCGGATCGGTGGACGCTTCCGGGTCGGCGGACGCCCGCGACGCCGGAGTGGCGTCCTTCGATATGGGAGTGGCGTCCTTCGACGGGGGCAGTCCGGCCCAGGCCGGGTCGCCGAAGAGCAGGCGACGGAAGGAGTCAATCAGGCCGTTGCGGCGCTGCGAGTCGGTGACCCGGCGCTCCAGATCGGCGAGGCGCTGCTCCAGGTCGGCCGTGCGGCGCACGGCGGTCGCGGCGCGGTCGGCCACCGCGCTGATCGGATCGGCGACCGCTTCGGCCGCCTGGGAGAGCAGCGCCTCCGCAGGCACCGCGGGGTTGTCCGCATCCCAGGTATCCCGGGCGTCCTTGGCGACGGCCTCCCGTCGGGCGACCACCGGGTCAACCGCCACACCGGTCGCCGCTGCGGCGAGCGCGCCCGCGATCCCGAACCAGCCGAGTCTCAGCTGACCGAGGAGGTCACCGACCCCCGCCACGGTGGTGGCTGTCAGCAGGTTCGGCGCGTTCTCCACCGCCGACATCCACCATGGCGCGACCGTACCCGGACGCTGATCGTCAGCCGGGTAGCGGTCAATGACGGCTCGGGCCCGGGCCCGCACCACAGCCGTACGCGAGCCGCCGAACCGTTCAACGAGCGGCCGTACGTCTGGCGGCACCAGGTCCCGACGGTGGTCCACGCCGGGCGTTCCCTGCCGCAGCCCGAGGCTGTTCAGCAGTGCCCGGATCTCCCGGCCGACACCAAACCGAGCCCATGGCCGCGCCCCATCGTGACGGGCGACGAGGCTACGCAGCTCGGCAAGGCGCTCCCGCTCACGCGAGGTCAGCCCGACGGCGGTCGAACCACCCGGGGCGCCAGCCGAACTCGTACCGGTTCCGGGGCTGTCGTCGGACACCGCCGGTGCGTCCTCGCCCGCCGACGGGAACCGGCGAGGAGGGCCCATCACACGATGCCTACGCTCGTCCCGACGTAGCTGCTCCTGAACGGCCGACACCTGTCCGTCGAGCCCGGTCGTCGCCGCACCCAGCTTCTGAACTGTCGAGGTCACGTCGTCGGTGTGGGCGACGAGCACCGCTGCGGTGGCCACGTCCTCCTCCGCCGCGGTCCGGGCGTCCTGGCGGGCGTCGTACCGGGCCCGACGATCCTCGGCCGCCAGCCCCGCTCGCTTGGCCAGCCACTTCGTTGGGCCGGTGGTGACGGCGCCCACGAACGCACCGGCGCCCAGCATCAGGGCCAGCTCGGGTCGACCGCCGGCGTTGAGGGTGAACGTCGTCGCCAGCGTGAGGAGGAGCGAGTTCACGGTAAGGTGCGTGCCGACGTACGTGCGCATCCGCGGCAGGCCGACAGGGCGCTCCTTCGCCTCGGAGGTACGGCGATCGGGGCGTAGCCGGGAACGCTCGCTCGTGTGGGCCGAACCTTGGTTGATCACCTCGGCCAAGGCGGCCCGCACCTCGGCGGGCAGGGTGGCCATCCGCTGCTCCGCGCCGAGCATGCCGTCCCGCAGCCCCAGCCGATCCACAGTGGCAGTGAGTTCCCGTCGGACAGCCACACGGGAAAAGGTGTTCGCCGTCCGCAGCTGGTGCGTGACCGTCGCCAGCTCGGCCACGTCAGCGGCGGTGAGCGGCGGGACAACCGAGGTGGCGGCCGACTCCGTGTCGGTTGGGTTCAGCCCGGCTGGTCCCCCCTCGGCCAGACCTGTCGTCCCGTGAAGCGGCCTTGGCGGCGGGCTCCCACGTACTGCTGAAGAATCAGCTGGGGCGGCAGGCTCGAGTGGGCTGTCACCACGCCCGTCCGGTCGATGATGAATCGCCCCTGACCCACGTGCCTTCCCGAGGCTCGCTCCTCCTCCGAGAGTTCCTCCCGAGCCACCCAGCCGAACTCGAACTCGCCCAGCCGGACCGGATTTCGGGTCCCCAGCAGACGAGTGATCAGCGCTCGTGCCTCGTCCTCCGTCATTCGTTCCACCTCCGCTGGGCACCATCATCGACCAGAGCGCGTAGGTCCGGGCAACATAGGCGGGTGGTGGTTCCGGCATCGCGACCCCATGCTGTGGGTCCCACCACACCGGCCGGTCGACGCCACTCGGATAGACGAGAATGAAAGCATGGGCGCCGTCGGGGGTGACACCACCCTCTTCGTCCAGGATGAGCTCACCCGTTACGTCGTCAGCGCCGAGCCAGTCGGCCACCACCAGCGCCGCGCTTCCTGGACCTGACTGCGCGACCCGTTGGTACAGTCGGGCATATTGATCACTAACCGCGGCGGCACGTGCGGTGGGCGCGGCGGGGAGCCCGGCCGAACCACCGGCCCAGATTCCCCCCAGCCACTCTTCGGCCCGAGTCAGGCCACTGTCCTCACCCAACTCGGTCTCGAAAGAGCCACCGACTCGGATGTCCGGCCAGCGCGGCTGGGCAACCTGCGGGTCACCGTAGAAGCTGGACAACGCGGCCAGAGAACAGTCCAGACAGTTGTTACCACGGCCCTGCTCGGCTGGCCCGCCATCGTTGATCAAGCGACCGTACGGGTGGGTGAACGGGTCGGCCAGGTATGTATAGCCCTCGGCTGTCCGCAGGCTCAGCGCAACATCCTGCTGATAGCGCGGATCCTCCAGCGGAGCCAGCTTCCCCGGCCCCATGGACCGCGTCTCGGGTAGCCCGTAATTCGTCTCGGGCTCTACCGACAGGAGCTCGGGCCCGGCTACTTCCGGGCGCCCCGGAGCCACCTCGGCAACGCCTCGCGACAGATCTCGGTCAACTCCGCTGCCGTCGGCAACGGAACCGTCGTGAAGTGAACCGTCTCCCGTTCCGCGGTGGCCCGATCCACCTCCTGGACCTCGCCCATCTCCGGGTCCTCCCACAGAAACGCCCCCGCCACGTCCGGACGGAACGTCCACGCGTCGGTCGACCGATCCCAGATCACCGCCTGCGTCGGGCCCATGGTGTCGGCGTTCGCGATCAGGTTGACCGGCGGGCCGTCCGGGTCCCGCCGCAGGAGGAAGTAGCCGAATGTCAGCGTCTCCATGCGTCTCCCCTATCAGGTCACGGTCCAGACCCGGCAGGTCGGACGCGGTCAATCCTCGCTCAACGCATACATCGGCGAACGCGTAGGGCTGCTGTCCGAGCCAGTCGAGGTATTCTTTACGCAAGCGGGCTCGCTTCGACGCCCCGATCCACTTTGCAAAGCTGCTATCGTTTGCTTCACCGAATCGCACAGCCTCCATGCCACCCGGCATGCGCGCAGCGGCACCCTGGGATTTGTTGATCGCGAGAATGTCCAGGAACGCGTGCACCCGGTCCGCCGCAGGCTGCGCCGGGTCCCGCACAACCTCGTACGGGACGTGGGTCTGTTTCCCGATCGCGTAGCTGGTGGCGGTCGGAAACTGCAACTCAAAGGTCCGACCGCCCGGGGAAACAAGCGTGCAGTTCAGGCCGAAAAACCGGTTTCCGGAGCGCCAGAAGTTCTTCAGGTTGGTAACCTGATAGCCCCTTTCCTCCAACGAGGCAAGAACGTTGTCAACCGCCGGACCATACAATTCTGACTCCGGCCCCCGCAGCGAGAAGCGGACCACGTCGTTGACCGTGGCCAGAGCCGACCCGATGTCATACCCCAATGTCGCCAGCGTCGTGCGGTACTTCCGGGCCAGCGACTCCGCACCCTTGACCCGATGCTCCTCGCCCAACGTCCGCAGCGCATCCGCACCAGTCAACCCAAGTCGCGCGTTGACCCCAGCGGCGAGGCTCTGCAACTCACCGAGGATATGGGTGGCCTCCGACCGGGCTGCGGCGAGCTCGTCAAAGAGAGTCGCCCGCTCGGCATCCGACAAGGCACCGAGGTAGTCATTCTCCGCGCCCCAGGACTGCTCAGAGATGCCAGCCGCGCGGCCTCCGACACTGTCGTCCGGCCGCTGACCCTCGGCCGGGGCCGTGGAGTGCGGTGGAACCGGGACCGGCTCGGTGGCCGGAGCGTCGGTATCGCTCTGGGGCTGACCCGGCGGAAGAGGGTCACCTTCAGCGTCGAGCGTGATGGACCAGACGTCGCCGATACCGGCGCTGCGGAAAGGGCCTGCGTCAGAAACGAGCCCCGCCTGACCATCGACCCATACGATCAGTCCCTGGTGGTTGACCACGTTCCAGGTGTGGGCACGACCATCGGCTTTCGTGGAGGTGGTGACAATCAATGCTGCCGAACCGTGGCCAGCCCCCTGAAGGGTGACAGCAATGTCGTCCAGCCCGGATGGGCCAGTGCCGCGGTAGCTGAAAGCGCTGCCAAGCGCCTGCTCCTGCCGGGCGGTGCTGGCATGCTCTAAATCCGCCCCTTCGATGGTGGCCGCCGCTACCTCAGGCCGACCGAACCAGGTGGAGAGGAAGGAGAGGCCGACGTCGGCGCAGTTCCGATCCCGGCCGGGGACTGTCGGACCCCCGTCGTTGACCTTGCCGACCCAGCTGCGCAGCCGCGGGTCCGGATGCACTTCCGGCCGGCCGGTCTCCGGGTCGCGGGGCACGGCATCGTCCAACGCCTGCTGGTGAGCTGGCTCCGGCGGGACCAGCCCCTCGGGCTCCCCGTATGGGCGTTCGTCGCTCAGGGGCCGCCCATTGCCCACCACCCCGGGCACGGGGGGCTGGTAGACCTTTGGTGACCGTTCTGGGTCCGAGAGCGGGTCGATGCCAAATTGCGGTAAGAGGCTACGGCATGATCGACACGGCAGCCGATAGTGGCCTAGGTCGTGCTTGACACCTGCTTCATCCCAACCTGTGCGGACCTGATGCGTAACGACTTTCGCGCCGCTCAGCGCATTCAGGGCGTACTGCTCTAGTGCTCCCGGCTCGCCCGCTTGGCGCCACTCTTCCTCCAGCCGATAGATCTGGTCGGAGACCAGGGCGACCTCGGCGCACTTGCCGTGCCCGGCCCCCTCGCCGTGCTTCGCTTCGAGATCGGCCTTGATCCGATCGAGAACGTCCTGCACCACTGGGTGTACCGCCGGCTGGGTCGGCGGCTTCGTGCCCTTGTCGGCGGTCATGCTGGTGTGGGTCGTGACCTCGCCATTCGGCATCATCAGCGCACCCGCCATGCCCGGCATCTTGCCCTTGGAGATCGCCTTTCCCTTGACTGCTGTCCGGACGGCCTCGGCCAATCTCCGGGACGCCTCGATGAGCGTTCGCTTGGCCTCCCGACCGTTTGGATCTCCGGTAACGGTGAACGACTTGCCCTGCCAGCTGTGGGTGTTGCCACCGGTTGGGCCCGTGGAACGGCGAGCCTCGGTTGGGACGCTTGTTTCGTTGCCGCCGATGGGCGAGTCTGGAGTGCCGGTGGTCGGAGCGCCGGTGTGGGACGGCGCCGAAGCGGGCATCGCTCCATCAACGGAGACGCGCTGGGTGGGAACCCGGTTCGCCGGGTCCGGCGTGGTCGATGGGCTGGCACCAGTCGCCGCCGGAACGGTTGGCGTCAGTTTCGACGTAGGGACGCTTGCCGTGGGGGTGGTGGCGGGGCCGAGCGAAACGGAGCCGGCCGAGTTCGGCGCCCTCGGGTTGCCGGTAGGCACGGGCGGGCCGCTCGCCGGCGGAGTCCTCGTGCCGGTCTGGGTGCCCGGCCCGGCCGCGGTCTGGGGGCTCCCGGTCTGGCTACTCCCACCGGCGACGGAAGCACTGGTACCCGAGGTGCTGCCCGAAGGGCTGACGGCGGGGCTCGATTGCGCCGTTGCCAGTGCCGGTGTCCCGGCCACAGTTGGGTTCGCGACGGCGCCGCCGGTGGCAGGTGTCGTTGGTAGGAGGCCGGCGGTGGGGCCGACGGCTGCGGGGGCACTCGACGCCACGACGGGCACGACTGCGGGCTCCGAGTCCGGGGAGATCGGCGCATGCTGAGCGGAGTCAGCCGTGGAGTCATCCCCGACGGAGCCATCGGCGAACGGCGAGAGGGCGCTGTGAATGGTGGGGGCAGCAGATTGCCCGACGACAATAGACCCATCATGTTTGGACGAACCGCCCTGCGGGTCACCGGCCATCGAGGACGGTGAGACGGAGCCAGCGACGGCGTCCGCGCCCACGCCCACCTGGCCGGCACCGTCGAGGCTGGCCGGGTCGAAGGCCGGCGGAGGGGCAAGCGAGATCGATCCGAGCCCGGTTGTTGGCAGGTTGCTCGGACCGGTGTCCAGTCCGGCGCCCTTCACCGCGCTGGGGTCGAGGCCGGCGAGCTTGTTGTGCAGGTGCGCCAACGCGCTACCACCGCTGCTGGCCGCCATCGTGGCGCCCCCGCGGCCAGCACCACTGGCGAAACCTCCCAGAACCGCGTCGCCGCCGGGCATGCTCCACTCCCCGGTCATCACGCGGTTGGCCAGGACGCTGGCAGCCGGCGAGACGATGGCGTTCTGCGTGCCGGCGGCGAGGGTCCTGCCGCCCCAGCGGGCAATCCCAGCACCGGGGAAGTCCACCGCCGGAGGGCTGAACGAGATCGGCATCCGGGGGGCCAGGTTGTTGCGGGCAAAGCGTGTGCCGGCTTTCAGACCGGTGCCGAGAACCGCGCCGAAGGCGCCGCCGAGAGCGGCGGTGCCGGTACGGCGGACGTCCCACTCCGCCCGCGTACCGGCGTTGATCTGGTAGGCCTGGGCGGTGACATCGATGATGAGTTCCTCGCTGACCTCCTCGGCCAGCTCAAGAGCGAACCGCCGCCCAGCGTGACCCAGCCCTTCCCGGGTTAGCCGCTGGCCGACCTGCATGCCAACGTTACGCAGAGCGGCATGCATCCCGGCACGGGTGAAGAGCTGCCGGCCCATCTGTGCGACCAGTCGCCGGACCGCGACCGTCACGGCCTGTCGGCCAGCAGCCAGAATGGCGGGGATACCCGCCGCCGACACCCCACCCAGCCAGGCCATCAGCAACGCGACGAAGACAGAGATCACCGTGATCAGGAAAGCGATGAGAATGGTCAGCTTCGCATACTCGATCTCCATCGCGGCGTTCTCGGCCCCGTGGGCGAAAGCGGCGGCGGCCTCTTGGATCAATGGCAGGCCCGCGCCCGGATCGATGGCAAGCTGGTTCCAGAGCTGGCCGAACGCCTCCCCGGAGTCTCCGCCCCAGTTCTGGAGGATCTTCAATACAGCCGGGTCGGCCTCAAGGAGAGCATCATTGATCGTCTCAGCGAGGCCCTTCCACGCCTCGGCGAGCTCACGCATCTGGTCCTCGTCGCCGGTGGGCCACGCCTCACCGGCGCTGACCCAACAGACGGCGTTCCACACCGTGGGATACTCGGCGATCAGGTCCCTGGGGTAAGGCACCGCCACCCGTCGCGCCCTCCGTCCCTACTTGACCGAGAGGATTTCAAGCTAGGTGTCGTCGCTGCCAAACATTGTCCTGACTGCCTCGTCCATCTCGACGGTGCCGTCAACCGCACTGCTCACAATGGGGCCGAGGAGCTGCACACGCTCCACAATTGTCTGACCGCCGTCGAGAACGGTGGTGGCGATTGCGTCACCCCCCAGGTAGTGCTTGTTGAACTCCTTGCCATACTCATCGGCACCCCAGGGGCTGTTGCCGTTCAGCATCTCGATAGTGGCCGCGTGCTGCGCCCAACGTCGGGCGAGCATCGAGCCGGCGGCACCGAGCTGGCCCGCCCCAGCTCGCACGCCCTCTGGATGCACAAAGGTCTCGGCTGCATCGGTCATCGATCCCCCTCCCGCGGAAGCTCACGCTCGAGCTGACCAAAGATGCCTGTTAGGTCATGGTCCAGGTAGGCCTGGAACTGGCTGTCCGGCACGAAGGGCCGGAGTAGCTCCTCAACCTCGGCCAGAGCCTTCTCAGTAGCCCGCTGGATCGTGGCCGTCACGGTCGCGGAGAGCTCCTTCGAGTTCGGCCGCCGATAGAGACGTGGGTCGAATTCCACCTTGGCTACGTGACCACGCGGGCCCACGGTGACCGTGACAAAACCGTCGTCCGACGTGACAGTCGCATTTACTTCTTTTAGCCGCTGTTGGAGACCTCCCACGCCCGAGCGCATCCGCTCGAACTGGTTCATCAGCTCATCTGCGCGCGCACGCAGTGCCTGAATGTCCATGGCGTCCTCCCCCTGCACGTCCATGTGCTGCCACCGTCTGTCCAATGGGGTGGCTGACCCAACGATACTGAACTCCGTGCGGCGCGGGGGACCCTGACGCCTACCCAAGAATCGTTAGTATGCAGCGGCACCGTGCGGACGGGAGGTGACGCGGCATGCTCTTCAATCGTCGTACGCCGACCAGCGTCCTACTCGTAGCCCTGATCAGCTCGACCGCCCTGATGCTTCCAACCGGAGCGGCGGCAGCTGCGTCGGTCTGCGCCAACCCGAGTGCACCAGGTCAGGTCATCAGTGACGCATCCTGGCACCAGCAGTGGCTTACCCCACAACGGGTGTGGCCGTTCAGCACCGGCGCCGGAGTCAGGGTGGCGGTCGTCGACTCAGGGTCCGACGGCGACCATCCGCAGCTGAACGGTCAGGTCGCCAACGGCTTTGACGCCCTACGTGGAACCAGCGGTGGTGATATCGACTGTGTCTCGCACGGCACCGCGGTCACGAGCCTCATCGCCGCCCGCCCACAGGAGGGCATCGGCTTCCACGGCCTGGCCCCGGATGCGACGATCCTCCCGATCCGAGTCAGCGAACAAGCCGGAAGCGGGGGCGGCGAAACCCCAGGCGAGAGCGTCTCCACGGAGATCTTCGCACAGGCCATCCGGCGGGCGGTTGACGATGGCGCGGATGTGGTCAACATGTCGGTGACGCTCTACCGCCCCGACCCCGACGTCGAAGGCGCAATCCGCTACGCCCGGGAGAGGGACGTGGTCCTGGTGGCCGCCGCCGGAAACCTGCACCGCAACGGCGAGCAATCCGACCCGGTGCCATACCCCGCCGCGTACGACGGTGTGATTGGAGTCGGCGCGATCGATCAGCAGGGCGCACGGGTGGAGCAGTCACAGGTCGGGCCGTACGTTGATCTGGTGGCTCCTGGTGGTGGGGTGGTGGCGGCCACCCGCGTGAACGGACACGCCATCTGGAGCGGCACCAGCTTCGCGACCCCACTGGTCAGTGCGACGGCTGCCCTGATCCGAGCCGCCGAGCCGGAGCTGTCGGCTACGCAGGTTTCTCGCCGGCTACTCGCCACTGCGGACCCGGCGCGCGGAGGTCCGGGGCAGGGCTATGGGCAGGGCGTGCTGAACCCTTACCGGGCGGTCACCGAGCGGCTGAGCACCGCAGCACCGGTCGCCCCGGCCCCGTTGCCCGACCCGCCCTACGACGCGGTAGCGCTGGAGCGGGCGCAACGATGGCACGTCCTCGGCCGTGTTGCGCTCTGGGGCGGGCTGTCGGTGGCGGTGTTGGCACTTGCTATCGGCGCGACGGTTTTACTCCTGCCGCGAGGACGCCGCCTCCGCTGGCACCCAATCCGACCCGGGGAGCCGCCGCCCTCAGGCCCGGAGATCGACGATCCCGAGGAGGCGTTCTTCCGGGTACCCACGTCGCTGCCCCGCGGCTGACGGCCGGCCCCGAAACCGCCGCCGCTCCGCCGGGCCTGCTCGCTAGGCCGAGAAATGCCGATGGCCCGGCACAGGACCGGGCCATTGGAACATCCAATTGGGCTCAGTCGCCAAACTTCGCCCGGTTTGCGGCCTCGCGGGCCTGCATCTTGGCCGCAGAGTCGCGCAGCGCCCTCTCGATTCGACCGAGCAGATCACGCAGATCGTTCGCCGCCGCTTCCCAGTCGCTCTGCCGCCGGAAGTACGCGTCGCGGGCCTCACCGTCCCAGGTCGCGAGCAGTGGCGCAATGCCGGACTTGAGCCCGTCGAGCTCACCGTTGAGGTTCTTTAGGCTGGTGCCGCAGCTGTCCGCTGCGGCGTTCAAGGCACCGAAGTTGTATCGAATTTCCATTTCGGAAACTCCTTCCCCCGTCAGAGCTTCAGCGCTGTGGTGATCTTTCCGGCCGTAGCGCCAGCAGCATCCATGTCGGACTTGATCTCGTCATCGGCCACGTCGTAGTCCTTACCGGCGGACCCGACGGCCTCGGCGATCGCTCGCAGCGCTACGTTCAGCCGCGCCATATCCTGGTCGAACCGCTGGCGAACCTGTTGGAACGAGCCCGCACCAGCACCCTTCCACTGGTCGTACAGCGGCGCCAGCTGGTCCATCAGCTGGTTCAGATTGCTGGTGAGCCGGTCGGCGACGGCGTCTACGTCACCCTCGGTCTTCACCATCAGGCCGGTGTCGGTACGCATCGTCACGGTGGAGTCACCCCCGTCCTCATCGATCGCCCCACATTGGTGGAGGCAGCCTTGTTACGGTGCGCTCGCACCGCGTTCCACACGAACCGTAACGGGCTATGTCCAGCCCGCGCTAGGCCAGCTAGGCCGACACCACGAGACTCTACTGTGGGAGCTCTGGACCGAGCGCCTGCTTCGCGGCGGTCGGGTCGAGCACGGGGCCGGCGGGAAGTCGGACGACCAGGCTCGCCGGCATTTCAACGGGCTGCACGCCGCCGTAGCCAAGCAATCCCGCCACCTCGTTCGACGGCAACGGATATCGGTAACCGAGGTCGGTAACCAGGCTCAGGGCACCTGTCGGCGCCTCCGGTGCCGGCATCGCCTCAACCAGCACGCCGTGCCCCGGCTCAACCACCACCCGGTCAGCGAGGGGAATCCCCGCACTGGTCTGCTCGGCCGTTCGTAGCAGTCCCTCTTCCGGCCGCACCCGCCCCTCCAGCAGCAGGGTCGGCTCGCTTTGCCCCGGTTGGTAGACGGCGCAGACAGCCGGTTCATCGCCGCGGAGCTGGACGATCTCCGGACGCTCTGCGGGTGCGCGGTGACTCCCCTCGGCCACTGGCGGCGCCTTTTGGGCCGACGCGGCGACACCGGCCGGGAGCGAGATCGGCTCAGGTGGTGACCCATCCGGGTACGCACGCGTGGCTTTCGGGTCGGCCAACAGCACCTCGGCCTGAAGCTGGGTCAGCGACCGTAGCTGATCCCGCTCTGCGAGGTAGTACTGACGGCCGCCATTCTGGCTTTCCACGACGAAGATCTGGCCGATCCGGGCGTCCTGCAGTGCGCGTGACGGCTCACCCCGATCGACTACCTCCGAAATCCCGATGGACTCACCCGCCGGTAGCGCGTTCAACCACGCTCCGCCCACCTCGACCACGGGCTCCGTGGTCATGGTGAGTCCTTCAAGGACGACATTTTCGTCACGGATCTCATACCGGTGGTCCTGCCAGATCAGGTGCAGCCGGTTCGTCGCGGTATCGCGAACCAGGAGCGCGGCCTCGTCCATCTCCCGCCCACCGCTGGGGGCCGCGCCGACGGTGAGCACCGTGGTGGCGACGGCACCACCCGCCGAGTCATGGGCCAGCTGGGTGCAGAGCGTCCACGGCCCGGAGAGGAGCCGCTTCGGGTCGGGCAGCGCGTCCGGTGCGTCCCGAATGCCGATCCGGGTGCCGCGTGGGGTGCCGACCAACGAGTTCCGGGAGACGGAGACCGTCTGCGCCGCCGATCCCAACGCCAGCAGCGCAGACGAGTAATTGATCACCGGGTACAGCCGGTCCTCCTGGTAGATGTACCGACTGCCGGTCTCCTTCTCCAGAATGACCGCTGACTCCTCCTTCCACTTGGTGGCGCCACCTGGGCGCAGCAGCCCGTAGACGCCCACCGCGGCAAGGCAGAGCACGGCCACCATGATGCTCGCGAAGCCGGCACCGCCGAGCCGCCGAAACGGCGCGGCGGTCGCCGGATCGGGCTCCCGGGCCACGAGCGCGGAGGTCATCCGCTGGACGAAGAACTGGTACGACTGGACCTGGTCCCGCCGCGATGGCATGGCACCTCCCCTTGCGTACGGCCGGCACAAACTCGGAGTCGGACCGCGACGCCTACGATAGGCACCGCGACGACAACCGTGGGTCCGGCACCCGGCTCGGGCCGGCGGCCACACCTCCAGCCGCCCGAGGAGTTCCGATGATCAGCCGTGACGAGGCGCTGGCTCGCGCCCGGCGGTGGGCCGCCGCCGGCCGGCCCGGCCCGCCCCCAGAGGTCGACTTCTACGAGTTCGACCTCGGCTTTGTCGCCTCCCGCCGCGAACCCCTGCGGTTTGCACCGGACGGAACGCCCAAGCCACCGTCAGCAACCGGACAGCCCACCGTGGTAATCGACCGGGGAACCGGAAGACTGTCGAGCTGGCCGCCGCTATCCAATCAGGAAATTGCTGAGTGGTATGGGAAGTACCACGCGGCCGAGGGTCGCTTTCCACCCGACGTGCGTGAGGTCTTGGACCAGGCCGGATGGTTCCCCGGTCGGGACATGACCGCCGCCGTCGACCTCTGGCTGGCTCGCTTCGCCGACGAGCTCGCCGGCTTGGAGTGCTTCCCCGCCGTGCGGGCTGCCCTAATCGAGTTCGGTGGACTCATCCTTCCCCAGTTGGGCAGAAGTGGGGAACCCGGCGCCGGATTCGCCAGCGGCATCCAACCCACCAGGACTGGGGGGGTCCTAGCCGACTGCTCCGAGATCTTCGCTGAGGAGTTCAACAATCCCGTCTTCCCTCTCGGCAACAATGCCGACGGCCCCTCCGAGCTTGTCATGGACGCTCAGGGGCGGGTCTTCCAACTACATTGGGCCGACGACTTCTTCATCGGCCCAGACATCGACACCGCTATCATCGCCCTCATTCGCGGTGGACGAATGCCCGCAGCCAGCGACCTCACCTGGCGGACCGACAACTAGCCGCCCCGGTCAGCCGTTCAGCGCGCGCATGAACGCGTACAGGCCCAGCACGCTGCACGCCACCGGCACCACCGCGAGCTGCACCAGGATGTCGAGAACGTCCCCGATCCGGGCCAGCCGGGGCGACGGGGCCCGTCGGCTGTAGGCGAGCCCGGCGCTGACCGAGATCCCGGCGGCGACCATCGCCACCGGCAGGACCGCCAACACGCGGACCGCCGTTCCGGCATCCGCCGCGCCAACCAGGGCAAGCAGGGCGAACCCGACCAGCCCCCCGGCGAGCATCGGCACCCGGTGCCGGACGGTCGGCACCAGCCGGGCCCGCAGCAGGTAGCCGAGAGCAACGACTCCGGTCAGCACCAGGGCGGGGATCGAGCCCGCTGCGGTCAGCACGACCAGGCAACTGACGGTGACCACGACCGAGCCGAAGATCATGCCGGTGAGCATCTCGTCGGCTCGGGCAACGGCCTGGTAGACCACCTCACGAGGGGGCTGCGGCTCGTCGCGCAGCAGGTCCTCGGCGGTCCGGGGCAGCGCCGGCATCGGCACCTTGCCCAGCCGCACGGCGAGCAACGGCACCGCCGGCAGCAGCAGGGTCACCGCGCTGACCACGATCGCCGCGCCCTGCACCGCATCGATCGAGCCGAGGGCGACAAGCCCGCCGAGCATGCCCCAGATCCCGGCGTAGACCGCCGCCACGAAGACCCGGGTCGCGTCACCCACTCCGAGGACGCCGAGCAGGCCAGTGAGGAGCAGGGCAGCGGAGCCGAGCAGCACGTGCGGCGCGCCGAGCGCCCAGACGGACTCCCCGGTCCCGATCACCAGGATCCCGCCGACGAAGGCGTAGGGCAGGCCGGCTGCGGCCAGCACCGCCCCGGCGAGCGAGTCCGCCATTGCCCGGGCGAGTACGACCCCGGCCAACAGCAGCCCCGCGGCGGCCCCGAGGGCAACCACACCGCTGAGCCAGCCGGGCTCGTCCGTGGCGATGATGACGGCCAGGCCAGTCAGCAGCAGGGCACTGGCGACAATGGGACCCGTCAGCCGGGTCGCGAGTGGATTCCAGGCGAGCCCACGGCGACGGGCACCAGCCGCGACGGCCTCCATCAGATCGTCGTATGCGAGTTCCGGCCACTCGGTGCGACGCGGTGCGAGGTGCAGCGTCTCTCCGTCCCGGATGTTCTGCGCCGCCAGCGTACGGTGGAGATCGATAGCGGTACCGTCGATCCGGCGTAGCATCCAGCCGCCGTGTGCCGTCCCGTCCGACGGGTGCTCCTCTGCCTGCCGAAGCACGGCGGGAAGCATCCCAACCAGTGGCAGATGCTCAGGCAGGGCGAGATCGAGCCGCCGGTTTGGGGTGACGACGGCGATGCGCGCGAGTCCGGTTCCGGCCTGGGTGACCACTGACGCCCCCTCGGACGAGGAGCGGGCCGACCGGGCCCGCGGCTGTCATGACGGAAAGAGGCTACCTACCATGTGCCGGTGGCGTGGGTACCGGTTCGATCCGGTCGAGTCCGGGCCCAGCGGGGAGGTCTGACACGTGAGCACCGTCGTTGTGAAGCGCCCGGCCCGGCAGCCGGAGCCGGAGTACCCGTCCGGCGAGGTCTTGCTGGAGGGGCCGCCGGAGGTGCCCGGGCCGAGCGGGCGCGGCTGGGGTCAGATGTTGATGATGCTGCCGATGCTCGCCGGTTCGTTCGCAATGGCGCTGATGTTCGCTGGCCGGGGTGGCAGCACCCTCGGCTATGTCACCGGAGGTCTCTTCGGTCTCTCCGCGATTGGGATGCTCGGTTCCCAACTCGCGAACAACTCGGGTGGTCCGAGCAAGCAAGAAATGCTCCAGAGGCGACGTGAGTACATGACGCACCTGTCACGGCAGCGCCGGCGGGTACTCAAGACGGTCCGAAAGCAGCGAGACGCTGCTCACTACCGGCATCCGGAGCCAGAGTTGCTGTGGTCTGTGCCGATCGGACCTCGGTTGTGGGAGCGCCGGCGAGCGGACGTTGACTTCGGGACAGTCCGGATCGGGCTCGGCCCGCAGGAACTGGCCACCCCGCTGGTACCGCCGCCGGCAACGGCGTTGGAAAAGCTGGAGCCGATGTGCGCCCTGGCGCTACGTCGCTTCCTGACGACCTACGGGGAGGTGCCGGACCTACCGGTGACCATGGCGCTCAACGGCTTCGCCCGGGTGCACCTACGCGGGGATGACGATGCGGTCCGAGGGCTGGTCCGGTCGGTGCTCGCCCAGGCCGCCGCCTTTCACGCACCGGACGACCTGCTTGTCGCGGTCTGTGTCGCCGCTGATCGCCGGGACGCGTGGGAGTGGACAAAGTGGCTCCCACACGCGCTGCACCCGAGCCGCACCGACGCCCTGGGGCAGCTGAGGCTCGTCACATCCTCGGTCGCCGGGTTGGAGGCGATGCTCGACGACGTGCTGGCCAGCCGGCCCCGGTTCAGCTCCATCGGCGGAGCGGCTCAGGTGGGCGGGCCGCACGTCCTGGTCGTCATCGACGGCGGCGACACCGCCGGATCGGACCACCTGATGACCGACGGCGGTGTGGAGGGCGTCACCCTTCTCGACCTCTCCAACCCGGCACCGCGGCTACTGGACCGCGCCCGGCTGGTGCTGGAGGTCACCCCCGACCTGAAGCTCCTGAGTACCACTGTGGATGGTGTCGCCGAGATTGGTCGGGCAGACCAGTGCCGGATTACGGAGATCGAGACGCTCGCGATGCAGCTGACCCCACTACGCCTCTCGGCTGCCTCCCGGGGCGGCGACAGTCCGCTCACCGCCGAGCTGGGCCTGGCCGCGCTGCTCAACATCGGCGACCCACACGAGTTCGACCTGGAGGCGGCCTGGCAGCCCCGGCCGAACCGGGACCGGCTACGGGTGCCCATCGGTACGGGTACCGACGGTGCTTCGGTCGAACTCGACCTCAAGGAGTCCGCGCAGGACGGCATGGGCCCGCACGGCCTGCTGATCGGTGCGACCGGCTCCGGCAAGTCCGAGCTGCTGCGTACGCTGGTGCTGGCGCTCGCGGCCACGCACAGCTCGGAGAGCCTGAACTTCGTCCTGGTCGACTTCAAGGGTGGCGCGACCTTCACCCGCTTGGATGCCCTCCCACACGCCAGCGCGGTCATCACCAACCTCGCCGACGAGCTGCCGCTGGTTGACCGGATGACCGACTCCATCAACGGTGAGCTGGTACGCCGGCAGGAGTTGCTGCGCGCGGCCGGCAACTACGCCTCGCAGCGCGACTACGAGAAGGCCCGGGCCGCCGGAGCGCCCCTGGCTCCCCTGCCGAGCCTGCTCATCATCTGCGACGAGTTCTCCGAGCTCCTCACCGCCAAGCCGGACTTCATCGATATGTTCGTACAGATTGGTCGGGTTGGTCGGTCGCTCGGTGTCCACCTGCTACTGGCCTCACAGCGGCTGGAGGAGGGCCGGCTGCGGGGTTTGGACACCCACCTGTCGTACCGGATCGGGCTGCGGACCTTCTCCGCCATGGAGAGCCGGGTGGTGCTCGGCGCCACCGACGCGTACGAGCTGCCCCGTTCACCAGGCCACGGATACCTACGCTTTGGTACCGAACCGCTGGTCCGCTTCAAGGCCGCGTACGTCTCCGGCGCCTACCGAAGCGAGATGGCGGTGGCGGTCGCTGCTGGGGACAGCGAGGCGCGGGTGCAGGAGTACGGCACCAGCTACGTCGCGCCGCCGGTGACTCCTACCGAAGCGGAGGTGACGCCGGAACCGGCCGAACCGGGCGGCGACAGCCTGCTGGACATCCTGGTCGGTCGGCTCACCGGCCGGGGCACGCCGGCCCACCAGGTGTGGCTGCCCCCGCTCGCGGAGCCGCCGACGCTGGATCAGCTCCTGCCACCGTTGACCGCGGACCCGGACCGGGGAGTGACGGTGGCGCACGCTGCTCTGGTGGGCGAGCTCCAGGTGGCCACCGGCATCGTCGACAAGCCGTTCGAGCAGCGTCGAGACGTGCTCTGGTTTGACCTGGCCGGCGCGGCCGGCCACGCGGTGATCGTGGGTGGTCCGCAGAGCGGCAAGAGCACCCTGCTGCGGACGATCGTCACCTCGCTGGCGCTGACCCACACGCCACGTGAGGCTCAGGTCTACTGCCTCGACCTGGCCAGCAACGCGCTCTCCTCACTGCGCGGACTGCCGCACGTCGGCGCGGTGGCGACCCGGCTCGACGCTGGTCTGGTCCGGCGCACGATCGCCGAGTTGCAGCTGCTGATGGGCGAGCGAGAGCGACGGTTCGGTGAGCGCGGGGTGGACTCGATGGCCGCGTACCGGCACGCTCGTCGGCACGGCCAGCACACAGATGACCCCTTCGGCGATGTCTTCCTCGTCATCGACGGCTGGTCCACCATCCGTACCGAATTCGAGGACCTCGAGCCGGCGATCAGTGACATCGCCAACCGCGGGCTCTCGTTCGGCATTCACCTGATCGTCACCGCTGGACGCTGGATGGACCTGCGCCCTGCCGTTCGGGATGTCTTCGGCACCCGACTGGAGCTCTGGCTGGCGGATGCGGGCGACTCCATGCTGGATCGGCGGGCCGCGATGAACGTGCCGGAGAAGTCTCCCGGTCGAGGAATCACCCCCGACGGTCAACACCTCCTCGCCGCACTGCCCCGCGCCGACGGCTCTCAGGAACCGGAGAGCCTACCCGAGGGTTCCCGCAAGCTGATCAACGACCTCGCCGCCAGCTGGGAGGGACCGGGAGCTCCGCCGATCCGGCTCCTTCCGCCGGTGGTCCCGTTTGGCAGTCTGCCGGCCACCGGGCGACCCGGCATTCCGATCGGCATCGCCGAGGTGGATCTCCAGCCGGTGCACCTGGACTTCGCCACCGACCCGCACTTCCTTGTCTTCGGCGACGGGGAGTCCGGGAAGAGCACCTTCCTGCGGGCGCTGGCACAGACGATCGTCGACCGCAACGAGCTGAACGAGGCTCGGCTGGTTCTCGTCGACTACCGCCGCAGCATGCTCGGCGACATCACCACCGAGCACCTGATCGGGTATGGATCGTCGGCGCAGCTCACCGAGAACATCATCGCCGAGGTGGCCGCCGTGATGCGGGACCGGCTTCCCCCCGCCGACGTGAAGCCCGACGAGCTGCGGGCTCGCAGCTGGTGGAAAGGCCCCGACCTCTACGTCCTGGTGGACGACTACGACCTGGTGGCCGGGGCGGGCAGCAATCCGCTGACCCCGCTGCTGGAGTTTCTGCCGCAGGCCCGGGACATCGGTCTGCACCTGGTCGTCGCCCGCCGCACCGGCGGCGCGAGCCGGGCCCTCTACGAGCCGGTGCTGATGCGGCTGCGTGAGATCAGCACCCCGGGCATCGTCATGTCCGGCAACCGGGAGGAGGGGGTGCTGCTCGGCACCGTACGCCCCGGACCACTGCCACCAGGTCGGGGCTGGCTGGTCACCCGGCGGGAGGGCACCCGCCTGGTGCAGTTGCTGGACCTTCCGTCCCAGGTGTGAGCACCCGGCGGGGTTGCGCGGTGGCGCTAGCTCCACCAGAGTGGATACTCAGCCTGCGGCTGAGAACCTGCGCCATCCGGATAGAGGCCCTAATCAGACAGATGCGCAGCCAGGACGCACACATGCGCCGCTCGCAGACGGATGATCGGGGAGGAATCATGGGCGACGACTGGCTCGTCAGCGAGAACATCGACGTCAACATCCAGCAGTTGAAAGACTTCGCGCAGGCTATCCAGAACGAGCTGGAGACCAACTTTCGACCCAGCTACCAGGGTGGCGTGCTCCCAATGCTCCAAGTGCAGGCGCCGTTCGGCGGGGGCGGAATGAACGAGGGCCGGTTCTTTCGGGGCCGGCACGACGAAAGCCGCCTGGCGGTGATCCGCCTTCTCGAAGATGCGATGCAGGGCATGGTCTCTCTCAGCACCGTTTCCATGTCGATTTCTGCCGATTACCTCACTGAAGACGCGCTAGTCGAGGCCACCAACACCGATGTGCTCAATGCCTTCTCTACAGTTGACGGGCAGCAGACTCTCAACAACGGCGTCCAGCAGGGCGACAACGAGCACGGGAACTCGACCGACTCGCTCCCACCGGGGGCCTTCGGCTCGACAGTCACCCACCTCGAGCAAAGCGTTGGCCTGGACGGCAACACCGGGGAAGCTCCCCTGATGGATCAGCCGGAGACGGTCGGTGAGGGCTCCGGCGCATACCGGATCCAGGGCGATGATGAACGGATGCACGGTGACGAGGTGACCCCACCGGATGTCGACCTGCGGGGTTGACGGCGGGCACGGGACGGGAGCGCTGAGGAGCGGGGATGACAGACCAGTACTACGGATGGACTCCAACCCTGGCGGGATTCGCCGGCGGCGGTGACGACTACGTCGCTGACCAGGCCGCCCAGTCCACACCCTATGAGCCCACCCAGTGGGATGGGGTCACCATCGAGCAGATGTGGGAGTACGCCCGTAGAGAAAGCGACGAACGCACCGTCGCCCTCGCTGAGACCTGGCGCCGCACGAGCATCCTGCTACAGAGCACCCGGGAGAACCTGAAGCGACACGCCGATGGACTCCGGGCCAAATGGCGCTCACCAGCTGGCGAGCTCTTCATGAGCAAGGTGGGAGCGGCCCTCTACTCACTGGACGAGTGGAAGGACGTCGCCGACAAGAACGCGAACGGCCTGGAGCAGATCGCCAGCAAGATCGCACAAACCCAGCGGGACATGCGCGAGCTCTGGCTGACGTACCAGGCCGAGCAGAAGCACCAAGCACAAAAGCGTAAAGCCGACGAAGGCATTCAGTTCGGCGACATCTTTGGGTTGAACAACGGAAAATCGTATACGGAGGTGCAGAAGGAGTTTCACGAGCGCGCGAAGAACATCGTCAAGCCGCTGGCAGAGCTTTACATAGATGTCTACATCTCGAACATTTCCCGCGGGGGTAAATACAAGGGGCCGACGAACATAGCCGAATACAATCCCGGGCAGTCCCCGCGACCAGAACGGCCGAGCGCGCCGATCCGGCCGAGGCCGCCTGCGCCGAACCTGCTCGGTGGCCGGCCGGAGATGCTCGCCCGCCTCGACGTGACGCCACCGCCCTCCTCGCCGGAGCTGTCCGACGGCATCGGACTCGCTGGCGGCACCGTGACCGCGCCGTCTCCGACGCCCGGGCCCCCACCGGCGGCCACACCGCCGATCTCGCCCACACCCACACCCGCGCCCGCGCCGCTGCCCCCGCCGGTGCTTAGGGGCGTCAGCAGCCCAGGGACTGCACAACCGACCACGCCATCCACCACCCGCCCGTCAAACGCCCCCCGCACGACACTGCCGGGAGCCAACAACCCCGACGCCCGCGGCCCCGCACCCAATCGGCCCGCGCCCCCCAACACGGGCAAGCCCGGCGGTAGCCCGGCGCATCGTGGCCCCACACCGAACCAGGCCACGCTGCCCGGCAACACAGGCACCGGACGACCACCCGCAGGAAGCATCCCACCCCGCCCGACACCACCGCCACCGAACCTCAGCGGCAAACACAGCACCAGCCGCGCCGCCTCCGGCCCACGCACCAGTTCCCCAAGCGTCGGCCGTCCCGCCCCGCCGCCGACCACCGGCCGCCCCACCCCGCCAAACGGCGGCAGCCCCCTCACCGGTCGGACCGCGGCCGGCGGCACCCGACCAGCTCCCACCACGGGACCCGCGCCATCGCTAGGCGGTCGCCGGGGCGCCCCCACCACCCCCCGTCCTCCCGCCAGAGCACGCCCTGAAGAGACGGAGAACTGGAAATACGGCGAAGGCGACGACGAACTCTGGGTCACCGACCCGGCCCCAGCCGGCACCATCGACGCACCGGCAGAGAACCAGCCACGGCACCACGGCAAAGCCCTCGGTCAAGGCTGACCGAATACGGGCCGGTCGCCCAACCCCGGGATGACCGCCCCATACCATGTGACGACCACCCAACCGACCGCCTATGGCCACAGAGGAGGTACCCGCGAATGCGCCTCGCCCCCCGCCCGGCAACCACCATCGCCGCCGCAACCCTCGGCGCCATAGTGGCCCTCGGCGTGTCAGTCCTGCCGGCACCCGCCGCTGACCGAAAGGACGCCTGGCACCTCGACGCCCTCGAACTAGCCGACATGCACAAGATCACCCAAGGCGAAGGAATCACCGTCGCCGTCATCGACTCCGGTGTAGACGCCACCCACCCCGACCTCAAAAACAACGTACTACCCGGCATAGACTTCTTCGACGAACAGGCCAGCGGCCACGAGGACCGAAGCGGGCACGGCACCGCGATGGCTTCCCTAATCGCCGGGCACGGACACGGTCCCGGCGGCCATGAAGGAGTGCTTGGCGTCGCTCCCAAAGCCAAAATCCTGCCAATCACCGTGCGAGCACCCGAAGGCAAGTCGAACTACTCGCTGGAAGCAATCGCGCTAGGAATCCACTGGGCGATCGAGCAGGACGTGGACGTCATCAACATCTCCCTGGGCGGCCCACAAAACGTCGAACTCAGCCAGGCCGTGGAACGGGCATATCAGAACAACGTGATCGTCGTCGCTGGTGTCGGCAACAAGGAAAATGCGGCAATCGGCAGCCCGGCAAACCTGCCCGGCTCCCTCGCGGTAACCGGCACCGACCGCGACGGAATGCCCAGCAGCATCGCCTCACTCCCCGCCGCGCAGACCCACCTCGCCGCACCCGCCGAGGACCTCTACCAAGCAGTACCCGGCGGCGGGTACGCAACAATCACCGGAAACAGCGGCGCCACCGCGCTCGTCTCCGGCGCGGTCGCCCTGGTCAAGTCGAAGTACCCGAACCTCAACTCACTGGATCTGTTCAAACGGATGGTGGAAACCACCCGCGACGCCGGTAAACCAGGCAAGGACTTCGACTATGGCTGGGGCCAACTCGACCTACGCGCAGCCCTGACCGGCGAACCAGACGGCCGCGCCAGCCGAACCCAGGCCCCCAGTCAAGAGCCCCAGCTCGACCCGACCCTCGCCCGAGCTCGGGCGCAGGGGCCGGCGGGGGAAAACGAAGCCCTCGTAATGGCGCTCTCGATCGCGTTCATCCTCGTCGTCCTCGGCCTCATCGCGACGCCCGTGCTACTCCTGCTGCGATACCGACGCCGACGACGAGCCACAACACCCGCGATGGAAGCCGCCACCGCGACCCGGACATCCGCCACCGGGCTCGCGTCGCCACCCACCGCAACAACCAACCCATCAGAGAGCGGACCACCAGCCCACCCCACCGATCCAGCGGACGACTCACCCTGGCGCCGCCCCGACTGAGCGCCCCGGGTCACGAGCCAGCCGATGCTCCGGCCGGGAGCCAACGCGCGGTGGCCGCGTCGAAACACGCCAACAACTCGTCGCGGCCATCCCGGTGCAGACAGTGCAGACCCGTCCCGTCCGACACCACCAGCGACTCCATCCGCGGCTGACCCTGCCCCCACTCCTCGGGCGTGGCCTCGTCGGGATCCCACCGCAGCACGGCCACCCACTCGTCGGACTCCACGAACGGCGAACCCTCGCCCAGGAGGCCGAGCCGCCGGTAGATCCGGGCCGGGGTGTCCCGACCCGGACCACCCCAGGCGTGCACGAGGCCGGCGGCGCGCTGGTAGCCGTCCTCCAGATAGGAGGAAAGGTACTGGTGTGGAATCACCAGCTGTAGCCGGATCGGCAGGTCCGGGTCGGGCTCATCCGCCGCGTCGTCCTCTTCCGGTGCCGTTCGCGACGCTGGCACACCCGGCATGGCCGGCTCGACACCGGCGGTCGGCTCTCGCCGCTGGCGCTCCTCCTCGGCGGCGTCGGTGACCACCTGCCGGAGCTGACCGAGCCAGTCACACAGGTTCCGCAGAGCCGAACCGGGCAGCGCCGCCGCCAGTGGTGTCCCCGGGTTCAGCAGGAGCTGCCATGTTGGGTCCGGCCACTGCTCCGCCAGCTGAAGACTGCTCACCGTGATGACGTCGTGGTCACCGAGGGCCTGCCGCAGCCGCGCCTCGCCGGTGAAGATCGGCAGGCCGGGCTGCCCCTGCTCGTCCGGGAGGCACCACCACGGAAACTCCGGATCGGACAGGTCCCGTGACTCGGACCCTCCTGGCCGTATCGGGAGCAGCAGCTCCGTGCGGAGCAGTGCCGCCATCAGGGCGTCCGGATCCTGTTGATCGATCGCGTGGCGCAGCTCCCGTTCGGCCTCAAGGGCCGGCCCAGCAACGACGCGCAGCTCATCGGCGGTGATTCGGGTCCCGACCGGCAGGCCGGCGTTGACCGCGAGCAGCCAGCCGTCGTCCGGCCAGTCGCTGGCCAGGTCCTGAATGCCGAGGGCGCGATAGTTCACCGACTGGCCGGGCAGGCAGGCGGCGATCGCCTCGGGTGAGGTGAACGCGATGACATAGGTTCCCCCGTCGTACCGGCCCGTCGGCCACGGCATCGGTGCCGCGCCGGCGGTCGCCTCCGGTGACACCGGCAGCAGCAGTTGACCGGTGGCGAGCGCCGCCAGGAACGAACTTCGTTCCCCGGCCACGGCGGCGGCGAGCAGCGTCTCCTCCAGCGGTGTCGCCGGCCGCCAGTCAGCTACCACGTTCCGTCCTGGCGTACCCGGTGGGGCTGCCGGCCCAGCACCAGCGCGGTGATCGCCTCATCGAGGTCCGCGCCGAGGTACCAGTCGCCGCCGTGGTCCAGCACGAACACTCGCCCCGGTTCGTCGACCGCCAGGATGCCGACGCCGTCGCCCTCCTCGCCAATCGGGGTGAGCGGCGCCCCGATGGCCGCGGCGAGCTCGGCGAGGGTGCCCACCGAACGGCCGACCAGAAACGGATCCAGGTGGAACGTGCTGGGTGCGATCTGTTCTCCGTCGCCCTGCGGACGAACCAGGAGGCCACCGAACTCGCCGTACGCCTCGACAGCGGCACGGACGATCGTGTGCTGCCGGCCGTCCGGTGCGGCATCAGCAGCCAGCCGCAACGCCCACTGCTGAGCCCGATCGTCATCACGACGGCCCGGAACCCAGCCAGCGGCCTGAAGCGCCTCGGTGACCAGGGGTGGGAAGCGGTCGTTCATGCCAGCCCCTCTACTCCGAGCCAGTCGAGCAGGGCCGCGCACGATCGGCAGGGAGGCTGCTGCTCCTCGTCGCGAGGGTCACCCTCCTCCCGGATTCGGGTCACCCACACGTTCGCCCCCCACAGCAACGACCGTGCCTGGGTCGGGCTGATCGAACCGCCGTCGGCCTCGGCCTCGTAGAGTCGGTCGGAGAGGAGCACGACCTCGGCGCACCACCCGGCGAACCGCTCCCGCTGGCCGCTCGGCAGCTCGTCCAGGAACCGCCGGATCACCGGGTGCAGGTTGGGCGCGAGGTCACCCCGGACCGAGGTGTGTGTATGGACGGTTCCATTGACCAGCAGCGCGCCGGCGGTGAGTGGCAACATCCGGGGTGCGGCCATCGTTCCTCCCGCTCTTTGTTTCCTGGTGCGGCACCGAGCCTAACGGTCAACCCACTGCGGCATGCCCCTGCCGTTGCTAACCATTCGTAACTCGCCGCCTGGCAAGACCCGGGTTCCGCTACGCCAATACCCACTTCGCGGTGACTCGCCTCCTGCCCGCGTCCTCGGGCCCCCGCCGGCCCGAGCGACTGGGTTATCGTCGGCGTACCCCCTTTCGCCGATGCATGAAGCCCGGAGCCATGACGCGCACCCTTCTCGTCTCCCCGGACCAGCCTGGCGCGTACCCGTCCATCGGCGATGCGCTCGCGGCGGCCGATGCCGACGCCGTCGTCTCGATCAGTCCGGGCACCTACCACGAGGCGTTGTTCGTCAACGACCACGCCGTCACCATCGTTGCCGCGCAGGGCGCCGGCACCGTCACCGTCGACGCCTCGTCCGGGGAATACCCGACGGTGTCGGCCAACTCGGTTCGCCTGGAGCTGCGGGATCTGGTCCTCAAGGCCGGAGACGCACCGGTCGTCGCGGTTGACCGGGCGAAACTCCAGATGACCGGCTGCGAGCTGAGCGCCGGCTTCGGCCCGGCGATCTCGGTGGCCGATCGGTCGGAGTTCACCTTGACCCGCTGCCGGGTCAACGGTGCTCGCTACGGGCTGGTCGTCGAGGATTCCGACGGCACCGTGGAGGGGTGCGAGTTCAGCGACCTGAGCGAGGACGGCATCATCATCCGGATCGGCGCTGCCCCGACGATCCGCACCAGCACGATCACCCGCTGCGGCAACCGTGGCATCTACGTCTACCAGTATGGTCGTCCGACGATCGAGGCCTGCGACATCTCGCAGACCGGTCACGCCGGTGTCGCGGTGGTGCACCAGTGCGCTCCGGTGCTGCGACGCTGCCGAATCCGCGACACCCGGGGCCCGGCCGTCTCCTTCGCCCGTGGCTGCCAGGGCACGGTGGAGGAGTGCACCACCGAGAACACCGCGCTACCGGCCATCGAAGTCGCGGCCGACGCCACGCCCACCATCGTGGAGAGTGTCGCCAACCGGCGCGCCACCTTCGGGGCTGAGGGGGCGCAGACCGGGCAGCCGCAGGACACCGAACGCACCGAGCAGCTCCTCGCCGAGCTCGAGGCCATGGTCGGCTTGGAGTCGGTGAAGGAGCAGGTGCACGCGCTCACCGACGAGATTCAGGTGAACGAGTGGCGGCGTAGCGCGGGGCTGCCGGTCGGCACGGTCAGCCATCACCTCATCTTCGCCGGCACTCCGGGCACCGGTAAGACCACAGTGGCCCGTATCTACGGCGAGCTGCTGGCGGCGCTCGGCGCGCTGCCGGGTGGGGCCTTCCGGGAGGTGTCCCGGCGGGACCTCGTCGGCCAGTACCTGGGCCACACGGCGGAGAAGACTGCCGCGGCATTCGAGGCGGCCCGTGGCGGGGTACTCTTCATCGACGAGGCCTATACCCTCTCCCGTTCCTTCGGCAGCGGCGGCGACTTCGGCCAGGAAGCCATCGACACGCTGGTCAAGCTGATGGAGGACCACCGCGATCAGGTCGCCGTCATCGCCGCCGGCTACACCGGCGAGATGCGCCAGTTCCTCGACGCGAACCCGGGTCTCGCCTCCCGCTTCGCCAAGACCATCGAGTTCGGCAACTACAGTCCGGAGCAGCTGGTCGTCATCGTGGAGCGGATTGCCGGCGGCGATGAGTACCTGCTCGCCGACGGCGCTTCCGAGCTGATCCAGGCGCACTTCGCCACCATCGAGCGAGACCAGAACTTCGGCAACGCCCGCGAGGCCCGCAAGCTCTTCGAACGCGTACGCAAGGCCCAGGCACAGCGGCTACGCCAGTCTGGCCAGCGCCCCGGCCTCGACGAGCTGCGTACCGTGACGGTGGCCGACATCCGCGTCGCGATCGATAGCTAAGTGGTGTCGGCCCAGCTGAGGAGGACGTGAGGTGACTCATCCGGGTGCGGCACGGCCGGGTGAACCGGGTTGGCGGCACCACCCGGATGTGGCCGCCCAGCAGGCCCGGCAGCTGCCGCCCGAGCAACGGGGGGCAGCAGGGCAGCAGGCCGACGCGCCGACACCCGCACCGCCGGTGAGCCGGGCGGGCAGGGGGCCCGGTCATGCCTGGGCCGCGCACCGCGCGCCGGGTCGGGCGACTACCAACACCGTCTACACCCCAGAAGGAGCAGTGGCCGCACAACCCAACGCCGCGGTACAGGCCAACGCGGCAGTACAGGCCAACACGGCGACACTGTCAGCCGCCGTCGCGCCGACCGCTTCGCCGCTGCCGGCTGCCTCCGCCTCGTCGGCCACCGCCGCTACCGCGGCCGGGGTGCCGCCCACGCCCGACGTCCCCGCAGCCCGGCGGGTACGCCCGTACCGGCCGCCACTCCAGGTCGGTGGTGTCACCGTCGCCCAGCTGGTGGCGTGGCAGTTCGGGGCGGCGGCGATGCTCGCCGCCACGCGGCACAGCGTGGCGCTCACCGCCGTGGTCGCCGTCGTGACGGTGCTGGTGCTGGCCCCGACGGCGATCCGGTTCCGTGGCCGCTGGCTGCACCAGTGGATGCCGGTCTGGTGGGGCTTCCGGAGGCGACACCGGCAGCTGCCCGCGGTCGACACGGATCCGGCCCGGCACCTCCTGGCCCAGCTGGGGCACGGTGTCGAGCTGGAGACAGTTGAGATCGACGACCAGCCGGTGGTGTTGCTGACCCACCCGGCCGGGCTGAGCGTCGTCTTCGACGTTGACCCCACCGAGGGCGCCCTGCTGATGAGCGCTCCGCAGGCCCTGCCCTCCCCCGCTGCGCTCCTGCCGCCGGCGGACGGGAAGGCCCCGCCGGTGGTGGTGCAGCTGCTGATCCAGGTGACCCCGACGCCGCGTGCCCGCCCCGGCGCGGCGGCGGTGGACCGGGCGTACCGGGAACTGACCAACGGGGACGTGCCGGCCAGCCGGCAGGCGTGGGTGGTGCTCCAGGCTGCGCGGACCCCCGACTTCCACGCCGACCGCGACCTGCTCCCGACGCTGACCGGGGCGATTCGGCGGACCCGGCGGCTGCTGCGGCAGGAGCGGGTGACCGCGCGGATGCTCAACCGGGACGAGGTGCTCGCCGCGGTCACCGCCCTCACCCACCTGACCGACGCAGCGCCGGGCGGGGTCGGCGAGCAGCCACTCGCCCGCGAGTCCTGGCGGGCCTGGTCAACCCTGGGTGCCCGGCAGAGCTGCCACCGGCTGTTGGACTGGCCCAGCCGCAGATGGGAGGTCGACTCGCTGCTGCGGGGGCTCCCCGCCGCCGGGGGCGTGGTGTCGATCGCCGCCAGCCGGACCGACGACGACCTCGCCGTGGAGGCGGCCTTCCGCCTGTTGGGCACCGACCCGGCCGGCCTGGCCGCCGCCGACCAGGCCCTGCACGAGGCGGTCCGCCGCCACGGCGGTCGGCTACAACGACTCGACGGCGAACACGCCCACGGGGTGGCCGCCACGCTACCGCTCGGAGGTTTCCTGCGGTGAAGAGTGTCGCTTTCCCCGACAGCCGGATGGGGTTGCACCGCACCGACGCCGCTTCCGTTGGTGGCCTGCGCCTGGTCGCCGGCGGCGGTGGCCTTGTGGTCGGTCGCAACCGGCAGCAGGAGCCGGTGGGGCTGCGTCTGTTCCGCGCCGAACCGACCCGGCTGATGCTGACCGGCGGTGTCCGCAGTGCCCAGCTGATCGCCTTCCGCGCCATCGCGCTCGGCGCCCGGCTGTTCATCCAGACGGGCCGCGAGCGGGAGTGGGACGCCTTCCTGCGGCGCTGCGTCATCGGCCGGGAGATCGCCTCGTTCCTGCCACCGGGTGTCTCGCCGCCGGCCGCGGCCAACCCGACCGAACCGCAGCTCGTCGTGGTCGACACCGGCCCGGTCACCGGACCTGACCCGGGGCTCAGTATGCCGTGGCGGGCCACCCTGGTGGTCCGCGACGACCTGGCCGGTTGGGACTCCACCGCACTGGTCCGCAGCGACATCGTGCTGCTCCAGCGGCTGACGGCAGCGGAGGCAGCGACGGCGGCGAGCGCGTTGGGGCTGGTGAGCGTGCAGAGCTGGTTCACCCAGCTGCACCCGGAGATGGTCGGCCTGATCACCAGGGGCAAGGTGCAGTGGGTCATGCTGAGTATGACCCAGACGGAGCGCCAGTTGATCGGCTCGGTCGCTCGCGGCGGCGTCTGATCGTCTGGCCGGTCGTCTGGCCGGCCACCCGGTGACCCTGCTGCTCAGCTCCGCAGGTAGGCCAGCACCGCGAGCACTCGTGGGTGGCCGTCAGTGGTGACCGGCAGGTCACGTTTGCTGAAGATGTTGCCGATGTGCTTGTTCGCCGCTGCGTCCGTCACGGAGTTCGGCGATGTGCGGCCCGGGTGTCGATGCAGCGTGCTGCGTCCGCGGGCCAGCAGAACGAGGCCCCGCGACCGGGCGCCGGTCACGGGGCTTCGTCACGAGGGTGGGTCAGGCGTTCGCCCAGACCCGCGCCATCCACTCCTCCACCTCTTGGGAGGTTCGCGGCATCGCCGCGGAGAGGTTCTCGCAGCCGTCCTCGGTCACCAGCACGTCGTCCTCGATCCGCACGCCGATGCCGCGGAACTCCGCCGGCACCCGCAGGTCGTCGGCCTTGAAGTAGAGGCCCGGCTCGACAGTGAGGATCATGCCCGGCTGCAACTCGCTGTCCATGTACTTCTCACGCAGCATCAGCTGGCAGTCGTGCACATCCATGCCCAGGTGGTGCGAGGTGCCGTGGACCATCCAGCGACGATGCCAGCCGCCCTTCTCCCGGTCCAGGGTCTGCTCCAGGGTGACTCCCTCGGGCAGCAGCCCCCACTCGTGCAGGATTCGGGCGATAACCGCGTTCGCCGCGGCGTGAATGTCACTGAACTTGTTGCCCGGCTTCACCGCGGCCAGGCCGGCCTGCTGCGCCTCGTACACGGCGTCGTAGATCCGGCGCTGCACGTCGGTGAAGCGGCCGGTGACCGGCAGGGTACGGGTGATGTCGGCGGTGAAAAGCGAGTCGATCTCGATCCCGCAGTCGATCAGGATCAGGTCGCCGTCGCGGACCTCGCCGGTGTTCTTCGTCCAGTGGATCGTGTTGGCGTGGTCACCGGAGGCGCAGATCGACTCGTAGCCGACGCCGTTGCCCTCGTGCCGGGAGTAGAGGCCGAAGATTCCCTCGACCCAGCGCTCGCCGCGACCCTTGCGGACCGCCTCGGGCAGCGAGGCGATCATCGCGTCGAAGCCCTTGTGGGTGGCGGCGACGGCCTTGCGCATCTCGCCCACCTCCCACTCGTCCTTGATCAGGCGCATGGTGGAGAGGTGCCGGGCGAACTCCGTGTCCGCCTCCTCCCGCTCCTGCTCCGAACCGGTCGCGCCGGCCTGGGTACGGACGCTGTCCACCAGCTCGGTGAGGCGCGGGTCGACCGTACGGACCACCCGCATCCGGGCGGCGGCGGCATCCTTGGCGAGGTCGTCGGCGAGCGAGTCGATGTGACGCGCGCTGATGCCCAGCTCCGACTCCCGGTCGGCGATGCTCGGGCGTGGACCGACCCAGAACTCGCCGTGGCGGGAGTCGGCGTAGAACTCCTCGCTGTCTCGCGGGGCCAGCGGCCGGAAGTAGAGGATGGCGTGGTGGCCACCGCCCGGCTTCGGGTCGAGCACCAGGGCGCTGTCCGGGTCGGTGTGCGCGCCGAGGCCGGCGAGGTGGGCGAAGGCGGTGTGCGGACGGAACGGGTAGTCGGTGTCGTTGCTGCGCACCTTGAGACCGCCGGCCGGGATGACGAGCCGCTCGCCGGGGAACTGCTGCGACAGCATGGCCCGGCGGCGGGCGGCGTGGTCGGCCACGGCGGCGCGGGGGGTGGGCTCCCGGTCGGGGGTGGCCCATCCGGAGGCGATGAATTCACGGAACTCGTTGCTGCTGGGAATGCCGCGGTGGCTGGCCTTCGCCTGCTTCTCGCTCGTCATGCCGACACATCCTGCCAGATCGGGTCTTCGGCACCGGCCGATGGTTTCCCGCACCTGGTAAGCAGTCGCCGGGCTATGGCACCTTTCCAGGTGCCATAGCCCGGCGACGCTCAGCCGGCTTGCCGGCAACGAACCAGGAAGGATCGCTCAAAGACGATCACCTGCTCCCCGTTCGCTTTCGTACCCGTCGTCTCCACCGTCACGATGCCGTTGCCGGGACGCGACCGCGACAGCCGCTTGTGCAGGATTCGGCTCGTCGCGTAGAGGGTGTCCCCGACGAAGACGGGCTCCTTGAGACGCACCTTGTCCCAGCCCAGATTGGCCACCGCGCGGGCGGAGAGCGCCTGCACGGTCATCCCGCCGATCAGGCACAGGGTGATGCCGCTGTTGACCAGTACGCGGCCGTACTCGACGCCGGCGGCGTAGTGCTGGTCGAAGTGCAGCGGGTGCTGGTTCATCGTCAACAGCGTCAACCACGTGTTGTCGGCCTCGGAGAGGGTGCGGCCCGGCCAGTGCCGGATAACCATCCCGGGTTCGAAGTCCTCGTAGTCCCCGCCGTGCTCTTCGACGTACTCGTGGTCGCTGACTCGGCGTAGCGTCATGTGCTGTCTCCGACGTTTCGGGTGAATGGGCCAAGGGCCACCTGGGACGGTCAGAACGCCACCATGGCGTTGTCCGCCCCGGTGGCCGATCCCCGGGCGTTGACGATGCCGGCCGTGCCGTCGGTGCGGTAGCGGCAGAACACCCCGGCCGGTCGACGGCCGAACAGCAGCGGCCCCAGCACCGGGGCGACATCGGCATCGTGGGGTTCGTCGGCGCCGTCTGCCAGCAACGCCACCCGGCAGGTCTGGGGCGGCACGAACTCCTGCACGATGCTGGCGCCGGCGGCCCCGGCCGCCACCGCGGCCTCCCACTTCGAGGGAGGCACCTCTCGACCGATCACCACCTGCTTGCCGCAATCCCCCAGCGCCTCCTTGAGCACCAGCCGCTCGCGGTTGCGTAGCACGTACGGCAGCAGGTCAACCTGCTCACCCGCGCGCTCGGTCCACCGCTCGGAGAGCACCCGGGTCCACGGCAGGTAGCGGTTGACCAGGTCCCGCTCGGCCGTGGTCATCCACGGCCGTCCCTCCGAGAGCAACCCCATGGTCAGCTTGCTGTGCAGGAAGGTGGAGGTCTGTGTCCCCACCAGCAGGCAACCGTGGTCCAGCGCCTCCTGCACCGTGGCGGTGGGGACGCCCGCGTCAGCCCAGTCCGGGATCGTGAAATTACGCAGCCCAACCGAATAGCGCAGCCCCGGAGGGCAGTCCCACGCCTCGTGCAGCTCCTTCGGCTCGAAGAACCGGGCGGCCAGCCCCTGGCTGCGGTGGTACTCGGCCTCGACCTCAAAGTAGTGACTGGTCACCCCCGCGACCTGGGCACTGCCGACGATGGCCACCCGGGGCGCCACCGCCAGTTCCGCGGCGAGCGAGCGGAACATCTCGGCGCGTACGGCGAACGGATCCGGCGAGCGATACGGCAGCCGACCCGCCCCGTCGGCGTACAGCCCGCGCCACACGTCGAGGCGGCTCTGCGTCTCCACCACGCCGGCGAGCGCGCCACTGACGTTGAACTCCACGAACTGCGGACCATCCGGGCCGATGACCACGTCCGGCCGCGCCACGCAGTCCGCGTACCGCTCGTCGAGCAACGGGTCACACAGCCAGAGTTGGTCCTCGCTGGCCGGCATCCGGTAGGCCGCCAGCCGCTCCCGAGTGCTGGGCGCGGCCTCCAGGGCGGTCCGTCGCAGCAGCTCCACCAGGACACCGGCCACCCGGAAGAGCTCCGCGTACGAGGCACGGGGGATGGTCATCGGCGCGGCCGGCAGCACCGGCTGGTACGGCCAGCCGGTCTTGTGCAGCACGCTGCGCAGGCGGTGCCGGAGCGTGTCCGCCGGCGCGGTCGGCGCCAGCCGTTGGTCGCCGAACCACGGGTGTCCCGCCGCGGCGATCGATTCAGCCCCGCTCATCCGGCACCCCCACCGCGTCGTGGAGCGCCACCGCCGCAGCGGTGTCCTCAATAGCCATACCCACCGTGCGCAACACCGAGTTTCGGCCACCGAACTCGACCTCGCCGCCGACGAGGCGTCCCAACTCCCGCAGGTCGTCGGCGACGAGCAGGCCAGCGGCGCGGGCGGCCCGAACCTCGCCCGCACCGTCCAGCGCGGCGGACTGCTCCTCGACCACGGTCACCGCGTCTCCCAGCAGGGCCGGGTCCAGCTCGATCGCGTCCGGGTGGGTACCGCCGACCACGTTCAGGTGCGCCCCGCGCGCCACCCAGTCCGCCGCCACCACCGGCGTGCTGTCGCTCGTGGAGGTCGCCGTGCAGATGATCGGCGCGTCCGCGACGGCGGTCTTCGCACTGTCGCAGACCGTCACCCGGATCGGCGTCGTCGCCCGCACCTCGTCGGCGAGCTTCTCCGCACCGGCCCGGGTCCGCGAGAAGATCCGCAGGGTCTTGATCGGACGTATCGCCGCCACCGCCCGGACAAGGGCCCGGGCCTGGACCCCGGCACCGATGACGGCGAGGTCGTCGGCGGTGGCCGCGGTACAGAAGCGGGTGGCCAGAGCCGCCACCGCCCCGGTCCGTACGGCGGTCAACTCGGCACCGTCCAACAGCG
This sequence comes from Salinispora tropica CNB-440, assembly GCF_000016425.1. Classification (GTDB taxonomy): domain Bacteria; phylum Actinomycetota; class Actinomycetes; order Mycobacteriales; family Micromonosporaceae; genus Micromonospora; species Micromonospora tropica. The sequence continues at coordinate 522,521 of NC_009380.1, read as the reverse complement.
CGGTGATCCGCCCGGTCTCCAGGTCGGTGAGGGCGACGATCCCGTGGATCAGCGGCAGCCCCCGTCCAGGATTGTCCGGGGTCAGCGTTGTGATCTTGACACTACCCACGCCACGCCGTTCCCAGACCGCCGGGCTGACCAACAGCACCCGCTGCTCGCCATGCTCCACCACCGTGCGAGCCGGAGAACGGGTCCGGCCGGTGGCCAGGTCCATGAACATCTCGCCGAGGACGTCGATCACCTGGGTCATCCGTCGCGCGCCCGCCATGTCGGCGGCGCCGACCATCACCGTTGCGGTCATCCGGCGCCACCGAATCGGGCTTCCCAGGCGTCCTCTCGCGCCACGGTGACGTGGGCCATCCGGGCGAACGGCGGGCCCACCATGCTGCCGTCCAGTACGGCGATGCCGCCGTTGGCGCGGTGGACCGCCGCCACCACGCGACGAGCCAGCCGCAGGTCGTTGACCTGGGGGCGCAGGGCCTGGTTGATCGTGGCCAACTCGCTGGGGTGCACCGTCGCCTTGCCGTGGAACCCGAGGGCTCGCACCCGCGCGGTCTCCTCCGCGAGCACGGCCGGCTCGGAGAGCCGGAAGTTGGCGGTGTCGACACAGGCGGTACCGTGCCGCGCACAGGCCATCGCCATCGCCTGGCGGGCGGCGAGCATCGCCTCCCAGGTGATCTCGACGTTGAGCGTGGCTGCCAGGTCGGCCGAGCCCAGCACCAGCCCGTCGGCCTCCCGGGCGATCGCGTCGATCTCGGTGACCGCCTCGACGGTCTCCACCGTCACGTAGATCTCCGGCTGTGCGCCGGCCGAGGCCAGCATCCGACGCAGCAGGGTGACCTCGGCCGCGGAGGTGACCATGGTCATCATGACGATTCCGGGCCGTACCGAGCTCTCCGCGAGCAGCAACAGGTCGTGCAGGGCCGCGACGCTGCCCAACTCGTTGATGCGGACGGCGACGTTGACTGGCCAGGGTGCCTTCTCCAGGGCGTCCCGGCAGACCACCCGCGCGGCCGGCTTCTCCACCGGCGGAACGGAGTCCTCCAGGTCGATCAGGTGCACGTCCGCGTCGTACGACCAGGCCTTAACGACTTTGTCCAGGGAGAGCGCCGGGGTGTAGAGGATGCTGCGCGGAATCGCGCGCGGCGCGGCGCTCACCGGGGGCCGGGCCCGTCAAGCGCAGCGGCCGGACGCGCCCCGGCCTGCACCAGGACCGCGCAGAGCCGCCGGATCTGCTCCTCGGTCTGGCCGGCGCGCAGCATCACCCGCAGCCCGGCGGTGCCCCGGGCGACGATCGGAAAGAAGACCGGCGAGGTGTAGAAGCCGGCGGCGAAGACCTGCTGGGCCGCGTTAACGACCGTGTCGTCACTCATCGGCACCAACCGGATCGGGTACGACTCGCCGGACTGCTCGGTGTCGAGCAGCGAGTCGAACATCGCGATGTTGGTACGCAGCCGCCCCTGGAGTTGGTCGAGCTCCTCGGTACGGTGAATCTCCGCGGAGGCGAGTGCGGCGCCCACAGCGGCGGCGTTCATCTTCTGCGAGTAGCCCAGTGGGCCGGCGAAGCGTTCGACGAGCCGACGCGTCGCCTGCGGGTAGCCGTCGAGCAGGACCGCCGTACCACCCGCACCGAAACCCTTGCTCAGCGTGGCGACGGTGATGGTGCGCTGGTCGAGGATCGGCGCGTGGGTCCGCACGTAGCCGATGCCCCGCTGCCCGTACGCCGACAGCGAATGCGAGTCGTCGTAGAAGACCAGCATGTTGTACTTGTCCTGGAGGTCGGCGAGCTCCTTGACCGGTGCGTAGCCACCGAGGCTGTCGGCACCGTCCACCACATAGCAGACCCGCTCGTAGGTGCGGCACATGTCCTCGAGGTAGTCGAGGTCATGGTGCTTGCAGGTAACGACCTCGGACTCGTCGGCGCAGCTCGGCTTGGCGTTGGCCAGCGACACGTGGGCGTTCTTGTCGAAGACCATCAGCGGCCGGGTGCCGTTGCCGAGGTGACCGGAGGCGATCAGCGGCAGCAGGCCGGTGCTGGCCGCCGCGGTGGAGACCGCGCTGATCACCATCGCGCCGAACAGTTCGCCGAGCGACTCCTCCAGCTCCAGCAGCACCGGCGTCTGCACCCGGGTGCGCGGGATGCAGTGGTCCAGCACGTTGAACCGGCGCAGCGCCGCGATCGCGCCGTCGATGACCTTCGGGTGGGTGTCCAGGTCCAGATAGGAGCAGACGGTGAAGTTCACGAAGTGGTGACCGTCGGCCATGGTGAAGACGCCGTCGGCGAGGTCACCAACGATGCCGGCCACTCCGTTCGCCTCGGACATGTTCCAGAAGGCGTTGCCGATGCCGATGAGCTTGTCGTTGTTGCGGTAGCGGTGCGTGGGGGTGATGGTCTTGCGGTCGCTCACGAGCTCACCTCGGTGGGCTGGTAGCTGTATACGCCCTTGACCCGCCGGTAGGCGTACGTGTAGAGGGCGACACCCAGAACGTGTGGCCGGCGCAGAATCTTCTTCGACTTCAACCAGAAGTTGACGTTGATGTTGATGGGATCGAGGGATTCGGCCTGGTGCCACCAGCCGAGCGGCAGGTAGAGCATGTGGCCGGGTTCGAGGACGAAGTCGCGGCGCTGGGCGAGCTTCGGCGCCACTCTCGGATAGCGCCCCAGGTCGACATTGTCGAGGTCGAACACCTGGGACTTGTCCCCGAATCCGCGCAGCATCGACCGGGGGTAGTAGTCGCGGGACCCGGGCGGCGCGATGATGAACCGTTTGCGGCCCTCCAGCGCGATGTTGAAATTCTCGAACTCGTCGAAGTGGTTCTTGGTGAAGACGCCGCGGTGGCTGATCCAGAGGTTGGCCGCGTACAACGAACTGCCGTAGCCGAAGAACCCTTCCGCGTCGAAGCCGACCACGGCGTTGACGTCGGCCGGGCTGTTCCGGATGTTCGACACCACCCGGTGCCAGGTGTCGGACTCGGTCAGGTGGCGCTCGTCGGCGAAGAAGTCCCGAAGGGTGATGTCCCGGGTCTCCCAGCGCCCGGGGTGGTTCTTGTCGCCCGGTTCGGTGAACAGGGTGACGGTCATGTCGGCCAGGCGGGCCGCCACACCCTCACGCCCGAGCCCACGCACACTCTCCGGAAGTGAGATCACCACCGGTACGTCGGTCTTGAACAGGCCGCCGGGGCCGAGCGCCTGGAACTCCTCGAACGTCATGCGGGCGACTGGTACGCCAGCCTCCTGCGGAACCGTCACGATCCGTCCTCCGTCTTGTCTTGACTGGGAGCCCCCGACTACCGCGCCGCAGGAGCATCCTAAAGCGACGCATTCGGGACACCATACCGACCAACGTGAGGGTTGTGAACGCTTGCGATCAGTGCACTTCGGATGGTGATCAATTGCGACGGGAACGACGATCGACGGCGGCGCCACCGTGCGCGTAGCCGACGAGGCCGAGCGCGAGAACCCCACCGGCGGCCCACCACGAGGCAGCAGCGGTGGAGGTCTGCACCGGCCAGGCCCACAACGCCGCGAGCACGCCGGCGTCCCGGGGCGCGGCGAAGTAGACCGCACACCCATAGCCAAAGGCCGGCAGCCACGCCAGCCGCGCGCCCAGCAGCGCCGTGGCGCCAGCGACCAGGCCGATCCAGCCGAGCGTGTTGCGGGCCAGCGCGTGGGCACCGAACGTCTCGGGGGCACGCAGCCCCGTCAGAACGAGCGCCGTGGCCACGGCGAGGACGGCGAGGAGAACATGTCCGGCCCGCCAAACCCGCCAGCGCAGCGGAGTGCCGCGTTCGAGCTCCTCGTCGACTCCGGCCAGGGTGGGCCCGAGCAGCACCGCGGACAGCAGCGGGGCCAGCACGACCACGGGGAGGCGGGCGGCCGGCCCATCCAAGAAGGACCGGCCGGCGAGCCAGGTTCCGCCGGCCCAGGCCAGCAGCGTGATGACGCTGACCCCGGCCACGAAGGCCGACGCTCCCCGGACACGCAGATGCAGCCGGAGCAGCCGGGCGATCACGGCTGCTCCGCCAGGCGGACCAGGGCCGGGAGGTCACAGCGACCGGCGGCGTCGAGGTAGTCGGCGAACCAGGTGCGCTGCGCCGACGGCGGCAGCTCGCGGAGCCCGGCCGATGCTCCCCCTACCCCGAACACCGTCCCGTCGAGCAGCCAGTCGGTGGCCATGTTGTCGGCCTGGTGAATCCGCTGATCCCTTTGGTCCACCGCTGACGAGTACGCACACTCAACCCCAGCCATCTGGCGAAAGGCCGAACGCAGATAGTCGACGTTGGCCAGGCCACCGAGTGGGGTGGCCTGGAAGTCCAGGTCGAGCCAGACCGTGTCGGCATCCTCCACGACGGACGCACCGGCCGGCCGGACGGTCTGATCAACCGCCTGCCGGGGCGCTCCGGGTATCCCGTCAAGCCGGGCCAGGATCGGCTGCGCTACCGCCGCGACCTCGTCGAGCAGAAAGGCGTTGACCCGGGTCAGGCAGACCTCCGGGCCGCTGGTCGTGCAGACCAGCTCCACCGCGGCCGGGTCGGCTGGCGCGCGATTCCAGCTCGGCGCGGTGCTGATCGGGACCGCGGCGGCGACGGCGACCGCACCGGCCAGCAGCGCCACGCGCCCCCGGCGTACGGCGACGGCGAGCAGCAGCGCGGTCAACGCCACCAGCCAGGTGACCTGCAACCCAGTGACCCACTCCGGCACCAGCGAGTACATCCACCTGCCGCCGTAGGCTGGGGAGAGCCGCGCGGGGGCCGCGTTCCAGTAGGTCAGGATTGCCAGGCCCAGGTAGGTGGCCAGGCCGGCGATCGGCGCCGCCACCCGCAACGGGACCCGCCGGCCGACGAGGACACCACCCGCGCTGGCGGCGGCCAGGGCGAGGACCCCGACGGCCGCCCGCTGCCACCAGTCCCCACCGCCGTAGGTCGCGACCCGCGCGACCAACACCGCCGCCCCGGCGAACGCGACCACCAGGCCGGCGATCCCGGCCAGGGTCACGGCGAGCCAGGCCGCCACCAGCGAGTGCCAACCCGGACGTGGGGTGGCGGCGACCAGCTCGCCGATGTCGCGTCGCCGCTCCCGGCCGGCTTGCCACGCCCCGGCGCTAACCATGAGGGGGCAGAGGGCCAGCAGTGACACCCGCAGGTAGTCGGCGAGGCCGACCCAGCGGCCGGCCCAGTCGTCCGGGTGCGCCGCCAGCACCCACACCCCGGCCCCGAACATCGCCAGCGCCGCGTAGGGTGCGGTGCCGCGGCGTAGCTCCACCCACAGCGCACGCCTCACCGCGTCACCTGCCGCGCGCCGCGCAACACCGCCGTGTAGCCCCGCTCAATCGGGGAGTCACCGCTGTCGCCGTCCCCGCCGGCCGCGATCAGCTCCCCCGGGAGTCCGGCGAAGACCAGTCGCCCGTCGTCGACCAGGCTGACCCGCGCGCACGCCGCCGCGACATCCTCGACCAGATGCGTGCTGACCAGCACCACGGCATCGAGGCCCAGCTCCCGCAGCAGCGTTCGGAACTCCACCCGCTGCTCCGGGTCCAGCCCGGCCGTCGGCTCATCCAACAGCAACACCCGCGGGTCATTCACGATGGCCTGGGCGATACCGGCGCGCCGCAGCATTCCGCCGGAGAGGTGCTTCATCCGGTCATCCGCCCGGTCGAGCAGGCCGACCCGCTCGATGGCCCGATCCACCGCGAGCGGTATCCGCGCCGCCGGCATCTCCCGCAGCCAGGCGAAGTACTCGACGAACTCCCGGACAGTGAAGCGCGGGTAGAAGCCGAACGCCTGGGGCAGGTAGCCCAACCGGCGACGGGCCTGGCGCAGCCCCACCCGGTCGTCAGTGCGGTGCCCCAGCAGCCGGACCTCCCCCCGATCCGGGCGCAGCACCGTGGCCAGCACTCGCATCAGGGTCGTCTTGCCGGCACCGTTCGGGCCGAGCAGCCCGTGCACGCCCACGCCCAGCTCGATGGCCAGGTCGTCGAGGACGACCCGCTTTCCGTAGCTGACCCGCAGGCCGGCCACGCTGACTGTCGTCATCCCGCCTGTCTCCCCACTCGTTCCCGCCGCACGTACAGCACGACAACGGCCACCCCGGTCACGGCCAGCCACACCGGGGCACTCGAGGCCACGACCACCAGCCCACCAACCGGCGGCGCCAGCACCACCACCGCCCACCCGCCCGCCACCACCGCAGCGGCGTACGTCGGCTCGATCAGGGAGCCGAGCGCCAGCGTGCCGGCGGTCAACGCGGCACCCGGCAGCATCCACATCAGGGGAGTGCTGACACCGGTCACTACGGCGGCCAGCACCGCGACCGGCGTGGCCACGGTGAGCACCGACAGCGTGCGCCACAGCACGATTCGCAGGCCCCCCTGCGGTGTCCCCGCCACCACCTCGTGCAGCGGGTCGGTGCGCCGCCCGTACGACAGGGCCGTACCGATCACCGGCAGCGCCGGGGCGATCAGCAGCAGCACCCACGGTGGCAGCGTCCGCGGACTGACCGCCAACCCCAGGGTCAGCAGCCCGGTGACGAGTACGGAGAGCAGCCACGCGGTCCGTACCGCCGGTGCGGCACCCACCAACACCCGCACCCGCCGCCACCCGGTGGCGGGTCGTACCCGCCCCGGTGTTGACAACCGGTCGTCCAGCGCCAGCGCGACCCCCGCGACCACCCGCCGCACCGCCTCGTTCGGCGCGAGACTCGCCCGGCAGGTGTCACAGCGGTCGAGATGCGCCTCCACCGACTCGGCGTCCCCGTCGGCCAGCCGCTCCTCGGCGTACGCCGCCAGCACCTGCGCACTCACATGCTCGCCGGTCATGACAGGGCGGCCCGTAGCCGCTGCCGGGCGCGCATCGCCCGGGACTTCACCGTGCCTTCCGGCACCCCCAGCAACGTCGCCGCTTCCCGCACGGTCCGGCCGTCCAACACCGTTGCCTGTAGCACCGTCCATAACTCCGGCGGGAGCTGACGCAGCGCCCGTTCCAACCCGGCGTCGTACTCGTGGGTCAGGGCTTCGTCCTCTGCCGACGGCGACCAGGTGAGGGTGCCCTCCCCCGGCGAGTTCACGAGCTGCGGACGAACCGAGGCCCGCCGTCGGGCATCGATCAGTCGGCCGCTGGCGATCGACCACAGCCAGCCCACCGCGGTCCCGTCCCCCCGGTAGCTGGCCGCAGCCCGCCACACCGTCAGGAACGTCTCCTGCAGCAGTTCTCGCGCCAGCTCCGGGTCTCGGCACCGTCGCCGGAGCCGGAGCAACAGCCAGGGTGCGTTCCGCGCGTACAGCAGCTCGAACGCCCTGCGGTCCCCCGTACCGACGAGGCGCAACAGCTCCCCATCGTCTACGTCCACCATGAAAGGTTAGGACGCAGAAGTCCCCGGGGCGGTTCGCTGACCGGCGCCTATAGTGATGCGACGCGTTGGCCCGCCTGACCTGTCCCGTCTCTCACCGTCCCGCGGGGGTACTTACCGTGCACGATTTCCGGCAACCGCCGATCACCCTGGACCGGGTGACGACCAGCCGGGGTGAACTGGTGCTACGCGAGACGAACGGCCGCTACGAGGTCATCAGCAACGGTGTCTTCCTGATGGACACCGCGGACGGCCGGTCCGAGCGACTGCTGGTTGACGCGGCGGTGAGCAGGTGCACGGGCCCGGCGCCCCGGCTGCTCATCGGCGGTCTCGGCGTCGGGTTCTCGCTGCTGCGCGCGGTCGAGCACCCACACGTCGCCGCCATCGACGTCGTTGAGATCGAGGCCACCGTGATCGGCTGGCACGCCCGCCACCTGCGCCCCCTCACCGGCGCCGCGCAGGCCGACCCCCGGGTACGGATCGTCGAGGCGGACATCCTCGCCTGGTTGGCCGACACCGCCGACCAGTACGACGCCATCTGCCTGGACACCGACAACGGCCCCAACTGGCTGGTCTTCGAGGCCAACGCCGAGTTGTACGCCCACCGTGGGCTCGACCTGGTGGCCGGCCGGCTCCGACCGGGGGGTGTCCTGGCGATCTGGAGCGCGAGCCGGGACGACGCCTTCGAGCAACGACTCCGGGAGCGCTTCGGCGACCTGGAGCTGCTGGAGACACCGACCGATGCAGGCGCACCGGACGTGGTCTACCTCGTCCGGGCTGCCACCGCGGCGCCGGGGGAGCTACCGGAGTCGCCGGCATGAGCGAGGTTCGGCACGTGTTCTCGAGCACCAGCCGGGCCCGCGGGACCAGTTGCTCGTACGCCAGCCGTAACGCCCGGGCCTGCGCGTTAACCTCGGCCTGGGTGGCGGTGTCGGAGCCGGCGACCGCGCGGGCCTGGTCCAACTCCCGTCGGAACACCCCGAAGTCGATGCTCCCGTACCGGTCCTCGCTGTCGACGCCGGTGGTTCATGCCCGATCTCGCCAACCAAGGTGGATGACGAACTCGTTCTCCTCGATGAAGGTGTCGGTGTCGCTACACCGGGCCAGGGCGGCACGTACGGCGTTGTCGAACTCATGGAGCCGGTCGCCGAAGAGTTCCGGCTCGGCGAACGTGGTGGAGTGCAGGTAACCAAGGATGCTGGTGGCGGTCCAGGTCCGATGCACCGGCACGATGCACTCCTCGACCTGGCTGAACGGCGAGTTACGCAGGACCTGGATGTCCGGACGCCGTTGCTCGTGGAACGTGCCGTCACCCGCCCGACGTTGCTCGCCGAGAAAGTCCTGGATCACCGCCCGGACTTCCATCTCCCAGTCGTGGTGGGCAACCCAGAAGCTCTTGTCGGCGAAGATCGCGACAGCACCGTCCCGGCTGACCTGTGCGTCCAGTTGGTTCAGGACCCTCGCCTTGTCGAGCCAGTGGAACGTTCGGCAGATCGTCACCAGGTCGGCCTGCCACCCGGCCGGTGGGGTGAACTCCTCCGCGGTGGTCTCCTCCAGGCGTAGCTGGGCGTCGTCGGGTAGCCGCGGGCGGAGTGCGTTCTCGGCCGCGGTGAGCATCTCGGGGTCCGGGTCGATGGCGATGATGTCGTCGAACCGGCCCCGCAGGGCCTCCACCACGAGGCCGACGCCGGTGCCGATGTCGAGCAGACGCCGTGGCGAACCGGCGGGGACCGCGCCGTCCAACACATCGGCTACTGTCTCCGGAATGTCCGGCCGGAACTGCCGATAGAAGCCAACAGTTCCGTGGAAAATACTCACAATCGTCCCCCTAGGGCGAATATGGTAAAAACCATAGGCATCGGGCTGTTCCGACATCAGCGAAACGCCCAACCCGCTCCGCCCCAGGCCGCGCTGCGGATGACGATACGGACATCCGCCACTGCCGGATTCGATCGGACAGATCTGGGAATCCCCGGCCGGTGCCGGACGTACTGACCAGCCTGCCGTGGCCAACCGGGCCGAGCATCGCCGTCTTCGGGGTGGCGGGCACCCTCACGGTGCTGGGCAGCATCCGCCTGGTCGCCCTCGGCGACACGCTCGCCGACCGAACCGGCTGGGGGGAGGCGTTCTTCGGCGCGGTCTTCATCGGGCTGGCGACGTCGCTGTCCGGCATCGTGATGACCGCCGTCACCGCGGCGGCGGAGCAGCCGCAGCTCGGCTACAGCAACGCGGTCGGCGGGATCGCCACCCAGACCACCGCTGTCGCCGTGGCGGACGCCTTCCACCGCCGGGCCAACCTGGAACACGCCTCGGCGTCGCTGTCGAACGTGCTCTTCGGGGTCCTCCTCATCGTGCTGCTCTCGCTGGCCCTGCTCGGCCGCTACACGCCGGATGTCACCGTGGCCGGCCTGCACCCCGCCTCACTCGCCATGGTCGCCGCCTACCTCGGCGGCCTGCATCTGGTCCGCCGCTCCGGGGCCAGTCCGCTGTGGCGGGCCGTCGCCACCGCCGAGACGCTGCCGGACATCACCCACGAGCACGGCAGCCTCGACCGGACCAGCTCCACCCGGCTCTGGGTACGCTTCGCGGCGGTGGGTCTGCTGGTCTCGATCGGCGGTTGGGCCATCGCCCGGGCCGCCGAGAGTCTGGTGCTGGTCACCGACCTGAGCGCAGGCTTCGTCGGAGCAATCCTGATGGGCGCGGTAAACGCCCTCCCGGAGACGGTTACCGCCGTGGCAGCGGTCCGCCGGGGCGCCCCGACTCTGGCCATCGCCGCCGTCCTCGGCGGCAACAGTCTGGACGCCCTCAACCTGGTGGTCGGCGACGTGGCCTACCGCGGCGGCTCGATCTACCACGCCGCCGGCGACGCTCAGCTCTTCGTGACCACCAGTGCGCTGTTCATGACCGCGATCCTGCTGGGCGGCCTGCTGGTGCGGCAGGCGTACGGCTGGGGACGACTCGGCTTCGAGGGCATCCTGCTGCTGACCAGCTACGCGGCGATGACCATCATCCTGGCCACCTGACGGGCGCCGGGACGCCGTCTGACGAAGATTGTCGGCGACGCGATGCCGTGGGCTGCCTGAGTCAGCGGCTCGTCGTCACCGGCGGGGGTGGAGTGGCTGGGCCGCCGGCATCGCGCCGCTCGCCGTGACCGGTCAGGACCAGCACGACGACCGCCGCCACCGCGGCGAGACGCCGCGCGACCACCACGCACCTCGACACCCCGACTCACCCCCGTTCGCACCACGACATCCCCGGTTTGATGTCAACGCCGCCCGCACGGCGTTGTCCTGGCAACGAGTGGACTCGACGGTGGGACACGTCACGCCCCCGCCGCTGGGCGCGTCCGGCGACGATCCTCCGGCGACACCGCACTCCCGGCAGGATGCGTACCCGCCCGACAGCTGCACAAAACGCGCCGGCCACGCGGGCTTGGGCTGCTCCTCGTTACCGGGGGTGGCCGGTAGACCGGAGTCCTTGCGTGACCGGGGCCAGCGGGCGGAAGCCCCGCAGCCGGAGACTGTTGACGACCACGAAGACCGAGGAGAAGGCCATCGCAGCCCCGGCGATCATCGGGTTGAGCAGACCAGCCGCGGCCAGCGGGAGCGCCGCCACGTTGTAGGCGAACGCCCAGAACAGGTTGCCCTTGATGATCGCGAGGGTCCGCCGAGACAGCCGGATGGCATCGACGGCAGCGGTCAGGTCACCCCGCACCAGGGTCAGGTCGGACGCCTCGATCGCCACATCCGTACCGGTACCCATCGCCAGCCCGAGGTCGGCCTGGGCCAGCGCCGCGGCGTCGTTGACCCCGTCACCGACCATCGCCACCACCCGGCCCTCCCGCTGGAGCCGCTGGACCACCGCCACCTTCTCGGCGGGCAGCACCTCCGCGACCACCTCGTCGATCCCGACCTCGGCCGCGACCGCCCGGGCGACGGTCTCGTTGTCGCCGGTGAGCAGCACCGGGTCCAGGCCCAGTTCCCGCAGTTGTCGGAGCGCGAGCGCGCTGGTCGGCCGGACCACGTCGGCGACCGCGAGCAGCCCGCGGGCCCGCCCATCCCAGGCCACCAGCACCGCCGTCGCGCCGGCGGCCTGCGCCGTGGCGCCGGCCGTCACCATCTCCTCCGGTACGTGAAGTCCCCGCTCCCGCAGCAGTCGAGGCCGGCCGACCAGCACGCGGTGGCCGTCCACCACACCCTCGACGCCCAGCCCCTCGAGGTTGGCGAAGTCGGCTACCGGCGGCAGGGGTCCCGCCTCGGCCGCGCCCACCGCGACCGCCTGCGCGATCGGGTGCTCCGAGGCGGCCTCCAGGGCGCCGGCGAGTCGGAGCAGCTCGGCCCGCTCCACACCGCTCGCCGCGACCACGTCCACCAGGGTCATTCGGCCGGTGGTGACGGTCCCGGTCTTGTCCAGCACGACCGTGTCCACCGTCCGGGTGGACTCCAGCACCTCCGGCCCCTTGATCAAGATGCCGAGCTGCGCGCCCCGACCGGTGCCGACCAACAGCGCGGTGGGGGTCGCCAGGCCCAGGGCGCACGGGCAGGCAATGATCAACACAGCTACCGCAGCGGTGAAGGCGGCGGTCGGGCCTGCTCCGCTCCCCAGCCACCAGCCCAGGGTGCCGGCGGCGAGGGTGATCACGACGGGGACGAAGACCCCGGAGACCCGGTCGGCGAGACGCTGCACGGCCGCCTTGCCGGACTGCGCGGCCTCCACCAGCCGGGCCATCTGGGCAAGCTGGGTGTCGCCACCGACCCGGGTGGCCGCCACGACCAGCCGCCCACCCGCGTTGACGGTGGCGCCCACCACGGCGTCGCCGGCCTTGACCTCGACCGGCACGGCTTCACCGGTGAGCATGCTGGCATCGACCGCCGAGCTCCCCTCCACCACCATCCCGTCGGTGGCGACCTTCTCACCGGGGCGCACCACGAACCGGTCCCCCACCACGAGCTGGTCGATCGGGATGCGGGTCTCCACGTCACCGCGCAGCACCGCCACCTCCTTCGCACCCAGCTCCAACAGGGTGCGCAGGGCGGCGCCCGCGGTGCGCTTGGCGCGTGCCTCGAAGTATCGGCCGGCGAGAATGAAGGTGGTGACGCCGGCCGCCGCCTCCAGGTAGATGTTGCCCGCGCCAGTGCCCCGGACGATGGCGAAGCTGAACGGGTGGGTCATGCCGGCCACGCCAGCCGTGCCGAGGAAGAGCGCCCAGAGCGACCAACCGAACGCGGCGAGGGTGCCCAGCGACACCAACGTGTCCATGGTCGCCGCGCCGTGCCGGAGGTTGACCCAGGCGGCCCGGTGAAACGGCAGGCCGCCCCAGACCACCACCGGGGCGGCCAGCGTCAACGACAGCCACTGCCAGTAGGTGAACTGCCAGGGCGGCACCATCGCCAGCAGGATCACCGGCACGGTGAGCACGGCCGATACCCAGAGCCGGGTACCAAGCCCACGCGATTCGTCGGCCGGCTCGGCGACGGGCGCCGCCGTGGCTGCCGGTGGGGGCGGTACGACGGCCGTGTAGCCGGTCTTCTCGACCGTGGCGATCAGATCGTCCGATGTCACCCCGTCGGCGTACGCGACCCTGGCCTTCTCGGTGGCGTAGTTCACCGTGGCGGTGACGCCGGGCATCCGGTTCAGCTTCTTCTCGATGCGGGCGGCGCAGGAGGCACAGGTCATCCCGCCGATCGACAACTCGATCTGGTTGACGGCGCGCGGCTTCGGGCTGCTCGTGGTGGTCATCGTGCTCCCTGCCGGTCGGGCCCGTGCCCCGGGAGGTTGGACCCGGCGCCGGGGTTGTCGTGCTCGGGGTTGGAGCGCTCGGGATCGTCGTGGTGGGTCTCGACGGCCGGGGTGACGGGGCCGGTCACCTGACCGACCCCGTACGCCGCGCCGAACACCGCCACGAGACCGAGCAGGAAGGCGGTGAGCTTCGTCGCCGTTCTCATGCGGGCCTCGGTCTCGACGTGGGTGCGGCGTCGACGAGGTCGTAGCCGGCCTCGTCGACGGCGGCGCGCACCGCCTCGATCTCCATCGGGTGCTGGCTGGTGACCGTGAGGCGGCCAGCTTCCAGGTCAACCTGGACCTTCTCCACACCCGTAAGCCCACCCACCTCGGCGCTGACCGCATTCACACAGTGCCCGCAGGTCATGCCGCGCACCTGGTACGTGGTGGTGACCATGGAACCTCCCCTTCCGCCAGGCCAACCCCCGAGGCGAATACCCTGGGGGGGTAACTGTCAGCGACCCTAACATACCCCCGAGGGGTACGTTAGTATGGTCCGCATGACCAGACCCGAACCCGCTCCGGTCCGCGGCTACACCGCCACCAAGGACCAGCTGCTCACCCGGCTGCGCCGGGTCGAGGGGCAGGTCCGGGGGATCGAGAAGATGGTCGAGGAGGATCGGTACTGCATCGACGTCCTCACCCAGATCGCCGCGATCCAGGCCGCGCTGGACAAGGTGGCGCTCGGGCTACTCGACGGGCACGCCCGACACTGCATGCGCGAGGGGGCCGCCGAGGGGCGAGCCGACGAGATGGCGACCGAGATGATGGCCGCCGTCGGCCGACTGATGAAGCGCGGCTGACCGTCGGCCCCCTCGCCCGCCTGCCGAGTCCGGCTCGCGCCCGCCACGCCGATCGCCGACACGATGCCGCGCCCTGCGCCCGCTGGTCACGCTGAGTACCATTCGGTCGACACTCCTTCGAGGTAGTCGCGCTGGGTGACCTGACCGACCCCGCCGACCCGTACTCGCCCGTAGTCGTTGGGAGAATCGATGGGCGCCGACCACACCCGACCCGCTCCGTCCGCCCCACCCCGGGTGCGACGGCTCCTCGTCGCGACGGTGGTCCCCCTGCTCCTCGCCACCCTGATCACCGCGGTGGCCCTCTGGCCGCGCGACACCAGTACGGCCGATCCGGGCACCGAGCCGCCCCGGTACCACGGCACCGTGACGAAGGTGGTCACCGAACCCTGTCCCCCCACGCCGGAGACACCCGATCCAGGACTGGCCACCGACGACGGCCCCTGTGGCGACGTGACCGTCCGCGTCGAGCAGGGGCCGGACTCCGGGCGTCAGGTCGTCACGCCGTTACCCGCCGGACCAGGCGCCCCCGACGTCGCCATCGGTGACGAGATCATCCTGGTCGAGCTGACCGACCCCACCGACCCGACCACGAGCATGTACACCATCGCGGAGCACCAGCGGGGCAAGCCCCTGCTGTGGCTGGTGGCGCTCTTCGCCGCCGCGATCGTGGCGTTCGGCCGCTGGCGCGGGCTCGCCGCGCTCGCCGGCCTGGCGGCGAGCTTCGCCGTCCTGCTGACATTCGTCCTGCCAGGGATCAGCGTCGGCCGCTCTCCGCTACTGGTCGCGGTGGTCGGCGCCGCCCTGATCATGTTTGTGGTCCTGTACCTCACCCACGGCGTGACCGTGCAGACATCGGTGGCGGTTCTCGGCACCCTGGGCAGCCTGATCCTCACCGGCCTCCTCGGCACACTCGCCACCGCCACCACCCGGCTGACCGGGTACGGCAGCGAGGAGGCGATCACGCTGTCGATGTTCCAGGCCGACGTCGACCTGCACGGTCTGCTGCTGGCCGGAATCATCATCGGCTCGCTCGGCGTCCTGGACGATGTCACCGTGACCCAGGCCGCCACGGTGACCGAACTGGCGAACGCCAACCCGGGGCTGTCCCGCCGCCAGCTCTACCGCTCCGCCACCCGGGTCGGTCGGGCCCACATCGCCTCCACGGTGAACACCATCGTGCTGGCGTACGCCGGAGCCTCGCTACCGGTGCTGCTCCTACTCACCGCCGACTCGCGACCGGTGAGCCAGATCCTGACCAGCGAATTCCTCGCCCAGGAGATCGTTCGCAGCGCCGTGGCCACGCTGGGTTTGATCGCCGCGGTCCCCCTCACCACCGGGCTCGCCGCCATCGTGACCACCGCCGGTCGCAACGCTGTCGGCGGGTCGGGGAGGAGCGCCACCGCCGCGCCACCGCCGCGACCGCGCGCCGCCCGGGTCGAGGTGCTGGAGGCGCTCAGCACCTCCCGCGCCGGCCCGGTCACCCCCGTCGCCGACCGACGTGCCGACCGGGACAAGAACACGGACGACCCATGGTGAGACTCCGCAGCGTGACAACCCGGACCGGCGGAACCGGCAACCAGGTCACTGATCACATAACGTACATACGAATTCGTGTATTTTGTCGAGTTTGGGGCGTAGCTCCACGAGGTGACGGTCAGGTAACCTCGCTGCCGGTCACCGCCGAAGGCGCGCACCGGCACCTGCGGGACCACCACCCAGTCGCCGCGAGGCGAGCCGGGAAGCCAGGCGCATGGGGTGCGTCCGCGCCAGCGGGAAGCACGTCCAGCCCCAGCCCGTCAGCTCGCCGAGCCGGCGGTCAACGGAAGGGATCATTGTGACGGCACCCCCACGCCGCTGGTTGACGCCGGTGGTGGCCGTGCTCACCGCGCTGGCCGTGCTCACCGGGCCGATACCGGCCTCGGCCACCCCCACCTCCCCCCCGCTGCCCTCGGGGCACGACGAGGAGCCGGAGCTACTCGGTGATCTCATCGAGGTCCGCAACCGCGAGTACGTCAAGGCAAAGGCCCAGCTGGCGGAGTCCGAGAAGCGCCAGGCCGCCCTCGAGAAGGAAATCGAGAAGGCGCAGGACGACCTGGACGAACTAGCCCCCCAGGTGGCGCAGATCGCGACCCAGTCGTACCGCACGGGACGGGTCGGCGCGATATCGATGTTGCTGGAGGCAGACACCCCCGACTCCTTCATCGTCCGGGCTACCGCGCTGGACGAGCTGAACCGCGTCAACGACCAGCGCATCAAAGCAGTCAACACAATCAAGATCCACGCTGAGCAGTCGAAGGTGGCAGTCGACGAAGAGGTACGCAAGCAACAGAAGCTGAAAAGCGACCTCGAGCGCGGAAAGCTCGAGGCGGAGAAGGCCCTCCGCCTCGTCGGTGGCAACGGGCTCACCGGCGGCCTGGTTGACGCCGAATCGCCGGTCGCCCGGGTCGCCCCGGGACGCACCTCGGATGGCGACTGGCAGCCGCTGGGCTGCACCGAGGATGACCCGACCACCGGCGGCTGCATCACAGCGCGAACACTGCACATGTACAACGAGGTCAAGCGGGCCGGTTTTGACCGATTCGTCGGATGCTACCGCTCGGGTGGGCCGTGGGAGCACCCCAAGGGACGGGCCTGTGACTGGTCACTGCAGGACAGCGGGTTCCGCTCTTGGTACAACAACGACATGCGCCTCTACGGCAACAACCTGACCGCGTTCCTGGTCCGTAACGCCGACCGGCTCGGCGTCTACTACGTGATCTGGAACCGGCAGATCTGGTTCCCGGCAACCGGCTGGAAGTCGTACAACGGCCCGTCGAACCACACCGACCACGTCCACGTGTCGTTGCTGTAGGACGCTGACACCACAAGGGCCGGTACCGCGCTTTCGTGGCACCGGCCCTTGGTCGTCCTCGGGACTCCAGGCCTGTCGCGCCACCGGCCCGAGCCGCGGCGATGCGGCTCAGGTCTCCGGGGGTGTGCTCGACGCCGCAAGCCCGACCTCGGTCACCGTCCGCACCGAACCGGTAGTGAGCTGGTACGACATCCCCACGACCGCGCACTCGCGGGCGGCCACGGCGGCAGCGACCGCCGCGGAGCGGTCCAGCAGCACGGCAACGGTCTGCTCGACATGAAGGTCAACGATCCGGTCGAGGTCGCTGACCCCGGCGGCCTCGGCCCGACGCACGCTCGGCAGCACCGCCTCCACCACCGCACGGAGGTGCCCGGCGCCCGGTACGCCGGTGGCATCAGCTGATCGGGCCGCCTGCACCGCACCGCAGGAGTCGTGGCCGAGTACCACCACAAGCGGGGCACCCAGCACGGTCACCGCGTACTCGACGCTGCCGAGAACCTCCGAACCGACAGAGTGCCCAGCCGTGCGTACCACGAACAGGTCACCCAGACCGCGGTCGAAGATGAGCTCAACCGCGAGCCGCGAGTCGGAACAACCGAGGATCACCGCGAAGGGCTGCTGCCCGTCCGCCAGCGCGATGCGGCGGTCGACATCCTGGTGGGGGCGGACCGGAGCTCCAGCGGCGAACCGCCGGTTACCCGCGTACAGCTCGGCGACCGCCGCCTGGGGGCTGACCGGCTGCTTTCGTTGATCGCTCGGTCCAGCGGACAACAGCTCGTCTGCACCCGGATGCGTTTCGGGTGTTTCGGGGCGATTCATGCCCTTACCTCATCCCTGTGGGAGGCCCCAACCTGAAGGCCCGGAGCACGAGACTCGGGCCTCTCCCACGCTCACATGCAGTAGAAAGCACGTCAAGACATGCGTGATCTGCGCTTCATATGTTGGCCGCCAGCAACCCCGCGCTCGCACCGAGGAATGCCCACCGCGTCCGACCCGTTGTAGCTCCGGAACCCCTGGTACCCGGGCCGTCGCCCCGAGCCCGCCGTCCGTGAGCCGAGCGCCGCGTGGTGCTTGCCGTCCCCCTTGGGACGTCAGACCCCCGAAGGAGCCCGACCATGAATCCGATCACCCACACCGGCGGTCTCTCCGTCGCCGGACTGCTGGTCGCCGGCGGTTGCCTGTTGACCCCGGGCACAGCCATCGCGTCAGCCGCCCCCACCAACACTGAGATTCACGCACACCAGGCGGTGGCGGCGCAGTCCGCGGACGACCAGGCCGAACTCTTGGTCACCATTGAATACCAGGCCCAACCCAACTTCTACTACTGCGGGCCGGCGGCGACCCGAATGGCTCTCTCCGCGTTGGGCAAGCCCCTTCCACAGGATGAGGTCGCCCGGCGGCTCGGCACCACGCAGGCCGGTACGGACTCGGCCCTGGACGTCACCCGCGTCCTCAACGAGCTGACCGGTGACACGTACCGAACCACCGAGATACCGGACACGACGGCCAAGCCGGACGAGGTCCACCAACTACGCGAGGACACCCGGCACGCCCTGGCGCAGGGACGCGCGGTCGTGGCCAACGTCAGGGGGACCACGGTCGACACCGACGGCACCCCGCACTCGTACGAGGGGGGCCACTACCTGACGCTGGTGGGTTACCGCGCTGAGGGTGACCTCCTCCGGGTCGCCGATCCGGCCGCGGCGAAGGGCGAATACTGGATGGCCGTGCCGAAGGTCGCCAACTGGATCGCCGAACGCGGCTACTCGTCCTGACCGCCCTCCGGGCCGGCCTCCAGAGCGGAGACCGGCCCGTTCGGCGCGGCTCACGCCGGAACTCGAATGCGTCAGCGCTTCTGGTCGCGGTCGCTCTCACCCGTCCGAGACCGCATCATGTCCACGCCGCGATCGACATGCTCCTTGTACCGGCCGCCGGTGCGCTCGTTGAGCATGTCACCGGCCTTTTCTATGCTCCGGTCGACCTGCTCGTCCTGCTTCTCGACGTACTCCCTGGCCTGGTCCATGAATTTCTTCATGTGATCCTCCTAGGGTCGGGGTGTTGCACGGATGGCGTTCCCCAGCGCCCGGGGGCACAAACACCAGCCACGCCGGGCAGTATGGACCGGTCGCTGGTCACCCAAGGTAGTCGGTGAACCAGGTCGCCGCCGCGTGCGCCACCTGCTCCAGCGCACCGGGCTCCTCGAACAGGTGCCCGGCACCGGGGACGACCGTCAGCTCCGCCTGCTCCGGCAGCGCCTCCCGAGCCTGCTCATTCAGGGTGAGCACCTGGTCGTCGAGGCCCCCCACGAGCAGGAGGGTCGGCGCTCGCACCCGGCCCAGCGCCGGGCCGGCAAGGTCCGGCCGGCCGCCTCGGGAGACCACTGCGCCGACCGCGTCGGGGCGCTCGGCGGCGGCCACCAGGGCGGCAGCAGCCCCGGTGCTGGCCCCGAAGAGCCCAATCGGCACCACACCCATCGGCGCTCCGGTTTCCAGCCAGTCGACGATCGCGGACAACCTTCCGGCCAACCGGCCGATGTCGAACCGGAGCTGCGCGGTTCGCGCGTCGACCGCCTCCTCATCCGGGGTGAGCAGGTCGACCAATACGGTGCCGAGCGAGCTGCGATGGAGAACCTGCGCCACCGCGACATTACGGGGACTCCGCCGGGAGCTACCGCTGCCGTGTGCGAAGAGCACCACTCCGACCGGCTCCGCCGGCACCAGAAGATCAGCCGTGAGCTGGACATCCCCCGCCGGCACCGGCACCTCACTCCGTGCGTCCATGCCCGCTCCTTCCCACCCGCTCGCCCCGCCATGCCTACGCCCCGGGCCCATCCCCAGAACCGTCTACGGCCGCCCAGGCACGCTCGACGCGGCCGCCCCTCGACCCGGTCACACCCTGGTCCCGCCCGAGCCGACCTCAGTCGGTCGACCGGGGGTGGCGGGGCCTCGTTTCGCCCGGGTGAGCATCGGGTACGCGGTCGGTGAGGGCAGACCGTACCGGCGCAGGCAGCGCCCCGACAGATGGTGAGGCACCATGGCG
Organism: Salinispora tropica CNB-440; assembly: GCF_000016425.1. Lineage (GTDB taxonomy): Bacteria > Actinomycetota > Actinomycetes > Mycobacteriales > Micromonosporaceae > Micromonospora > Micromonospora tropica. The sequence continues at coordinate 502,702 of NC_009380.1, read as the reverse complement.
CAGCAGCAGGAGTCTCGGCAGCAGGCCGTCGAGCGGGAGCAACGAAGGCGCGACGCGAAACGGAACCGGGACTGGGCGGACGAGGCGGCGCGGGCACGCACCGCTGATGATCCCCGAGCGATGGCGCCGCACGACGCCGCAGGCCGCCCCTCCCAGGGCAGACAACTGTGAGGTGGTGACATCCGTCGGGACCTGATCCGGCCCGACCTGGCGGGCCCCGACCCTACGGTTCCCGCTCGGGGAGGCGGATGAGCGGGTCACGGCCGGGCGGCTGCTCCGGGGCCCGGCTCGGCTCCTCCGCTGGTGGGGTTGGCCGGGTCACCGGTTCAGCCGCGGTGACCCGGATGCGTTCGCCGTGGTGGAGGAACTCCAGCGCCTCCTCGGGGTCGCTGTGCTGCAACGTGTAGGTGGTCTGGTGCGGCTGGATGTCGACCCGTAGCTGGATCCGACGCCAGTGTAGGGAGAACTCCAACCGGCCCAGCCGGCTGGAGAGCCGAGGCGTGAAGCAGAGCGTTCCGTCGTGGTCGCGCAACCCGCCGAACCCGGCGACCAGGGCGATCCAGGAACCGGCCAGGGCGGCGATGTGGACCCCGTCGCGGGTGTTCTCGTTCAGGTCGTGCAGGTCCATCAACGCGGCCTCGCGCAGATAGGTGTGGGCTAGTTCCGAATACCCCACCTCGGCAGCCAGCACGGCCTGGGTACAGGCCGACAACGACGAGTCGCGGACGGTACGGCGCTCGTAGTAGAGAAAGTTGCGCAGCTTCTGCTCCGGGGTGAACGCGTCCCCCCGCCAGTGCATCGCCAGCACCAGATCAGCCTGTTTGATCACCTGCTTGCGGTACAGATCAAAGTAGGGATAGTGCAGCAGCAACGGGTACTTCTCCGGCGGGGTGTGGACGAAGTCCCACTCCTGGAACCGGGTGAAGCCCTCGACCTGCTCGTGTACGTCGATCTCCTGGTCGTATGGGATATGGATGTCGGCGGCGGCGTCCCGCCACGACGCCGCCTCCTCGTCGGTGACACCCAGATGCGCGGCCTCGTCCCGGTACCGCATCACCGTCTCCGCGGCGGTGGTCAGATTCCGTTGCGCCATCAGATTGGTGTAGATGTTGTCGTTCTTGATAGCGGTGTACTCGTCCGGGCCGGTCACCCCGTCAATGTGGAACTGCCCGTGCCGGTCGTGGTGGCCCAGCGACCGCCACAACCGCGCGGTCTCCACCAGCAACTCCAGGCCGATCTCCCGCTCCAGGTCGGTGTCCTGGGTGGCGTGCACGTAGCGACGTACCGCGTCGGCGATGTCGGCGGCGATGTGAAAGCCGGCGGTGCCGGCTGGCCAGTAGCCGGAGGATTCCGGCCCCTCGATGGTGCGCCAGGGGAAGGCCGCGCCCGCCAGGTTGAGCGTGCGGGCCCGGTCCTGCGCTGCCGGCAGGGTGTGATGCCGCCAGTACAGGGCGTCGCGGACCGCGGTGGGGTGGGTGTAGGTCAGCACCGGCAGCACAAACATCTCGGTGTCCCAGAAGGCATGGCCGTCGTACCCCGGACCGGTGAGGCCCTTCGCCGAGATCGGCCGGCGTTCGGCCCGGGTGCCCGCCTGGAGCACGTGAAAGAGCCCGAAGCGTACCGCCTGCTGCACCTCGGGGTCGCCCTCCACCAGCACGTCGGCGGAGTCCCAAAACTCGTCCAGGTACTCCCGCTGTTCCCGCAGCAGCCCGTCCCACCCGTCCAGCTTCGCGGCGGCCAGCGCGGCACCGACCTGATCCCGCAGTGCCGGCAACGATCGGCGGCTGGACCACCCGTACGACAGGTATTTCACGACCCGCAGCGTCTCGCCGGGCTTGAGCACGCAGGCGGTGGTGGTCCGCACCCAGTCCTCGTACCCCTCGGACTCGAGGTTGGTCCGTGCGGTGGTGTGCACCTCGTGCTCCATCGCGGCGGCGAGGCGCAGGCCGGAGACCTTCGTGCGGTGGATCAACAGACCACCGTCATGGGTGGTCAGCTCCTCCTCGGCCAACAGGGGCGACTCCAGCACCGCCGCCACCCGCGGATCTTTACTCTGGGCCGGCAGGGTTTCGTTGGCCACCAGTTCCGACTGGACGATCAGCCGCAGCGGCTTGCCGTCCACGACCTCGACCTCATAGTTGATGGCGGCGGCGGAGCGCTGGCGGAACGAGACCAACCGGGTGCTGCGGACGCAGACCTCCCGACCGGCCGGCGAGCGCCAGTGCACGGTCCGGTGCAGCGTGCCGCCTCGCAGGTCGAGCACCCGCTCGTGGGCGAGGAGTTCGCCGTATCGCACATCGAGCGGCTCGTCGTCGACCAGGAGCCGGATGAGCTTGCCGTTGGTGACGTTGACGATGGTCTGCCCGGACTCGGGAAACCCGAAGCCGGCCTCCGCGTGCGGCAGGGGGCGAAGCTCGTAGAAGGAGTTCAGGTACGTTCCGGGCAGGCCGTACGGCTCGCCTTCGTCGAGGTTGCCGCGCAGGCCGATGTGCCCGTTGGAGAGGGCGAAGACCGACTCGGACTGAGCCAACACATCCATGTCCAGCGTGGTTTCTCGGACATGCCACGGCTCGACCGGGTACGCGCGCTCTCGGATCATGCGTCCGGCTCCCGCTTCTCGATCAGCTCCGCGAGATCCTGTACGACAATGTCTGCGCCGTGCGCCAACAGGGCATCGGCCTGCCCGGCCCGGTCCACGCCCACCACGTACCCGAAGTCACCGGCTCGGCCGGCGGCGACTCCGGCGAGGGCGTCCTCGAAGACGGCCGCGTTGCCCGGAGCCACCCCGAGCCGTTCGGCCCCGGCCAGGAAGGTGTCCGGTTCTGGTTTGCCGCGTAGCTTCTCGGCTCGGGCGACGAGACCATCAACCCGGGTCTCCAGCAGCGCCTCCAGCCCTGCTGCGGCGACCACCTCACGGCCGTTGGCGCTGGCGGTGACGACCGCACGACGCAGCCCGGCGTCGGTCGCCGCCTTGAGGTACGTCACCGAGCCAGGGTAGACATCCACCCCATGCGTCCGCAGCTCCTGGAGCAGCCGGACGTTCTTGCAGTTGCCGATGCCGTGGACCGTGTCCGCCTCGGGCGGGTCGTCCGGTGTTCCCTCCGGAAGCACGATGTCGCGCGAGGCGAGGAAGGTGCGGACCCCGTCGTACCGGGGCCGGCCGTCGACATACCGACGGTAGTCCTCATCCGGGTCGAACGGTTGGAACGGCACATCGGCGTCGGCGGCGTGACGACGCAGGAACTCGTCGAACGTCGCACGCCACGCGGCGTTGTGGACGCGAGCGGTCTGGGTGAGGACCCCGTCCAGGTCGAACAGGCAGGCGGTCACGTGCGCAGGCAGACCCAGCATCGTTCGAATCTATCCAGCTTGGTCGTGGCGTAGACCGTTTCGGCGGTCAACGCGCCGATCAGTGCGGGCGAAGCGTCCAGACGACGGTCATCTCCCCGGTGGGCTTGCCCTCCTCAGTGGCGATCTCCACGCGTACCGGAAACTCGGGACGCTCTCCGGCGTCCAGTTCCGCGACCACGTCAGCGGCCGGACGATCGAGCCGCGCGGTCGCCCGCACCGGGCCCATGGCGAGCTTCCGGTACGCGATCTCGGCACTGACGGCGAGCGGGGTCGCCCGGTCAAGCACCGGCGCGAACGCGGCCACCACAACCGCACCAGAGGCGGTCTCACCGAGGGTGAACATGGCTCCGGCGTGCGGCCCGCCGACATGGTTGTGCGTAGCCGATGTGTCGGGCAGCCGGACCACAGCCTGGATCGCGCCGTCGGCCTCGGGGGCCACCTTGACGAACTCGAAGCCCAGCGTGCGGGCGAAGGGCACGGCTGCCAGCATGCTGGTAGCCACCTGGCTCACGTCGATGCTCATACCCGCGTAGGTTACCGGTGAGTAACCAGGGCGACAAGGCCCCGCCCAACACCCGACTGATGCCGGACTGCCGCGTCAGCGCCAACCGACGTCGATCCGGTCACCGCGCTCGTCAAAGAAGTGCAGCGCATCCATCCGGACCTCGATCGCCAGCTTCTGCCCCTGGGACACCGCGGGGTAGGGCGCGAGCCGCACCGCCAACTCCGCCGGGCGGCGGTGGTGCCGACCCGGATCCGGAAACACGCTGGCAGGCGTACGGCTCGCCGAGGCGCGCCGCTCGTCGCCGGCCGTACCGGCCCGACCGGTGATCCGCCGCATCGCCCGGCCGAACTGACGCAGGCCCCGTTGCCGGACCGCACCCCCGTCCGCCGGCACCGCCGCCTCGTCCACGACGACCGCGGTGGCGCCGATGTCGAGAAAGGCGAGCGACTCGTGCCCATGATGCTCCAGGTGCCGGATCCGCCCGTGTAACACCGGGCCGGGGGTGCTCGGGGCGGTCGGGGTCAGCGCCTCGGCCCGCATGCCGAGCACGATCCGCTCGCCGTGATAGTGGCCTACCGCCCGGGCGCGCATGTCGTCCCACGGGAGGCGCAGCGACTGTTCGCCGAGGGAGAGCGCGACGTACTGGCCCAGGTGCACGTGGACCGCGGCCTCCAGCAGGTTCATCCGCGGGGTGCCGAGAAACGTGGCGACGTAGAGGGTGGCCGGGCGGCCGTAGACCTGAGACGGGGTGCCGACATCCTGCAGGATCCCCTTGCGCATGATCGCCACCCGGTCCGCCATGGTCAGCGCCTCAGTCTGATCGTGAGTCACGTAGAGGGTGGTGACTCCCAGCTCCCGGGTCAGTCCAGAAATCTCCGCACGCAGCTCGGAGCGGAGCCCGCTGTCAAGATTGGACAGCGGCTCGTCCATCAGAAACAGTTCGGGCCGACGCACGATCGCCCGCCCCATGGCGACCCGCTGACGCTGACCACCGGAGAGCTGCCCGGGCCGGCGATCGAGAATATCGCCGATGCCCAGCGCGCCCGCGACATCGGCGACCCGTTCGCCGCGCCGCCCCGGCTCCAGGCCGGCCAGGCGCAGCGGAAAGGCGATGTTGTCGCCGACGCTCAGGTGCGGGTAGAGGGCGAAGTCCTGGAAGACCATCGCCACCGACCGGTCCCGGGGCGGCAGATCGTTGGCGAGCTCGCCGTTGAGAAAGACCGCGCCGGAGCTCGGTTCCTCCAGGCCGGCGACCATGCGCAGCACCGTCGACTTACCGCAGCCGGAGGGGCCGAGCAGCACCATGAACTCACCGTCGTCGACGTCAAGATTCACTCGGTCAACGGCGAGGGTGCCGGTTCGGAAGACCTTGGTCACATCCTTGAGCGCGACGGTGGTCACCCGTTCCTCCCCCACCTGGCCAACTCGGACCTGAACGACTGTGACGAGCCCCACCCAGCCCTGCACATCGGGTGAACGTGCAATCTTCGCCGTAGGAAGCTCGGTAGCAGGCCAGTACCGCAGGGCTGCGGGTGGGTCAGACGCGGCAGAACGCGGAGGATGAGACAGGCTCGGCGGAGGCTAGCCGGCCGGACCGGGTCCGGCGACGTCCGCACCGAAGACCCTTCGGACCACCCGTTCGGCGGCGTGGCCGTCGTCGAGCCGACAGAACCGGTCCCGGAACCGACGCCGCGCCTCCTCCGCCGACGGATCACGCAGCGCACCGGAGCGAAAGACGTCGAGCAGACCGGCGAAGTCCGTCGCCACCGCCCCCGGCGCTTCAGCGATCACATCCAGGTAGACGCCGCGGGTCAGCCGGTACGCCGCCCAGTCTGGCGCGTACACGACGATCGGCCGATCCAGGACGGCGTAGTCGAACATCGCCGACGAGTAGTCGGTGACCAACACGTCGGCGGCGAGATAGAGGTCCTCCACCCGCGGATAGCCGCTCACGTCGCGCAGTCGGTCCGGGTGGGTTGGATCCGGTACCGGGGAATCTCGGTCGTCGAAGTAATGACTGCGCATCAGCAACCGACCGGCGGGCCCCAGCGCGGCGAGGAACTGGCCCGGGTCGAACGGCGGCTGGTACCCCGGCAGATGTTCCCGGTGCGTCGGCACGTACAGGACCACCTGCTCGCCGACTCCCAGCCCCAGCTCGGCCCGGATCCGCAGCACCTCCTCGGTGGTCGCGGCGGCCAGCCGGTCGTTGCGCGGATACCCCACCTCCAGCGTGGTGTACGCGGCCGGGTAGGCCCGCTCCCACATCTGGGTGGAGAAGCTGTTCGAGGTGATGCTGTAGTCCCACCGGTCCACCCGGCGCAGCAGCCCCGCGAAGTCCATCACGGCCCCGACCGGGTAGCGCTGCTGGTCCAGGCCCATCACCTTGACCGGCGTACCGTGATGGGTCTGCACATGCACGGTGCCGGGGCGTTTACGGACGAAATTGGGGAAGTTGACGTTGTTGACCAGCCAGCGGGCCTGCGCCAACGCCCGGTAGCCCGCGGGGGTGCCGGCGACCACATAGTCCACGCCGGCCGGCAGCGAATCCACCCGGTCCCGCCGGACGATCCACACCCCATGCACGTGCGGGGCGAGCCGCCGGGCAGCTTCGTAGATGGCCGCCGGATTGCAGGCGTAGCCGCGGTACCAGTAGGCGGCGTACACCGCCAGCCGCGGGTCAACCGGCCGCAGCAGCTCGGCCCGGTAGTACTCGCGCAACCCGGCATCCCGAACCCGCCGGAGGGCCGGCACGGCCCCACGGCGGACCCGCTGGGCGGTGTGGGCAGCGGTGTCCCGCACCCGGGCGACACCGCGCAGCGCGTTGTACGTGCGCCACCGCCCGGTGGCGACCAGGCGGTGCTTCAGCCCTTCCAGCCCGGGTGGGGCCGGGAGGCCCTGCGCCGGACGCCAGCGGGCGTGGTCGGCGGCGATCCGGTCGAAGAAGGCGGGCCGCAGGTCCGCCGGGATCCGTTCCCCGGTACCGAGCACGGTCAGGTAGTGCCAGATCATCCGTTCGAAGAGGGCCGGGCGGAGGTCCTCTTCTGCCGTTCCCGCCTCGTCCAGGAGCACGAACACCCGGTGCCACTGCGCGAATACCTCGAAGTGCCGTTCTCCCCGGGTCCGGGTGATGGCGCCGGCCCGGCGCTGCCGATAGTTCACGCAGACCCGATCCAGCACCCCGACTCGCCGGGCACGTATGAGCACGGGGTAGGTGAACGAGACATCCTCGTACCAGCCGGGGGCGAAGCGCAGCCCGTGTTCGAGCAGGAACTCTCGGCGCAGCACCTTGTTCCACGCGGTGTGCAGCAGGCGGATCGTCGCCGGCCGCTCGCGCAGCCGGAACGTCTCCGGCCCGGGCGGCTCCGGGAAGACCTCGCGCATCCCGCTCCGGGTGGCGCTCCCATCCCACCAGGCTCGTACGTGGTCAACGACGAGGACGTCCGGTGTGGTGGCGCGCAATCGCTCGGCGACCTCGCCGAGGCACTCCGGTGCCAACCAGTCGTCGCCGTCGACGAACCACACGTAGTCTCCGGTGGCCTGGTCCAAGCCGGCGTTACGGGCTGGACCGAGTCCCCGGTTCGCCGGCAGCGCAAGCGGCCGCACCCGTTGGTCACGGGCCGCGTACTCGGCCAGGATCTCGCCGCTGCCATCCGGCGAACCGTCGTCGACACCGATCACCTCGATCCCGGCCACCGGCTGCCCGAGGATCGAGTCCAGGCATTCGCGCAGGTAGCCCTGCACCCGGTAGGCCGGGACCACGAAGCTGATCAGTGCCACCCGGCCCCCTAACCCGGTGGGCGACCGCCAACACCACCTACTGATCCCGCCGCCCGTGCCGCGCGGGCGGGCCGGATCACCCAGGCGAGGGCCACGCTCCCCACGAAGACCACTAAAAGGTATATACCGAGTGTAGCCATGCCAATAGCAGCAATTCCGGTGATCGCTGAGAGCGTCAGTACCGCCGACCGCCCTTCCCAGCCCAGCGTGGCATCGTGCAACGGCGGGGCCAGCTTCCGCTTCTCCAGCCGCGCGGTCAGGTCGTAGTGGTGCAGCGTCAGCACGAAGACGTACCCGAAGACCAGCCAGGCTGGGACACCCCCGAGCACGCCGACCGCGATCGCAAAGAGATACTCCGCCGCGCGAAGTGCCGCCGGCACCAGCCAGTCCAACGCCCCACCGTGGGCGGCCCGAGCCCCCACGGCAGCCAGCAGCAGCCCACCGAGCGCGACCAACGCCGTCCACTGCGGGAGGGAGTCCTCGGCGAGCAGCGCGAACGCGAGCAGCACCGCCGCCACCAGCACCGCCGACACCGCCAGCCCCAGCGGGCCCGGCCAGCGCAACGTCGGCAGGGCGCGGGCCAGCGGCCCGTCGTCGCGATGCAGGCTGGCATCCACTGTGTTCAATACTCCGACCCGCATCGAGCGGGCCCGCAGCAGCCGCAGCGCCGCGGTGTACCCGAGCGCCAGCACCATCCCGGTCAGCACCGCGAACAGGGCGACCCGCTGGTCGAACAACGCTGCCGCCAGGGCGACCAACGCCCATCGCTCGCCGATCGGAAAGACCACCGTCCGCTTCAGCCAGTAGGTCACCGAGCCGACGTCGGCCTGCACCCGATTCGAGGCGGCACTGAGCCGGTCACCAAACCCACCTCCCGGCGTCACCCGCGGCCGACGGGCCGCCTCGTCGTGCATCGCGCCGTACCAGGTGTCGCTCATGTGCCGGACGGTCTGCACGGCCATCGCGGCGATCGCCAGGGCCCACCCGTAGCGGAATCCGGCCTGTGTGGCGCCGTAGCCAAGGCCGGCGTAGACGATGAACTCCTTGGCCCGGTCGGCCATGGTGTCGAGCCACCCACCCCAGGCGCTGAACGTACGGGTGTAGCGGGCGAGCTGCCCATCCACGCAGTCCAGCACGAAACCCAGGTAGAGCAGCACCGCACCGGCGACCAACGCGGGCCGTCCCCCAGCGCCGAACAACAATGCGGCCGCCACCGCGAACGCCACCGAGATCATCGTGACCGTGGTGGGGCTCAGCCGGAGTCGGGCCGCCACCTTCGTCACGGACGGCGACCAGGTACTGACAAAGAATGTGGTGAAGAAGTCATCTCGCTCCTTCACCGACAGCCGCAACTCGGCCTGGTCCGCGTCGACCGCGGCGACGGCTGACTCGGCGGCGGCCCGGTCGTCGTCGGCGGCGACCCGGCGCGCGACGAGCAGCCGTACCCGATGGGCGAAGGTCACCGCGTCGCGGGCCACCAGGTCGGCGAAGAGCCGGTCGACGGCGGGCTCGTCGTCCACAACATCGTGGGCCGCGGCGGCTCCCACCGGCACCACCTCGGCGGCGATCGCGCGCGCAGCGGCAGCCAGGGCCGGCAGGTTGGCCGGATCGACCCGCAGCGCACCACCGAACGCACCGGTGGCCTCGCCGTCCAGTGCCTCCGGCGAGCCAGCGGCGACCACCTGCCCCCGGTCCTCCCGAACCACTGTCCGACCGGGCACCGGCGGACCGGCGAGCACCAGCGCCACCGTCGGCTCAGCCGGACTGGTGGCGAGGTGCCGCAGGACGGCCGTGTGCGCGACCAGATCAGCACCGGTGACGAGGACCGGACCGGAAGCCGACTCCGCCAGGTCCGCCAACGTGGCCAGGTCACCGACCAGCCGCACCTCGTCGATCCCCGCGTGGCGACACTGTCCGGCCAGCCGGTCGGCGATGCCCGCTGACCCGTCCGTGGTCAACACGAGCGCAAGCGTCACCGAGCCACCGCCCCGTGGTACGCGGCCAGAGCCTCAGCCATCGTCCCGTCCATGACCATCCGTCCGGCGTCGAGGTAGAACCCGCGACGGCAGAACCGAGTCAGGTCCTGTTCGTTATGTGATACCAGCACCAGAGTGCGCCCCTCTCCGAGCAGACGATCGATCGTCGCATAGCACCTCTGGCGGAATTCGGCGTCCCCAACCGCGGTAACCTCGTCCATCAGCAACACCGGGTGCGGCAGGTGCGAGATGATCGCAAATCCGAGGCGGACCTTCATACCGGACGAGTAGTGCCGCACCGACGTGTCGAGGGCCTGCTCCACCTGCTTGCCCGCGAACGACACGATCTCGTCCACCCGGCGACGCAGGTAGCTCGGCGAGAGACCGTGTAGGCCACCGACCAGGTAGAGGTTCTCCCGACCGGTCAACTCGGCGGAGAAGCCGGCGGAGAGCTCCAGCAGCGGAGCGACCGCGCCACGCACGGTTATCCAACCCTCATCCGGTATCAGCACGCCGGCGATGAGCCGCAGCAGAGTGCTCTTGCCGGTGCCGTTGCGGCCGATCACGCCGACCGTGTCGCCGGCCTCGACCGAGAAGGAGAGATCCCGCAGCGGCCAGAACCGACCATCGGCGCGACCACCACGACGCCCCCGGTGCAGGGCGAGGTCCCGCAGCCGCAGTTGCCGGCGGCGGTTCCGGACGAATCGGATTCCGAGCCCCGCCGCTTCGATGATCGGATCGGCCATCTCACAGCTCCTTGAGGACCGCCGGTTCGAGGCGGCGGAACGTCCACCAACCGACGGCGAGCACCAGCAGACAGCCGGCGATCGTGGTGCCGAGCAGCCGGGCGTCGGGAAACTCGTCGGGGTACCAGACCGCGTGGTGCAGCTGGAAGATCCCGACCAGGGGATTCAGCTCGTACCCGACCTTAAGCCAGTCGGGCAGGCCGGAGTCCCGAACCAGGCCGAAGGGGTAGATGATCGGCGTGGCGTAGAAGAGCACCCGGACGACCAACCGCATGACCCGCTCGACATCGCGCATCAGCACGTTGACCGCGGAGAGCAGCAGTGCCAAGCCGACCAGCAGGACTCCCTGGAGGGTGATGGCCAGCGGGAGGGCGAGCATCGACCAACCCGGGTGAATCCGCCCCGCCACCGCGTACGCCGCCGCGGCCGCCACCAAAAGGGGCAGGCCGGCCAGGTACTCGGCGACCCGGCCGGCGACCCGCCCGATCGGAAAGAACTGGCGGGGAAGGTTCATCGTGGTGATCAACCTGGCCTGGCCAGTCAACGCGTTGGTCGCCTCGCCCAGCGCGGAGCTGGTCCACATCCACGCGAAGATTCCGGTGAACAGGAACAACGGGTACGAGTCAGCGGCCTCGCCCAGATACCGACCGGTGTCCCGCTCGTACAGCACACCGAAGACGAACCAGTAGATGGCGCCGAAGCCCAGCGGCTCGATCAGGGACCAGAGATAGCCCAACGCGGACTGCTGGTACTTGACCGCGAGGTCGCGCCGAACGAGGATGCGCAGCGCGCCCCGATGCGACCAGAGCGTCCCGACGCCAGCGGTCACCGCGTCGCCTCCTGCCCGGTCCGCACCGCACCACCGCCCGGCGGTCGGTGGCACTCAGCACTCGATCACGTTGACGGCGAGGCCGCCCCGTGCCGTCTCCTTGTATTTGACCTTCATGTCCGCCCCGGTCTCCCGCATCGTCTTGATCACCTTGTCGAGCGAGACGTGGTGCACGCCGTCGCCACGCAACGCGAGCCGGGCAGCCGTGATCGCCTTGATGCTAGCCACCGCGTTCCGCTCGATGCAGGGGATCTGCACGAGGCCGCCGACCGGATCACAGGTCAGTCCCAGGTTGTGTTCCATGCCGATCTCGGCGGCGTTCTCCACCTGCTCCGGGCTGCCCCCCAGCGCCTCGGCCAACCCGGCCGCCGCCATCGAGCAGGCGGAACCCACCTCGCCCTGGCAACCCACCTCAGCGCCGGAGATGGAGGCGTTCTCCTTGAACAGGACGCCGATGGCGCCGGCCGCGAGCAGGAACCGCACCACACCATCCGCGGTGGCGCCCAGCCCGAACCGGTCGTAGTAGTGCAGGACCGCCGGAATGATTCCGGCCGCACCGTTGGTTGGCGCGGTCACCACCCGGCCCCCACCGGCGTTCTCCTCGTTGACCGCGAGGGCGAAGAGGGTCACCCAGTCCATCGCCCGCAGCGGATCCACCGCCCCACGGCCCGCCGTCGACCGCATCGGGTCCGCGTCCATCATCAGGCCGCGGTACAGCTCAGCGGCCCGCCGCCGAACCCGCAACCGGCCCGGAAGAACACCGTCGCGTTCGCAGCCCCGCGCCACACACTCCCGCATCACCCGCCAGATCCCCAGCAGGCCGGCGCGCACCTCCTGCTCGCTCCGCCAGGACAGCTCGTTGGCGAGCATCACCTCGCTGATCGACAGCCCGGTCTCCTGGGTCACGGCAAGCAGCTGCGCACCGGTCGAGAAGGGGTAGCGCACCGGGGTGGTGTCCGAGGTGATCCGGTCCGCTCCCGCCGCCGCCTCGTCCACGACGAACCCACCCCCGACCGAGTAGTAGGTGCGGGCCCGGAGCTCGTCACCGGTCGAGCCGTAGGCGGCGAAGGTCATCCCGTTCGGGTGGTACGGCAGCGACCGGCGGCGGTGCAGCACAAGGTCCCGAGCCGGATCAAAGTCGATCTCGTGTGCGGCGAACAGCGAGATCCGCTGCTCGCCGCGGATCCGGTCGATCCGGCCCTCGACGGCGTCGGTGTCGACCGTCTCCGGCTCCTCACCGGCGAGCCCGAGCAGGACCGCACGGTCGCTGCCGTGGCCGCGACCGGTCGCCCCCAACGAACCAAACAGCTCGGCGCGGATCCGCACCGTCTGGCTGAGCAGTCCGTCCGCCTTGAGGCCGGCGACGAACGTCCGGGCGGCACGCATCGGCCCGACGGTGTGCGAGCTGGACGGCCCGATACCGACACTGAAGAGATCGAAGATACTGATCATGGCTGTACTTCCTCGCCGTCCCACCCGTCGTGCGGGTCACCGGTCCGGGGTGGCCGCCGGCACGGCGGGCATCTCGGTGCCCGGATCTGTCGGGCCAGCCGGCCAGCCTACCCGCCGCGAGGCCTGTGCCCACCCGATGCCGCAGCTCAGGCCGGGGCAGGCCTGCTACCGGGGCGGTCAGGCGAAAGCGGACAGGCCGGTCAGCCGCTGCCCGATGACGAGCTGGTGGATCTCCGAGGTGCCCTCATAGGTGAGCACGCTCTCCAGGTTGTTCGCGTGCCGCAGCACCGGGTACTCACCTGAGACGCCGTTGGCCCCCAGAATCGTGCGACACTGCCGGGCGATCGCCAACGCCTCCCGAACGTTGTTGAGCTTGCCCACGCTGACCTGGTCGGGACGGAGCCGGTGGGCGTCGGCCAGCCGACCGAGCTGCAACGCCAGCAGGTAGCCCTTGCTCCACTCCACGGCCATGTCGGCGAGCTTCGCCTGGGTGAGCTGGAACCCGGCGAGGGGGCGGCCGAACTGGGTACGGCTACCCGCGTACTCCAGTGTTGTCTCCAGGCAGTCCCGGGCCGCGCCGAGCGCTCCCCAGACGATCCCGTGCCGTGCCTCGGTGAGGCAGCCCAGCGGCGCTTTCAGCCCGACGGCATCGGGTAGTCGTGCCGCTGCCGGCAGCCGTACGTCGTCAAGGGAGATCTCCCCGGTCACCGATGCCCGCAGCGACATCTTGCGCCGAATCTCACGCACCGCCACCCCCGGCGTGCTGGTCGGCACGGCGAAACCGCGGACCCCCTCGTCGGTACGCGCCCAGATCACCGCGACATCCGCGATCGTCGCATTGGTGATCCACATCTTGGTGCCGTGCAGCACCCAGTCGTCGCCGTCACGGCGGGCCCGGGTGGTCATCGACGCCGGGTCGGAGCCGTGGTCCGGCTCGGTCAGCGCGAAACAGCCGATCGTCTCCCCGGCAGCCATCGCGGGCAGCCAATGCTGCTTCTGCTCCGTGCTGCCGTAGCGCCAGATGGCGTACATCGCCAACGCCCCCTGCACCGAGACCAGGGAGCGGACGCCGGAGTCACCCGCCTCCAACTCCAGGCACGCCAGGCCGTAGGCGACCGCCGAGGAGCCGGCGCAGCCATACCCGGTCAGATGCATGCCGAGCAGGCCCAACCTGCCGAACTCCCGGGCCAGCTCCCGCGCGGGCACGCGGCCTTCCTCGTACCAACCGGCGACGTGAGGCCGTACCTGCTCGTCAACCAGCTGGCGGACGACGGCGCGAATCTGCCGCTCTTCGGCACTCAGCGACGAATCGACGTCCAACAAGTCGAGAGGGCTCATGGAAGCACTTTAACGAACACTCAGCCCGCGCCGCTCAATCGACCGCCGCGGGAAAGGCGAATACCCGGGCATGGATCTGGTTGCGCTGCTGCAGCGCGGCTCGCAGCGCCCGATGTAGCCCGTCCTCCAGGTAGAGCCCGCCGTTCCACTGCACCACGTGCGGAAACAGGTCGCCATAGAAGGTCGAATCCTCGGCGAGGAGTTTGTCCAGCGCCAACTCCCGCTTCGTGGTGATCAACTGATCCAGTCGCAACGGACGCGGAGGGATCTCGGCCCACTGCTTGAGCGTCAGGCTGTGCTCGGGGTATGGACGCCCATCCCGGACCGCTCTGAAGATCACGACGTAAGCTCCCCTCCCCGCGACCGGCCGCCCCCGACCCGGCACCGCTGCGTGCGACGCCGCGAGCAGCGGCGCCAATGACCGTGTCAGCCTAACCGGCTGAGTCACGCCGTGTTCTACTGCTTTATGCCAGTTTCGCCGCGACAGGTCGTTTTTATCAACCGGACAAACCACACTGTTCAGGACTAATTCCATCGGCCACGTCGGACCACCTCGTCCACCGGGCGACGTCCTCGGCGCAGCGACGGCGATCGTTGGTCACTCGCACGGTAACCGATGGTGACCGCGCCGACCGGCTCATACTCCAGCGGCACCCCGAAAGCCATCCGATAGTCCTCCAGCCGCTGGGGCGGAATACCGAAAAAACACGCCCCAAGACCCTCATCAACGGCGGTGAGCAGCATCAACAACGCCGCGAAGCCGGTGTCGATATACCAGTAGGGCATCGACCAGTGCTTCTCCGACCGATCCGCCCACCCCTTGTCCGGCTCCGCGTACCGCTCCAGGTACGCCGACCGGTTGGCGTGCGGCACGATGATCAACGGGGCCCGACGCATTCCGGCCAGCCAACGTTCCCGACCGCCCGTGCCCGGCGTGGTCGCCGCCCAGAAACGATCCCGGTCCTCGGCGGTCTCCAACACCAGGAAACCCCACCCCTGGGAGAAGCCCGCCGACGGCGCCCGGATCGCGTGCGCCAACAGGCGGTCCACCACCTCCGGCGGGACCGGTCGATCCGGATCGTAGTTACGGACCATCCGACGACGCCGGACCACCTCGACGAACTCCATTGCACCTCCTCGACTACGCCGGCCGGATGCCCCAGACACCGCGCCAGGTGTCGCCCGGCCGCAACGTAGTCAGATCTCGGCCGGAGCGGAACGCATCCGGCGGGCAGGTCATCGGCTCCAGCGCCACCGAACGCCGACGCCGCGGCCCGGAGCGGGTGTCCCCGGTGAAGACCTGCCACCAGCCAAACCGCCGGTCCGCCCAGACCTGAATCCGGGCCCCGCCGTCCGGGGCGGCCAGCTCGACCACCGAGCCACCGTCGCCATCACGGATCACGTCACCGAAGGTGTCGTCCAGCACCGCCCGGCCGATCCGACGCGGCACGGTCCAGTCGTACTCGGTGCCGACGACCGAGGACTGGGCGATCGGTAGTAGCCGCCCGTCCACCTGCAACCGGCTCCGCGCCGGCAACCGCAGCACCACGTCGTCAACCGAACCACCCGGGACCCGAAGGTACGGGTGCGCCGCGAAGCCGAAGGGCGCCGGCTCGCCGCCGCTGTTGGTCACTTCGTGCTCGACGTGCAGCCCGTCCGGGCCGACACACCACCGACTCCGCAGCCGAAGTGACCAGGGGTAGCCGGGGGTGGCGGCCAACTCGTAGCCAAGCGTCACCGCGTCGGCCGATCGCTCCAGCAACCGCCAGGGCACCCAGTTGACCAGCCCGTGGAAGGCCGCGTCGTGCTCCCTATCGCTGATCGCCAACTGGAGGTCACGGCCCTCGAAGTGGTAGCTACCGTCCCGAAGCCGGTTCGGCCAGGGGGCGAGCACCTGGCCGGCGGAGTCCGGACAGAGTTCGGCTGACGTGTACCCGTCCAGGTGCTCCACCCCGTTGGATCGATAGGTCCGGATCCCGCCACCGACCTCGACGATCACTGCCTCGTGGCCGGCGGCCGCGATGGTCCACTGCGCCCCCGAGGGGCTCCACTGCCCGGGGAAGTCCATCCCCGGACCCTAACCGGTCAGACCCGCTGCTCGCTGGCGACAGCGGCCGCCCGGTAGCGGATCAGGGCCGGGAACGCCACCGCCAGCCCGAGCGCGAGTACGGCCGAGAGCAGACCGCCGCCGACCCAGGCGACACCGCTGCCGAAGCCACCCGCCATCGCGCCGGCGCGCAGGTCACCGAGGCGCGGCCCCCCGGCGACGACCACCGTGTTCACTCCCTGAAGCCGGCCCCGCATCCGGTCTGGCGCGTAGACCAGCAGCATCGACTGGCGTAGCACCGCGCTGACCAGGTCGGCCGCGCCGGCCACCGCAAGCAACAGGACCATCAGCCAGAGCTGCTGGGCCAACCCCGCCGCCGCGACCGCCAGACCCCAGCCGACCACCACCACAACGAGACCAAGCCCCTGCCGACGCAGCCGGCTGATCCAGCCGGAGGTGAGGCCAGCCAGCATGGCGCCGATCGCGATGGCGCTGAAGAGCCAGCCGACCGCCGCCCCACCACCGAACCGCTCCTCGGCGATCTCCGGAAACAACGCCCGCGGCAGCGCCAGCACCATCGCGATCAGGTCGATGGCGAACGACAGCAGCAGCACCGGCGTGGTGGTCAGATACCGGAGTCCGTCTCGGATCCCCGCCAGCCCACCGCGCCGCACCTCGCCGTCGCCGAGCGGCTCCGGTGGCATCGCCGGCAGCCGCAGCGCGGCCACCACCAACCCGGTGAACAGGAGCGCGTCCGCCGCGTACGCGATCGGCAGCCCACGCTCGGTGCCGGTGACCGCGAAGATCAGACCAGCGGCGAGTGGGCCGACCACCGAGGCCGCCGTGAAGGTGGTGAAGTTCAGTGTGGCCGCCGCCGGGACCAGCCCCGGTGGCAGCAGTCGGGGCAGGGCCGCAGTTCGCGCCGGCGAGCTGATCGCGAAGCCGGCCGAGTGGACGGCCACCAGCGCCAGCAGCAGCACCGGGCTGCCCACACCCAGCGAGGCGTGCGCCAGCAGGCCAAGCATCGTGGTCCAGAGCAGTGCCGAACCGGCCAGCAGCACCCGACGCCGGTCCCGCGCGTCGGCCACCGCTCCGCCCCAGAGCCCAAAGAACAGCAGGGGAACAAAGCCGGCGAGGCCGAGCAGGCCGACCCAGAAGGACTCCCCGGTCAGGGCATACATCTCCACCGGTACGGCGACCGCGGTGAGCTGGAAGCCGAGCATCGCCATGGTGTTGCCGAGCCACATCCGGCGGAACGCCGGCACCGCCAGCGGACGCAGGTCGATCGCCCACCGGCTGCTCTGCCGCCGGGCCGCCCGCACCTCGGTCACGGCGCCAGCCGCTCGACGACCCAATCGCCCCCGTCGGTGACACGGAACCGCAGCCGGTCGTGCAACCGGCTCGCCTGGCCCTGCCAGAACTCCACCTCATCGGGGCGGATCCGGAAGCCACCCCAGTGCGGCGGAGCCGGGATCGGCGCCCCGTCGACGAAGCGCTCCGCCATCGCCCGGTACGCGGCGTCCAGCGCGGCCCGGTCGGGGAGCACCCGCGACTGCTCACTCGCCCACGCCCCGAGCTGGGAGCCGCGCGGCCGGCTGGCGAAATACGCCTCGGTCTCGGCCCGGTCGAGCCGCTCCACCCGGCCGGTCACCGCCACCTGGCGCTCCAGCACGAACCAGGGGAAGACCAGGCTCGCGTACGGGCTGGCGGCCAGCTCGGTGCCCTTGCGCGACCCGTAGTTGGTGAACAGGACGAAACCATCCGGCCCATACCCCTTCAGCAGCACCGTACGGGCGCTCGGCCGGCCAGCCGCGTCGGCGGTGCCGAGCACCATCGCGTTCGGCTCGGGCAGACCGGCGGCCACCGCCTCGGTGAACCAGCGGTCGAACTGGGTGTACCAGTCACCGGCCAGGTTCGTCTCGGTCAGGCCCAGGTCCGCGGCGTACTCGTTACGCAGGTTCGCCGGCGGCACTGTGTCGCCTGTCACATCCCCTCCCCTCCCAGGTGGCTGGGCAGCCCGTCGTGGTGCTGGCGGCCTGCCCGTACACCCCAGTGTCACCGATCCCCCGAGGGTCGTCCCGCCCGGGGATGTCGTGTGAGGCACAGCGTCCACGGGTCGAAAGTCCCGTAGTCAGCAGGCAAGATGTCACGAACACATCCCTGACGGTCGCCTGGGGCACTGGCCCGACAAGGGCCCGTACCGGGCGCACCGAGCCAGATCCAGGAGACGACATGGCCGACTTCAAACCGGGACTGGAGGGCGTCATCGCCTTCGAGACCGAGATCGCCGAACCCGACCGGGAGGGTGGCTCGCTGCGTTATCGCGGCGTGGACATCGAAGATCTCATTGGTCAGGTCTCGTTCGGCAACGTCTGGGCCCTGTTGGTGGATGGACGGTTCGGCCCGGGCCTGCCGCCTGCCGAGCCGTTCCCGGTCCCGGTGCACTCTGGTGACATCCGGGTGGACGTTCAGTCCGCGGTGGCGATGCTCGCCCCGTACTGGGGTCTGCACCAGTTGCTCGACATCTCCGACGAGCAGGCCCGCGAGGACCTGGCCCGGGTGTCGGTGACCGCGCTCTCCTTCGTCGCCCAGTCCGCGCGGGGCCTGGGCCTGCCGGCGGTACCGCAGAAGGAGATCGACAAGGCCTCCACCATCGTCGAGCGCTTCATGAAGCGCTGGCGAGGCGAACCGGACCCGCGGCACGTCAAGGCCGTGGACGCCTACTTCATCTCGGCCGCCGAGCACGGCCTGAACGCCTCCACCTTCACGGCCCGCATTGTCGCCTCCACCGGCGCGGATGCGGCGGCCTGCATCTCCTCCGGCATCGGTGCGCTCTCCGGGCCGTTGCACGGCGGTGCGCCCTCCCGGGTGCTGAACATGCTCGAGGCGGTAGAACGCAGTGGTGACGCGGAGGGGTACGTCCGGGGCGTACTCGACCGCGGTGAGCGGCTGATGGGCTTCGGTCATCGGGTCTACCGGGCCGAGGACCCGCGGGCCCGGGTGCTCCGCCGCACGGCCAAGGAGTTGGGTGCCCCGCGCTTCGAGGTCGCCGAGGCCCTGGAGAAGGCCGCCCTGGCAGAGCTGCACAGCCGCAAGCCGGACCGGGTTCTCGCCACCAACGTCGAGTTCTGGTCCGCGGTCGTGCTGGACTTCGCCGAGGTGCCCGCCCACATGTTCACCTCGATGTTCACCTGCGCCCGAATGGGCGGCTGGAGCGCCCACATCCTGGAACAGAAGAAGCTCCAGCGGCTCGTCCGCCCGTCCGCCCGATACGTCGGGCCCGGCTCCCGCCGGCCGCACGAGGTCGAGGGCTGGGACCAGGTGCCGCACGGCGTCTGATCCGTCGGCCGGACTGAGCCGGCCCCACCGGCGGGATATGGCGTACGCCTGACCCCGCCGGTGGGGCCGGCAGTCACCCGGGCGGCGGTGGGTGTAAGGATGAGGACTGGCAGCGCCGCCGGTCGGAGCAGGATCGGCCGTGCGCGCCGCGCACGCTGCGCCGTCGATCCGCCCCGGCACGTCCCCCGCCCCACTCCTCGCCCATGCGGAAGGATCTTCAAGACCGTGGCTGACGCATCGACCATCCGAATTCCCGACGACATCAAGCCCGCCGACGGGCGGTTCGGCTGCGGCCCGTCCAAGGTTCGTCCGGCGGCGGTCTCCGCGCTCGCCGCGGCGGCGAGCGGCTACCTCGGTACCTCGCACCGGAAGAGCGCGGTCCGCGACCAGGTAGCCCGACTTCGCCGCGGGATCGCCGAATTCTTCGCCCTGCCCGAGGGGTACGAGGTCGTCCTCGGCAACGGCGGCACCACCGCCTTCTGGGAGGTCGCCGCGTTCGGCCTGATCCGGGACCGGGCCCAGTTCGCCAGCTTCGGCGAGTTCGGTGCCAAGTTCGCCAAGTCGGTCCAGGACGCACCGTTCCTCGGCGAACCGACCATTCACCGCTCGCCGGCCGGTAGCGCCCCGAGCCTGGTGGCGGAGGCCGGCGTGGACGTCTACGCCACCCCGCACAACGAGACCTCCACCGGTGTCGCGGTGCCGATCCGCCGGGTGCCCGGCGTGGACGAGGGCGCACTGCTCCTGGTCGACGGCACCTCCGGCGCCGGTGGCTTGGAGGTCAACGTCGGCGAGACCGACGTCTACTACTTCGCCCCGCAGAAGTGCTTCGGCTCCGACGGCGGTCTGTGGCTGGCTCTGATGTCCCCGGCGGCGTTGGAGCGCGCAGCCGAGGTCAAGGCCGCCGGCCGATACATCCCGGCCTTCCTCGACCTGGGCACGGCGATCGACAACTCGCGGCTGGAGCAGACGTACAACACCCCGGCCCTGGCCACCATCCTGCTCGCCGCGGAGCAGACCGACTGGATGAACGCGCAGGGGGGCCTGACCTGGGCAGCCAAGCGCACCGCGGAGAGCGCCAGCATCATCTACGGCTGGGCGGAACGCTCCGCGGTGGCCACACCGTTCGTCACCGACCCGGCGCTACGCTCGAACGTGGTCGCCACCATCGACTTCGTGGACGAGGTGGACGCCACCGCCGTCGCGAAGACGCTGCGCGCGAATGGGATCGTGGACACCGAGCCGTACCGCAAACTCGGTCGCAACCAGTTGCGAGTCGCCCTCTTCCCGGCGATTGATCCAGCCGATGTGGAGGCCTTGACCGCGTCCATCGACCACGTGGTCGAACGACTCTGACCTTCCGTCACGGTGGGTGGTCTTCCGCGCCCCGGCAGCCACCCACCGTGATCATCATCGCAGCTCGGTCGGGAATCACGGGGTGTCGGTTCCCCCACCTGCGGGCAGATGAGCGTACGGTGGTGCGAGACGCCCGGGTGGCTCGCCTGTGGCGCGGGGGCAGCGAAGCGGGACGGAGGCAGACCATGCGCCCAGTACGCTTTGTCGCCCTCTCCGAGGACGGCCAGGCACTGGTTCTGACCGACGAGGTTGGGCGACTTCTCGCGCTCCCCATTGACGAGCGCGTCTCCACCGCCCTGCACACCGAGCCCGGGGCCGCACCCCTGGCGGTGGCCTCGACGCCGGGCACCGACCCGGCCCCATCCCTGGCCCCACGGGATATCCAGGCCCGGATTCGGGCCGGTGAGTCCGCCGAGGATGTCGCCCGGATCGCCGGCGTCCCCGTTGACCGGGTGCTGCGCTACGCCGGCCCGGTCCTCCAGGAGCGAGCCATGCTCGCCCACCACGCCCGTCGTACCCGCCTGCGGGGGGCCGAGAAGCCAACCCCGCTCGCCGAGGTGGTCAACGGTCGGTTGTCCCAGCACGGCATCGACACCGAGAAGATCTCGTGGGATGCGTGGCGTCGCGACGACGGCACCTGGCGGATCGTCGCCACCTGGCCCTCCGGCAAGGCCACCGCCCAGGCGGTGTGGGATCTGGAGAAGTCCCGGCAGTCGGTCACGCCGCATGACGACATGGCCCAGTACCTCTGCGCCGAGCGTCCCATGCCGATCCTCGGGCAGGAGCCGACGTCCGAGCGGGGTGGCCATGGGCTGCCCGGCCCACCGCGGGCCGAGCCCGGCCGCGGTGGGCACGGCCTGCCGGGTCCGACCGAGCCCACCCGGCCGGTCCGCGATCCGATCCGCGCCGGTCGGGACGCCCTGCTCGCCTCCCTGGACCGCCCGCTCGGCGGCGCGTCCGGCCGTGGCCTCGAGCCCCGGGGCCCGGAGACGCCGCGCCCACGAACAGTCGGTGGCGGCGCGGCGGCGCTACTCGGTGGCGGCCCGGGGTCGGCCTTCGACGACGACTCGGACGCACCGAAGGAGGTGCCGGCTGTCCCGTCGCTGGCCGTGCTCCGGCCACGCCGCACGGGTGCCGCGACGGCGGGCAGCACCGAGCCGGGCGAGAGCGGCAACAAACCGCGCAAGCGGCTACCGAGCTGGGACGACGTGCTCTTCGGCGGCGCCCCGGCAGCCCGCGAGTCCTCCTGACTCACAGCTGCCAGGCAGCCACCCGCTCATGGCTCGGGCGCGGGCCCGGGTGGCTGCGGGTCAGCACCAGTTCCCGCGCCCGCCACTGGGGGCCCTGGTAGGCCTGGAGCGCCGCGACATCGGCCGTCACCTCGGCTGACGGCAGTCGGGCGCCGGGCCGGGCCACGGTCAGGTGCGGACGCAACGGCTTCTCGTCGTAGCACAGGTGGTTGGCCCGGAGCCGGGACCGGACGAGTCGGCCCAGCAGATGCAGCTCCGCCACGTCACCCCGTAGGTCTACCCACACGATCGTGGAGCGGCCCTGCCCGAACGTCCCGCTGCCAGCCAGGTGAAGCCGCGGCGGGGCCGCCCCCGAGTCGCGGAACCGCCAGGCAGCCTGGTCGAGCGAGCGCTCCACGGCCTCCAGCCGGTCTGCTGCCACCGGTTCGAGGAAGGCGAGCGTGACGTGCGCCTGGGTCGGGTCGGCAAGGCGGACACCGACGCCGGCGGCGGCGGCCTCGCCGATCCGCAGCTCGGTGATTCGCGCACTCAGGTGCGCCACCACCGCCGGTGGCGGGTAGACGGCGACGAAGAGTCTCACCCGGCCGCCGGTCGCTTCCCCATCCCACCCCTCAGCGGCGGCGCTGTTGATGCTCCGGCCGGGCGGCTGGCAAGATCAGCCCAGCCTGGTGCAGGAGCCCCTCCACCCGTACCCGCTCGATCTCCCGGTCCACCCCGGTCAACTCGTCCAGGTGCTGGGTGATTCCGAGGGCAGCACAGGCCAGCCGAAGCCGAGAGTCATAGGTGGCGAGCGCCGCCTCGTGCCAAACCGTAGACCGCTCGTACCCGCCGACCCGATGGCCCCGGAGCCGACGTAGCTCGGTGGCGAGCTGCTCCAGGGGCTGCCGATCCGGCCGGTCCAACCGGCTCAGATCAATGTTCCGGGTGAGCGCGTCGGCCTCGACCGCCCGATCCAGGCGAGCGATTGTCCGCCGTTCCCGTTGTCGGCTCCGCCACTGCGCCCATCGACAGGCGAATCGGTCGAGCAGTTCGTCGGCGCAGAAGAGCAGCGCGATCACCATGGGTAGGCACACCACGGCGGCGACCATCAGGGTCAACAGCAGCGCACGTCCCACCTCCACGCACCGACGCTAAGCCGATTGTGATCGCCCCGCCACCGATTTGCCGTAATAGCCCGAGTTGTCCGCATGGCTGCGAGCCTCACATCCGTTCGGTGAGGTAGAAGCGGGGCATCGGTAGCACCCGGAACCGCAGCCGGGCTCCCGAACGGCGCAGTTGCCAGGCCAGGGCGAGCAGAGCCGCGGCGAGGGAGACAAGCCCGCCCATCCAGATGCTGGCTCCAGCGCCGTACGTCTCGGCGAGCCATCCGATGACCGGCGCGCCGACCGGGTTGGTACCCAGAAAGACCAGCACCCACAGCGCCATGACCCGGCCTCGGAAGGCGGCGTCGGTGCCCAGTTGGATGCGTTGGTTGCAGGCCTGGGCGAAGAAGACCGTGGAGAAACCGGTCGGCAGAAGCAGCACCACCACCAGCCAGTACGTGGGGGCGAGCCCGACCAGGGTGCCGAAGACGGCGCAGACGATGGCCGCGGACAGCACCAGCCACACCGAGGGGCGGCTACGGCGCCCGGTGCCGGCGAGGGCCCCGGCCAGTGCGCCCACCGCGAGGGCGCTGCTGAACAGACCAAACGAGGCGGCTCCGGTTTCGAAGACGGTCTTGGCCAGCGCGGCGAGGGTGAGCTGGAAGTTGAACAGTGAGGTGGCGATGACCGAGATCAGGGCCATCGGCAGCAGCAGGTCTGGCCGACCCCAGACGTAGCGCAGCCCGTCGACAACCCGGGCCGACGCCCGCTCCTCGCGCGGCGGTAGCGCCTCGCGGTGCAGCTCGGCCGGACGAATCCGGATCACGTTCACCAGCGGCGCGATAGAACTGAGGGCGGTGGCCAGGAAGACCGGCCCCACGTCAACGAGGGCGATGGCCAGGCCGGCGAGGGCAGGGCCGACGATACGCGCCGAGTTGAAGGTGGCCGCGTTGAGCGAGAGGGCGTTCGGCAGCAGCGGGGTACCGACCAGTTCGGAGACGAAAGCCTGCCGTACCGGGGTTTCCACCGCGTTGGCGACGCCGAGGAGGGCAGCGAAGGCGAAGACGTGCCAGAGCTGCACCAGGCCGGTGATCACCAACAGGCTCATGGCCAGGGAGAGCACCGTCCAGAACAGGTTGGCGGCGAAGAGCAGAACGCGCTTGTCGTACCGGTCGGCGAGGCGCCCAGAGATCAGCGTGAGCAGCAGAACCGGTGCGAACTGGAGGGCGGTGACGAAACCGAGCGCGGTGGCGGAGTTGTCGCTGAGCTCGAGGACGAGCCAGTCCTGGGCGATGAACATCATCCAGACGCCGATCAACTTGATCAGCTGCCCGGAGGCGAATAGCCGGTAGTTGCGGACCTGTAGGGACTGGAACATCGTGCTCAGCTTCTTCTGCACTCTTGGTGCGCCTCCCTCGCGTACGCGTCATCGCCGTGACGGCGCAGACGAGGCGGGGCGCCTCAGGTACGGGTGAGCTGTTGCAGGATCTCTGCCGCCTGGCGCAGCGTCTCCCGCTCCTCCGCACTCAGTTCGGCCAGCCGGTGGGCCAGCCACTGATCCCGAACCCGCTCAAACTGGTCCAGCACCGCTCCACCCCCCTCCGTCGCCGCGAGGATCACCTGCCGTCCATCGGTCGGATGAGGGGTTCGCTGCACGAGGCCGCGCTCCTCCAGTTTCGCGACGATCTTGGTCATCGTCGGCGGCTGAACCCGTTCGACGTCGGCGAGTTCCCGGGGCGTCAGCGCGCCCGCCAGCCGGAGGCTGGTGAGCGCGGAGAGCTGGGTGACCGTCAGGTCACCAACCGGTCTGGCCTGGCGGACCCGCCGGTTGAGTCGGGTAATCGCATCACGCAGCTGGACCGCCAACTGCACCGGTGGCACGCTCTTCGCCGTCACCGTCTGCTCCGTCACTATAGTTAGCCTAACTAATGAGCCTGGCTAACGACATGCGATATGACCAGGCTCACGCGGAGTACGCCCTACGCGGGGCACAGGGCCGGTCCGCTTCCCCGGCCCTGCGCCCTTTATCACAGCAGTACGGACTCGATCGGCCCGCGCAGGAAGTACAACACGAAGAGCGCCGCCACGCCGTACAGCAGCGGATGGACCTCCCGCGCCTTCCCCCGAGCGAGCTTCATCAACACGTAGACGATCAGGCCAGCACCGATGCCATTGGAGATCGAGTACGTGAAAGGCATCAACACGATCGTGAGGAACGCCGGGATCGCGATCTCGAAGTCGGTCCAGTCGATGGTCCGCACCGCGGTCATCATCAGGAACCCGACCACCACGAGCGCAGTCGACGCGGCTTCGAAGGGCACGACCAACACCAGCGGCGCGAGGAACATCGCCAGCAGGAAGAGCACCCCGGTGACCAGGTTGGCCGCACCCGTCCGAGCACCCTCCGCGACACCGGCCGCACTCTCGATGTACGACGTGTTACTGGACACGCTCGCGGCGCCACCGCTGGCCGCAGCAATCGAGTCGACCAGCAGGATCTCCTTCGCCCGGGGCGGGGTGCCCTGCTCGTCGAGCATCCCGCCCTCCTGACCGACCGCCACCATCGTGCCCATCGTGTCGAAGAAGTCGGTGATGAGCAGCGTGAAGATGAACATCAGCACGACCAGCCAGCCGGCCCGAGTCCACGAATCGAGCACGTTGAACCGGCCGAGCAGCGACAGATCCGGCACATCCAGGATCCGGCTCGGCAACTCGGGCACGTTCAGCGACCAGCCCTTGGGGTTCGACACCCCGTCGACGACGGACGGGCCGATGTTGCCCAGTGCCTCGATGACCAGCGCCAGCCCGGTCGAGGCGAGGATGCCGATCAGGATCGCGCCCTTGACCCGGCGTACCACCAGCACCAGAGTCAACAGCAGACCCACCACGAAGACCAGCATCGGCCAGCTGACCAGCTTGCCGCCGATGCCCAGGCCGACCGGGACGGTGGTGTTCGCCGCGTCCGGGAGCCGCCGGACGAAACCCGCGTCGACCAGACCGATGATGGTCAGGAACAGGCCGATGCCGACGCCGATCGCCGCCTTCATCTGGGTGGGCACCGAACGGAACACCGCGGTACGCAGACCAGTCAAGACCAGCACCGCGATGATCACACCTTCGATCACCACCAGGCCCATCGCGTCCGCCCAGGTCATCTCCGGAGCGATCTCGTACGCGACCAGCGCATTGACGCCGAGACCAGCGGCGAGCGCCAGCGGGAACCGACCCACCACGCCCATCAGGATCGTCATCAGGCCGGCGATCAACGCGGTCGCCGCGGCGAGTGCCGGGATCGGCAGCCGCTCCCCGGCGCCATCAACGGCGGAGCCGAGGATCAGCGGGTTGAGCACCACGATGTAGGCCATCGTGAAGAAGGTGGCCAACCCACCGCGCACCTCGCGGCCCAACGTCGAACCGCGGGCGGAGATCTCGAAGTAGCGATCGAAACTGTTCCGCGGTGTCGCGGGCGGTATGGCGTCGTCGGGCGGGGCTACTGCCATCGGGTCCTCGCAGGTGATCTCTTGTCTCGTCTGCCGCATCGTCGCAGATCGTCGGTCCGCCCAGGAAACTGATCCCGTACGCTTGCCCCGTGCTGAAGCAGCCACAACCGCGGCCCGAACCGCTCGACCCGCCGATGGTGCCGTTCGCCCTCGCCGGGATGGTCGGCTGGGCGATCGCCGGAGTCGTGCTGCTGTTCTTCCGCGACCAGCTGGTGGAAACCGGCCGCGAGGGCTGGCTCTGGACCTGCCTGGCTGGCTTCCTGTGGGGTCTGCCCGGTCTCGCCGTAATGATGCGGCACGACACGCACCGACGTCGCCGCCGCGCCGGTCACTGACCCAGGTCGGCGATCACCTCACGATTCGCCATGCGACCCTGCCACCTCGGCGACCTCGGCCGACGCGTCGGCCCCGCGCACCGGGACGGCCTCCACCGCGCTGTCGTCGTAGACGGTGGGTAGCTCCTCGACCGGGGCCTCGGGGGTCTCGACCAAGATCTCCGAATGCGCACCGCAGCCGTGGTCGGCGCTGACCACGCGGCCGTCATCCGGGGCGTAGAGGTTGCCACAGGCGCCGAAGGACTGGCACAGCGTCCCGGCGAGCGGCAGATAGAAACCGCAGCTCCCGCAGCGGGCAGTCATCGGAGCGGCGGTGGCGATCGGTGCGGTCGGCCCGTGGTCGCCGTCGTACCACCGTTGGGCGGCTTCGCCGCGCCCCTCCCGGGACATCACCCGCACCCGGCCGAGACCCAGTTCCCAGGCGACCTCCTCGACCGCCGGGTCGTCGGAGAGCAGGTAACCGGGCTGGAGCCGGTCGTCGTCGGGCGGGCTGGGCAGCAGGTCACCCGGGCCGAGGTCACCGGGCTGTAGCCGCTCCTGCCAGGGCAGCCAGCCCGGGGCGAGTAGCGCATCCGGGCCGGGCAGCAGCACAGTCTCACACACGGTGACCGTACGGCTGCGAGGTACCCGGGTGACGGTGACAGCCCAGCGCCAGCCGCGATAACCCGCGAGCCGACACTCGAAGTAGTGGGTGACGAGGCGATCACCTTCGGCGAGGGTCTGGAGATGATCGCCGACATCCGCCGGGTCGACCTCGGTGATGGCGTCGCGAGCCACCTCGACGGCGGCGGCACAGACCTGGTCGAGACGGGGGGCACGAGCGGAGGCGGACCTGGTCACCCGACCATTGTTCCCCATGCGTGGGACCACCTGTCAGGGACTCCCCGAACCAAACGCGGCAGTGGAGGCGCGCACATCGAGCCGATGGGTGAGACTGGTGCACATGCCGTCTTCCCTCCGCTCCGAGCGCTCCTTCCTCGGGTGGACTGTCGGCACCGGCGTCAAAGCCGTCCGCCTGCTGCTGCGCGGTTCGGTCAGCGGCGGCCGCTGGATGACCCAGTCGGTGGGGCGAGCCCGCGCCCGGGGCGCCGGCCGGGAGGTCGGCATGGTCCGCCTCTTCGACCTGCACGCACTCTCCTGCGCCGGGGACACCCTGATCGCGATCGGCCTGGCCGGGACGATCTTCTTCAACGTGCCGCTCGGCGAGGCGCGCAGCAAGGTCGCGCTCTACCTGCTGGTGACCATGGTCCCGTTCGCACTTCTCGCCCCGGTGGTCGGCCCGCTGCTTGATCACTTCCGGCACGGCCGGCGGTACGCGCTGGCCACCAGCATGCTCGGACGCGCGTTCCTGGCGTGGCTGATCTCCGACTACATCCACGGCTTCGGCCTGTACCCGGCGGCCTTCGGAGTGTTGGCGCTCTCCCGCGCGTACGGGGTGGCCCGGTCGGCCGCCGTGCCCCGGTTGCTCCCGGAAGGGCTCGGGCTCTCCCAGGTCGGGGCCCGCGCCAGCGTGTACGGCACCATAGCCGGAGCCCTGCTCGCGCCGATCGGTCTGGCTGCCTTCTGGTTCGGTCCGCAGTGGCCGCTACGAGTCGCCTCGGTGATCTTCCTGGTCGGTATGGTCATCGCCCTGCGGCTGCCGCCGAAGGCGGACTCGGAACCGCCCGAGCGGGTACCGCGCCCGCTACGGGCGCTCCGGCGGAGCTCCGGCGACCGCCCCCTCGGCCGCGGGCGCCCGCACGGCCGGCTGGTGATCGCCACTCTGGTCGGCGCCGCCACGCTACGCGCGGTCTACGGTTTCCTCCTGCTCTTCCTGGCCTTCGCGATCAAGGCTGGCGATCTGACCACCGTTGTCTTCGGTCGAGACCTGGGCGACGAGGTCGCCCTCGGGCTGGTCGGCGGGGCGTTGGCGATCGGCAGCTTCCTGGCCACCGCGATCGGCACCCGGCTGCGTATCCATCGGCCGGCGGCGCTCCAGTCCAGCGGCATGGTGATCATTGCCGGGGTGGCCGTCCTCGCCACACTCAAATTCTCGCTGCCGATGGTCGCCCTACTCTGCCTGGTCACCGCGCTGACGAGCGGCATCGCGAAACTCGCGGTGGACGCCTCGATCCAGGAGCGCATCCCCGAACGGCTGCGCGCCAGCTCATTCGCCCACTCGGAGACGGCTCTCATGCTCGCCTTCGTCGCCGGCGGCGGGCTGGGCCTCGTCCCGTTCGACGGCCGGCTCGGCATCGCCGTCGCCGCCGGGGTCGCGACGCTCGCCACGGCCCGCGGCATCCTGGTCGCGGGCCGGCTGCGGGCGGAACGGCTGGCTGGGCGGCCGTTGGCGGATGACGAACTCACCGAGGACGACCCAACTCCGGTCGAGCCCACCTCCGGCGACCCGACCCCTACCTCGCCCGCCCCGAGACCGGGCACCGG
Source organism: Salinispora tropica CNB-440 (assembly GCF_000016425.1). Taxonomy (GTDB): domain Bacteria; phylum Actinomycetota; class Actinomycetes; order Mycobacteriales; family Micromonosporaceae; genus Micromonospora; species Micromonospora tropica. Next base: position 473,398 of record NC_009380.1, on the reverse strand, counting down.
GGGCGACGACGACCCGGCACCACCGGGCTTCCACATCTACCGCCCGTCGTCGGCGGTTGGCGGCCCGGGCAGCGGTGACGAGGAGACTCGCCAGGGGCCGATCCCATGACCGGAGTCCTGGTCGTCACCGCGGTTCCCGCCGAGGCCGAGGCGATCCGTGCGGGCCGGGGCCCGACGGTCACGGTTGCGCCGGTCGGGGTCGGTCCGGCGGTGGCTGGGGCCGCCACCGCCCGGCTGCTGGCCCTGGCGGAGGCCGCCGGCCGCCCGTACCGACTGGTCGTCAGCGCGGGTGTGGCAGGCGGCTTCACGGGACGGGTGAAAGTCGGCGGAACGGTCGTCGGCACCAGTGCGGTCGCGGCCGACCTGGGCGCCGACTCCCCGACGGGCTTCATCCCCGTGGACCAGCTCGGGATGCCGGCGGAGTTGCTGGGCGGCGGCCCCACCATCACCGCGGATCCGACCCTGGTCGCCGCGCTCCGGGCCGCGCTTCCGGCCGCCGCGGCGGGTCCGGTGCTGACCGTCGGCACGGTCACCGGAACGGTCGCCGGGACCGACGCGCTCCTCCGCCGGCACCCCGACGCGGTGGCCGAGGCCATGGAGGGCTACGGGGTGGCCGTCGCCGCCGCGCACGCCGGCCTGCCCTTCGTCGAGTTACGCACCATCTCCAACCCGGTCGGGCCACGCGACCGCAACGCCTGGCGCCTCCGGGAGGCGCTCACCGCCCTCACCGAGGCCGCCGCGGCCCTCCCGTTCTGACGGTGCGGTTGGGCGTTGTCCTACCGATGAGACATGCGGGTTCGTCGCCGTCGATCAGAACCGGACGAAATTAGTCCGCCGGTTCGGCAACCCTCCGGCCGAAGGTGGCGTCTGGATGGTCGTCACGACGATGAACCACCTCACCCAAGGATCGGCTCGTGCGGATTCTCTGACTGAGTTTGACGCCTTCGTCCGGGCCCGGACCTCCGCGCTTCGGTGGCTCCGGACGGCCGCCAGGTGGCCTGGGTGGAACAGGCCACCCTGTGGATGGCGAAGATCGATGGCTCCGACCGGCGTGAACTGCGGGACGAGGTGAGTGAGCTTTGTGGACCAGCCTGGTTGCCGGACTCCCGGCAGCTCCTGGTGGCCACCCGAATCACGGCCGACCGCAGCGGCAAAGGCCTCGTGGACGTGTCGTCCGGAAAGTTCACCGAGGTCGATCACACCGACGGCTGCCAACCAGCATGGGCGGCTGATGGCACCATCGCCGCCCCCGACGGCGGTGATGGAACCATCGTGCTGACCGGCCCGGACGGCACGGACCAGCGAACCATCCCCCGGCTGGGCTACGGCCACGAATACGTCAGCTTCGACCTGTCCAGTCTCTCGCCGGACGGTCGGCGGATCGCGCTGTACCGATCGAATCCAGCGCGCACGGTAGGCGATGCCGCCCGGTCGCTACGAGCCAACGTCGTGCTGGACACACCGGCAAGGAGGTAGCGCTGGAACTGGGCGGCCGGGAACTACGGCAGGCGTACTTCCAGGCGGACGGGACGCTGATCGCCAGGGTCAGTTCCGGGACCGGCTACGCGTTGGTACTGCTCGACGTCGACGGCCGCAAGGTGAGCGAGTCGGCCGAGCCCGCGTCGCTGAAGGACATGCAAATCCTGATGGTCGGCTGACCCCCGTTCGGTAAGGAGCAGTCGCGACACGGGGCGCAACTGCTCCTTACTCACAATCAAGATCAGCGTTCCCGCACTGTTCGGTAACTGCTCGTCGAGGCCCGGGCCCGACTGGACTCCGCTGAACTCGACAAAAGCGGCCCCTGACCGGCGTTGACGCTGGCCCCCCGGGCACGGTGACACGGGTGCGACACAGCGGCCAGCAACTAAGATCCGGTGACCACGTCGGAGGGGGTCACATGGAGACCTGGCGTTTCCTGGCGGGCGTCACCATGGGCGTGACCATGTGCCTCCTAGGCGTCGCTCTTGCCAGCAACTTTCGCGGCATGGCCGAGCGGCACGTGCAGCAGTCGATGTCCTTTGCAGGCACGCTCCGGCGGGTTCCGCCTTGGCGCTGGCTACCCGACGCCTCGCACGATCAGCGTCTAGCCCGGTTCATTCTGCTAGAACGGGTGTTTGGCGTAGCTCTCGCTGCGGTCGGTTTCGTGTTCTTGATAGGTCTCGCCTACAGCATCGCGGCGAACCAGCCGATGCGGATGGTGAAGTAGGCAACCCGACACGTCGCTGGAGCTCCGCAACGGTGCCCTCCAGGAGCTGTCTCTGCTCCGGAGCCAGGTCGCCACCGGGCGCCAACGCGGCGGTGACGAGGTTCAAGCGCCTTAATGAGGTGCCATGCCCTGCGCGGTTCAGCTGCTACCGGGGGCGGTACCGGCTGCGGTGGCGATGCCGCGCCGACGCACGACCTCGCCGCCTGATCAAGCCCCCGGATTTCGGGGGACATATGGGGGACAGATAACGAGATCAAGCGGCACCGGATGAGACCGAATGAGACTCATGAAGAAGGCCCCTGACCGGCGTTTGCGCTGGTCAGGGGCCTCTTTTTGCACCTGGTGGCGGGTGAAGGATTCGAACCTTCGAAGCTTTCGCGACGGATTTACAGTCCGCTCCCATTGGCCGCTCGGGCAACCCGCCAGGGCGTCCGCCACGTCGCGACGCGGCGGCGAGAGCAAGGATAGCGGCTGGCCCCGGCGTAGCCGCAACCGGGTACCGTCAGGGGTCGTACGGCTGGTCCGTATTGCACGGAACAGGACAGACCGCCAGAACAACAGGAGTATCAGCATGGCAGCCAACCCGTCGTTCGACATCGTGAGCAAGGTCGACCGTCAGGAGGTCGACAACGCCCTCCACCAGACGGAGCGGGAGCTCTCGACGCGGTTTGACTTCCGGGGCACCGGTGCCGAAATCTCCTGGTCTGGCGAGGAGGCGATCAGCCTTCGGGCGGAGACCGAGGAGCGGGTCAAAGCCGCGCTGGATGTCTTCAAGGAGAAGCTGGTCAAGCGGAACATCTCGCTGAAGTCACTGGACGCCGGAGACCCTCGCGCGTCGGGTAAGGAATTCAAGGTCGACTGCAAGGTGATCCAGGGCATCGAGTCGGACAAGGCCAAGGCCATCAGTAAGAAGATCCGCGACGAGGGCCCGAAGGGCGTCCAGGCGCAGATCCAGGGTGACCAGCTCCGCGTGACCGGCAAGAAGAAGGACGACCTGCAAGCCATCATCGCCATGCTGAAGGGCGAAGACTTCGGCGTCGCACTCCAGTTCACCAACTACCGCTAGCAGGGCGCCCAGCGCGGGAACGGCGTCTCCCAGCGCCTGTTGCTGCCGGAAACCGTCGATGAGCCCGTTGCCGCCGCTGGTCAGCGCCGCCCGGGCAGATGTCGTCGCCAGTGGCCGTCGTGGTCGCTCATGATCGAACTTATGCGGCCCTGGTGACGGCCCACTCCCCCGCTGCGGCCCCCACCGTCGGCGTGCCGGGGCCGGGACTCGCGACCTACTCGAAGCGGAACTCGCGGATGAAGCAATCCCGCGGTTGGCTTACCGCGAAGAGCACGCAATCCACGACAGACTGTGCGGTCAGGTTGTTGCTCGCCACCCGCGGACCATGCTGCACGAAGTCCGGCGGGAAGAGGGAGATGACTCGGATTCCTTCGACCCGTAGTCGATGGGACATGATCTCGGCGAAGCCGGCCTGGGCGTGCTTGGCGGCGTAGAACGCAGGATGGGCCTCCGAACGGTGGTGGCCGACCTCGCCGCAGGCAGAGATCATGTTGACGATGTCCGGCCGCGTTGACGCTCGCAGCAGCGCCAGCAGGTGTTTGGTCAGCAGGACCGTGCCGGTCGCGGTGCCGCCGATCGTGGCGATGATGTGGTCGTCCTCGACGTCGCCGAGGTCCACCCCGTGTAGGTAGCCAGCGCCGTTGTTGACCAGGACGTCGAGGTGGTCGGTGCGGTCGGTCAACGCCGCCGCGAACGCGCGTACCGAGTCGGGGCTGGTCAGGTCACAGACGAAGGCTTCGCCTCTCCCCCGCCCACGCTGCCGGATCGAATCCGTGGTGCGTCTGGCTGCCACCTCATCACGGGCGGAGACAAACACCTGCGCGCCGTGCTCGGCGAAGGCGGTCGCCAGGAGGCGTCCGGAGGCGCGCCCGGCGCCGGTGACAGCAACCCGTAGTCCGTCGAGATTCACCACAAGATCAGAACAGTTGAAGCTGACTTGATGTCAAGGGTGAGCCACCGATAGCGCCCCTTCGGGTGTGCCCGTGTCACGCCCTGGAGCATGAAAGCCGACGACGGGGGAACAAGCGATCCCGGCGATGGGCCGCAAGGGCGGCGGGCCGGGAAAGGCAGCCGGATGCGGGTGGCGGGAGCACAGGACGCGGAGTTCGGCCACCAGGACCTGTCGCACCGGGCGGTGGCGCGTCTACTCGTCGTGCTCTCCGCCTCCTCCGGCTGCCTCGACGTGTTCTGTGTGACCCAGCTCGGCGGCTTCTTCGCCAGCGTGATCACCGGCAATCTGGTCCAGCTCGGCCACAATCTCGTCGCCGCCGACTCCCGCCTACTCATCGGCGGGTCGGTGGCGGTCGGCGGCTACGCGGTCGGCGTGGCCGCCGGCACCCTACCGCTGCGCCACGCCGGGCTGGGCTGGCGTTTCCGTACCCACGTGGTCACCGCGGCCCAGGTACTGATCCTGGTCGGGGTGGCGGGTGGCTGGTGGGCCACCGGGGGGCGACCCGACTACCCCGTTTCCCTGGCCCTGCTCTTCGCCGCCGCGACGGCCAGCGGGATACAGAGCGTGGTGACGATCAGCTCCGGAATACCCCACGCCGCCACGACGTACCTCACCGGGTCGCTGACCTACATCGTGCGGGGAATGGTCTTCGACCCGCACCGGTTCGCGGCGGGCGCGGCTGGCGCGAACCGGCTGCTGGGGCTCCTCGGCGGCGCGGTGCTCGGCGCGGTGGTGCTGCGGGTCGCGCCGCTCTGGGCCCCGGCGCTGGCGGCGGCGCTGGTGGCGTGGGTTCTGGCCACCGCGATCGCCATCAGCCGGTTACACCGTCGCGCCCATCCGCCGTTAACGGAGGGGCCCGCGAGTCGGGGCCGGAATCGCTGACGCGGAGGACGGGCACCCGACCACCGGCGATCAGGGACGGATGGCTCCGCCCCGGCACCGCCGACCTCTGCCGCGCTCACCGGGCGAAGACGAGCAGCAGGATCACCGTGAGGATCGCGCTGATCAGCACCGAGCCGAGGCAGCCAAGGCGATTGGAGAAGAAGACGAACACGGAGATCGTGGTACCCACGGCGGACCGATTCAGGCACCGGCCGGGAGCCGGTGCCGGAATCAGCCGGGTCGGCGGTACGGGATCGGGGCGGTCAGCGGTACTGGATCGGGCCCGTGTTACCGGCCATCTGCTCCAGCCGGGCGACCCGCTCCTCCATCCGGGGGTGGGTGGAGAAGAGCGCCGCTATGCCGCCGCCCTTGAACGGGTTGTCAATCATCAGGTGGGCGGCGCTGGTGAGCTGCCCCTGGGGCGGCAGCGGGCGCGCTTGGGTGCCCTTATGGATCTTGCGAAGGGCGCTGGCCAACGCCAACGGGTCTCGGGTGAGCTGGGCACCAGAGGCGTCCGCCTGGAATTCGCGGCTCCGGCCGATCGCAAGCTGGATCAGCGTGGCCGCGATCGGTCCCAGGATGATGGTCAACAGCAGCACCAGCGGATTGCGGCCCTCCTCGTCGTCGCCCCCGAGCCGAATGAAGAACGCCAGGTTTGCCAGCGCGGTGATGATTCCGGCCAGGCCGGCGGCCACGCTGGAGATGAGAATGTCCCGGTTGTAGACGTGCGACAGCTCGTGCCCGATGACCCCGCGCAGCTCGCGGTAGTCGAGGATCTCGACGATCCCCTGGGTGACGCAGACGGCCGCGTTCTCCGGGTTCCTGCCGGTCGCGAACGCGTTGGGCTGTCTGGTCGGGCTCACGTAGAGCCGGGGCATCGGTTGCCGGGCCTCGACCGCCAGTTCCCGCACCATCTGGTAGAGCTCGGGGAACTGTGCCTCACTGACCGGTTGCGCCTGCATTGCGCGCAGCGCGAGCTTGTCGGAGTAGAAGTAGCTGACGCCGTTCATCACCAGCGAGATGACGACGGCGATGACCAGTCCGCCACTGCCGCCGAACCAGTAGCCCACCGCCAGGATCAGGGCGGTGAGCAGTCCGAGCAGCGCGGCGGTCTTCAGACGGTTATGGTGCACGGTCACTCCTTCGGGGCGCGGATCGCGTCGATCCGCTGACCGGTTCAACACACCGGTACCCGTCAACCATCCGTCGTATAGCTGTGAAATACCTGGTAACGAGGGGTGTTGGCCGCTGGGTCAGCGAGCGGCGAGGTCGAGCACGAGCTGCGGGGCGAAGCCGACCACCAGCGCCACGACCGTCGCTGCCGCCAGGACCACCGCGACCGGCTTGGCCCGGACCAGCGCCACTGACGGGTCGATCGACCCCACTGCCGGACCGGTCGCCGCGGCTGCCGGGTCGGTCGGCACCGCTGTCGGGTCGGTCGGTATCACCGCCGGCCGGTCGGTGGACCAGAGCGCGGCGACGACCCGGAGGTAGTAGGCCAAGCCGAGCACCGCGTTGACCGCCACCACCAGGGCGAGCCCGGCGGCACCGCCGTCGAGCAGCGACCGGACCACGGTGACCTTCGCGAAGAGCCCGGCGAGGCCGGGCGGCAGACCCGCGAGGCCGACCAGTGCCAGCGCCAGCCCCACCGCCGCCCACGGCCGACGTCGAGCCGCGCCCCGCAACTCGTCGAGGGTTCCGCCGTCCGCGCCCGCCGGCCGTAGCGCGACCACGGCCGCGAACGCCGCCAGCTCCAGGACCACGAAGAAGACCGTGTACGCCACCGCCGCCGCGTACGCGGCGGCGCGGGCGTCGCCGGTGCGACCCGCGGCGAGGGCCAGCGCGCCGAGCGGCGCGAGGATGTAGCCCGCCTGGGCCACCGAGGACCAGGCGAGCAGCCGTACGGTGCGGCGCTGGCGCAGCGCCACCAGGTTGCCGACGGTCATGGTCAACACCGCGAGGAGCGCGAGTACCAGGCCGGTGATCTGGGCTGGCAGGGCGTGCTGCACCACCGCGAGCAGGGCCACCACCCCGCCGAGCTTCGAGACCGTGGAGAGGTACGCGGCCACCGGTAGCGGCGCGCCGTCGTAGGTGGTGGGCGCCCAGGCGTGGAAGGGCACCGCCGCCACCTTGACCGTCAGCCCCACCACGACCAGCGCCACGGCGACGGTGGTCAGCGGGATGTCGAGCAGCTCCGGCCGCTCGGCGAAGAGCGCGCCGAGCCGGCCGAGGTGCAGCGCGCCGGTGGTCGCGTAGAGCAGGGCCGCCCCGAGCAGGGTCAGCGTCGTGGCGACCACGCTGACCACGAAGAAGGTCACCGCCGCCTCGATGCTGGCCAGGCTGCCCCGGCGCAGGCCCACCAGGACGTACAGCGGAAGGGTGAGGGTCTCCAGCGCCACGATCAGGGTGATCAGGTCACCGGCCGCACCGAGCGCCACCCCACCGGTCATCGACGCGGCGAGCAGGAAGCAGTACTCGCCCACCGGAGTCGCCCCGGCCCGCAGCAGCGGCCCGGAGAGCCCCAGCACGCCCAGGGTGAGCAACGCGACGAGCACGGCGACCAGGGCCGCCCGGCCACCGAAGACGTACGAGCAGTCGGCGCCGACACAGAACGTACGACGTTCGCCGCCTCCGCCGACGAGGACCGCGCCGGCGGCCGTGGCGAGCGCACCGAGCGCGGCCACGGAGATGGTGACCCGTGCCCGGGCCACCAGCAGGTCGGCGAGGAGCACCAGCACCGCCGTCCCGGCGGCCAGGTACGCCGGCAGCAGCGCCACGTTGTCGACGGTCTGCACCATGCTCATGCCCGTACCTCCACCCAGCTCACGGGCGCCCCGTCAGCAGGGCGTCAACCGGTGCCTGGGCCACGCCCAGGACCAGGATCGGGGCCAGCCCCACGGCGAGCGTGAGCAACACCAGCGGCGCCCAGGTCAGCAGTTCCGCCCTCGCCACCCCCGGCCCGACCCGCGCCACCGCCGAGCTGGCCGGGCCGTGGGTGACCTGGCGAAGCAGCCGCAGGAGGTACGCGGCGGTGAGCGCACCGCCGAGCGCCGCCAGGGCGGCGAGGGTCAGCCAGAGGGGACCACCGGCGCGGACCGCGGCGATCACGGCGAATGCCTCTCCCCAGAAGCCGGCCAGGCCGGGCAGGCCCAGCGAGGCGACGGCGGCGAAGCCGAGCAGCCCGGCCAGCCGGGGCGCAGTCTCCCGCAACCCGGACAGGTCAGCCAGGTCACCGGTGTGCGCCCGGTCCTTGACGGCGCCGGCGAGGAAGAACAGCAGGCCGGTGATGACCCCGTGCGCGATGTTGCCGATCAGCGCTGCCCGCAGCCCGGTACCGGTGAGCGTGGCGACACCGAGGAGCACGAAGCCCATGTGCCCCACACTGGAGTACGCGATCAGCCGCTTCAGCTCGGTCTGTGCCAGGCACACCAGGGAGCCGACCAGGATCGCCGCGACAGCGAGCACGCCGAGTACCGGCGCGGCCCATTCGGCGCCCTCGGGGGCGACGCCGACCGCGACCCGGATCAGCCCGTAGGTGCCCATCTTGAGCAGCACCCCGGCGAGGATCACGCTGCCCACCGTGGGTGCCTGGGTGTGTGCGTCGGGCAGCCAGGAGTGCAGCGGCCAGAGCGGGCTCTTCACCGCGAAGGCGAGCGCCAGCAGGGTGAACGCAGCGAGCTGCGGCCCGCGGGAGAGCCCGGTACCGCCGGTCAGCGCCACGATGTCCGCCGTGCCGGCAGCGGTCACCACCACCATGACGCCCACCAGCAGCAGCACCGAGCCGAGCAGGGTGTAGAGGGCGAACTTGCGGGCCGCCCGGTACCGGTCGGGCCCGCCCCAGCCGACGATGATCGCGTACATCGGCAGGAGGACGACCTCGAAGAAGACGAAGAAGAGCACCAGGTCGAGGGCGAGGAAGGTGCCGAGGATGCCCACCTCGACCACCAGCAGCAACGCCACCAGCGCCCGCCCGCTCCCCCCACTGGGGACCTTCCACAGGGTGTAGCCGCAGCAGAGCAGGGTCAGCAGCGCGGTCAGCACGACCAGCGGCCAGGAGATGCCGTCCACGCCGAGGTGGAAGCGCAGGTCCAGGCCGGGCACCCAGGGCAGGTCCACCTGATGCCAGGGGCGTACCGCGGGGTTGGCGTCGGAACCCGCCCCGCCGTCGTCACCGCCCGCGACCAGCGGCAGCGCGGCGAGCAGGGTCAGCCCGGCGGCCACCGTACCGACCAGGCGGGCGATTCGGTCGTGCCGGAGCGCGGCGACGACCGCCGCGCCGGCCGCCGGCACCGCCAGCACCGCGACCAGCAGGACCTGCCCCATGACCCCGCTCATGCGTCGCCTCCGATCAGCACCGCCGCCAGCCCGAGTAGCAGCGCGCCGGCCAGCACACCGGCTGCGGCCCGGGGCAGCGTGGCGCGGTGCCACGCCGCCAGCCCGCCCCCGAGCCACCAGGCGGCCCGTCCACTGCCGGTGACCGCACCGTCCACCACCACCTCGTCGGCGGTACGCGCGCCAGCGGCAAGCCTGCTGACCGGGCGTACCACCAGGCTGTGCTGAAGGTCGTCGAGCCAGAACGCGCGGGCAGAGAGCGGGCGCAGCCGGCCCAGCAGCGCGGCCGGGTCACCGCCCGGGTCCCGCCGCCAGCGGGCCCAGGCGAGCCCCGCCCCGAGTGCCAGCAGACCGAGCGGCAGCAGCACCGTCGGGCCGAGGTGCACCAGCGGATCGACGGGCAGCAGGTCAGCTGGGCGCTCCCGGGTGGCCGACCAGGACGGTTCGAGCCACCCGGCGAAGGCTCCGGAGAATCCGGCCAGACCGAGCAGCGCCGCCGGGACGGTCAGCAGCAGCACCGGCCAGCGCATCACCGCGGGCGGGTCGTGCGGCTGACGCAGCGGGCTGCGGGGGGCACCGAAGAAGGTGCGCAGCAGCAGCCGGGTGGCGTACCCGGCGGTGAGGGTGACGCCGGCCAACCCGGCCAGCCAGACCGACCAGCCCACCCAGGTGGGCGCCGGGCCGCCGTGCAGGGCGGCCTCCTCGGCGGCGTACAGCACGGCGTCCTTGCTGAAGAAGCCGGACAGCGGCGGCAGCCCGGCCAACGCGCCGAGGCCGATCAGCATGGACCAGAAGGTCACCGGCATCGTACGACGCAGACCACCGAGCTGGGACATCAGCGCGGTGCCGGCGGCGTGGATCACCGCCCCGGCGGCGAGGAAGAGCAGCGCCTTGAAGGCGGCGTGGGTGAGCAGGTGGAACAGGGCCGCCGTGGGCGCGCCCACGGCCAGTGCGCCGGTCAGGTAGCCCAGCTGGGAGACCGTTGACCAGGCGAGGACCCGTTTGAGGTCGTCCTGGGCGATGGCGGCGAACGCGCCGAGCAGCAGGGTGATCGAGGCCAGCACGCCGAGCACCGCCAGGGCGACCGGCACCTGCACGAAGAGGGGGAAGAGCCGGGCAACGACGTAGACACCGGCGGCCACCATGGTTGCCGCGTGGATCAGGGCGGAGATCGGGGTGGGGCCGGCCATCGCGTCGGGCAGCCAGGTGTGCAGCGGGAACTGGGCGCTCTTGCCGGCCACCCCGGCGAGCAACAGCAGGCAGGCGGCGGTGAGCAGACCGGTGGCGTGGTCGTGGCCGAGCACGTCGGCGATCCGGAAGCTGCCCGCGGAGACGCCGAGCAGTGCGATCCCGAGCAGGAAGCCGACGTCACCCACCCGGGTGACCAGGAAGGCCTTCATCGCGGCAGCGGGCGCCGCAGGCAGCCGCCGCTCATGGGCGATCAGGAGGTACGAGCAGAGGCCCATCACCTCCCAGCCGACCAGCAGCAGGATGAGGTCTCCGGCGACCACCACCAGCAGCATCGCGGCGGTGAAGAGGCTGATCTGGGCCGCGTACGGCGGGTAACGGTGGTCGACGTCCACCTCGTCGTGCGGGCCGCTCCGGAGGTAGCCGACCGAGTAGACCTGCACCGCGAGGGCCACCGCGGCGACGGCGACCGCCACCAGCGCCACCGTCGAGTCCAGCCGGACGCCGAGGGTGACCGTCAGGCCGCCGAAGTCGATCCAGGTCCGGGTGGCCTCGGCCGGGGCGTCCAGGATGGCCAGCAGGGCGACCGCGAGGAGCAACGACAGGGCCGCGCCGGTCGTCCCGAAGGCGATCGCCGCCCGGCGGGCCCGCCGCCGCGCCGCACCTGCTTCCGGGGACGCCGGCGGCAACAGGAGGCCGAGCAGGCCGGTCACCAGGGGTACGACCGGCAGCAGCGTGCCGAGCAGGACGGGTGCGGTCACCGGTCTGCCTCCCCAGGGGTGGCCGCCGCGGCGGGCGGCGGCGCTGACGGCTCGGCCGGGGAGTTCGGCGACGGGGGCTCGGCCAACGGCACCTCGTCCACGGCCACGCTGGCGCGCAGCCGGTAGAGCTGCAGCACGATGGCCAATCCGACGCCCACCTCGGCGGCGGCCAGCACGATCACGAACAGCGCGAAGACCTGGCCGCCGTGCGGCAGCTGGGAGCGAACCGTGGTGTCGGCGGTGACCAGGATCAGGTTCACCGCGTTCAGCATCAACTCGACCGCGATCAGCACCAGGACGGCGTTGCGTCGACGCAGCACCCCGTACGTGCCGAGCCCGAACAGCAGTGCGGCGGTGACGTAGGGGATGACCGGCCTCACCGGGACCGCCGGCCCTCGTCGGAGGCCTCGTCCGCTGCGCTGACCCCGGCCGGGTCCATCGGTGACCGTCCGATGTCCGGACGGGACAGGATTATCGCCCCCACCAGGGCGGCGAGCAGCAACACCGAGAGCACCTCGAAGGGCAGCACCCAGCTGCCGAAGATCTGCTCCCCGATCCGTTCGGCACTACCCGCCGTGGGCAGTGGCACCGACGACCACCGGTACGCGTCCACCAGCAGCGCGGCCAGCCCGAGCCCGGTGCCGCCGCCGATCAGGGCGGCCGGCCAGCCCGGTCGGTCCAGGTCGGTGGAGGCGCCGATCGGAGCACGGGTGAGCATCACCGCGAAGAGCAGCAGCACCACCACCGCCCCCACATAGATCAGCACCTGCACCCAGGCGACCAGCTCGGCGGTGAGGACCAGGTACATCCCGGCGACTGCGGCGAGGCAGACCACCAGGTAGAGGCCGGCCCGGACCAGGTGGCGGGTGGCCACCGCCAGGGCGCCGGAACCGACCGCCAGCGCGCCCAGGGCGAGCAGCAGCGCGTCCGCGGCGGTCACGGGGTCGGGCCTTCCCCGGTGGCGGCGCCTCCGGCTGGTCGGGCGCCGGGGCGGGGCGGTGGGGCGGACGGGCGGTCGGTGGGGCTGGCCGGGATCGCGGCCTTACGCGCGGCGGCGGTCTCTTCCTTGGCCGGCTCGCCGTTCGGGTCGTGCGCCGGCGGCGGCGGGACGGTGCCCATCCACTCGCCCAGGTGCTCCTTGTCGTGGAGAAGGTCCTTGATGTCGTACTCGGCGTACTCGAACTCCGGGGACCAGTAGAGCGCGTCGAACGGGCATACCTCGATGCAGATCCCGCAGTACATGCAGAGCGAGAAGTCGATGTCGAACTGGTCCAGCACGTTGCGCTGGCGGGAGCGGGTCGCTCCGGGCACCATCACCTCCTCCTTGTGCGAGTCGATGTAGATGCACCAGTCCGGACACTCGCGGGCACACAGCATGCAGACCGTGCAGTTCTCCTCGAGTAGCGCGATCACGCCACGCGAGCGCGGCGGCAGCGCCGGGGCGACATCCGGGTACTGCTGGGTGGCCGAGCGGCGGGTCATCGTCTTCAGCGTGACCGCGAGCCCCTTTACCAGGCCCACGCCGGGCAGGCCGCGCTCACCGTCCGCCGGGTCGCTGCGCTCGCTGGGGTCGGTCATGCCGACCATCCTGCCCTGTGCCCCCGGGCGGGCGCGACCACCACCCGGCGCGGACTGCGACCGTCGGCCCGAGGCGGACTGCGACCGTCGGCCCGAGGCGGGGCGCGGCCGGGTTACCGGCACGACGCTCCGCGCGCCGCCCGATGCGGCGATGATGGCTGGTAGGCGCATCGCGACAACCGGAGGGGGCGGCCGTGACCGAGGGCGCGACGGCGAACAGCGGCGAGGCGGCACTGCGCCGCACTGGCGGAAGGTACGTCGAGCCGGGCGGTGAGTTCACCCGGGATCAGCGCTATATCGCCACCCGGATCACCGCCGACGGTGGGGACGGCTGGCCGGTGGAGCCGGGGCGGTACCGGCTCGCGGTGAGTCGCGCCTGCCCGTGGGCGAACCGGCTGGTCATCGTCCGACGACTACTCGGGCTGGAGGGCGTCCTCTCCATGGCGATCGCCGGTCCGACCCACGACCGGCGAAGCTGGAGTTTCGACCTCGACCCCGGCGGGCGGGATCCGGTGCTCGACATCGAACGGCTGGCGGAGGCCTACTTCGCGCGCTTCCCCGGCTACGACCGCGGAATCACGGTCCCCGCGATCATCGACGTACCGACCGGGCAGGTGGTGACCAACGACTTCGGGCAGATGAGTCTCGACCTGTCCACCCAGTGGACCGCGTACCACCGCGACGGGGCACCGGAGCTCTACCCGCAGCGGCTCCGGGATGAGATCGACGAAGTGAACGGGGTCGTCTTCGCCGATGTCAACAACGGTGTCTACCGGTGTGGCTTCGCCGGCAGCCAGTCGGCGTACGACCGGGCGTACCGGCGGCTGTTCGACCGGCTGGACTGGCTGAGCGACCGGCTCGCCGAACGCCGCTACCTGGTCGGGGAGACAATCACCGAGGCGGACGTACGGCTGTTCACCACGCTGGTCCGCTTCGACCCGGTCTACCACGGCCACTTCAAGTGCAACCGCAGCAAGTTGACCGAGATGCCGGTGCTCTGGGCGTACGCCCGGGACCTGTTCCAGACCCCCGGGTTCGGCGACACCATCGACTTCGACCACATCAAGCGGCACTACTACGAGGTGCACGGGGACCTCAACCCGACCGGGATCGTCCCGCTCGGCCCGGACCTGGCGAACTGGCTGACACCGCACGGTCGGGGGGAGCTGGGTGGTCGCCCCTTCGGCGACGGCACCGCCCCACCGCCGCCCCCACCAGCCGAGCGGGTCGACCCCGCGCACACCCCACTGCGCTGACGGAGCGAGGTGAAACCGCCCCGCCCAGCTGTGCGGCCGAGGGCGGGGCAGTTCGCCGTCATATGACGCTGGTTGCGATCCCGCAGACGTGATGAGTGACGCGCAGGTCGGGCTCGCGCTTCGCGGAATCGATGCGCTGCGATCCCTTCAGGAAACCTCCCGCCTCAGGGTCCGCAGCAGGCCGGCGACCAAGGGCACGGCCACCCAGACCAGTACCGAGACCGCCAGCCGGCCCCACTGCCCGGCGGTCATCTCATTGCCAAAGAGCGGTTCCATGGTGACCGAGGTGTCGAGCCAGTTGGCTGGGCCCTGTAGCGCCGAGATCATCGCGGCGAGGATACTCCAGACCGTCGGCAGCAGCAGATAGCCGACGATCGCCAGCGGGGTGTTGAGCAGCAGCAGGCCAAACGCGGCCCCCATCAGTACGTTGACCAACTGGATCACGGCCGCGTGTAGTACCAACGCCCACTCGCCGTCCCAGCTTCCCGCGCCACCGGTGGCCTTGGCGGCGAGGGTGCCGGCGGCGGCCACGGCCAGGCTCACCAGCACTGACGCGAGTGCCGCCAGTACCACCGCCGCGAGTTTGGCCAGCACCACCCGTTCCCGATGTGGGACCAGGGCGTATGTGGTCAGCGCGGTGCGCTGCGTCCACTCCGAGGTGATTGACAGGATGCCGACCACCGGCAAAAGCAGGCCCACCGGGAGCAGCGACGGAGCGAGAAAGCCGGTGAAGGTCTGCTCCGCGTCGTCCAGCACGAACAGCTGCACCACGGCGATGGCGACCGCGATCAGCCCGATGGTGGCCAGCAGCCAGCGGCCGGCCCTGGTGTCGGTGAGCTTGCGTAGCTCGATCGAGGTCAGTCGGGCTATGGACGGCCTGACGGCCGCGACGCGGGAGTCCGCCTCGGTGGTGGGCTCGGCGGTCAGGGTCACTTGACGGCCTCCTTCGTGGTCGCGCCCGCGGTGAGGGTGAGGAAGAGCTGTTCGAGGCCGCCCCCGGCGGCGGGCCGCAGCTCGGTGAGGACCACCCCGGCGTCGGCGGCGGCCTGGCCCACCACGCCCGGATCGGCGTGCACGACGAAGCCGCCATTGGTGTCGGCGGTGGCGTCCAGTGCAGCCCGCTGCAGAGTGAGCCGCAGGGCAAGCGAGTCCCGTGCCCGGACCAGGGTGCCCGTGTCGGCGAGCAGCTCGTCCCTGCCGCCCTGGGCAACAATCCGGCCGCCGCCGACCACCAGCAGCCGGTCGGCGACCGCCTCCACCTCGCGCAGCAGGTGCGACGACAGCAGCACGGTGCCACCCCGGTCGGCGAAGTCGCGCAGCAGGCCGCGCATCCAGTAGATGCCCTCTGGGTCCAAGCCGTTGGCCGGCTCGTCGAGGATCAGCACCCGGGGGTCACCGAGCAGCGCCAGCGCTAGGCCGAGCCGCTGCCGCATCCCCAATGAATATGCACCGACCCGCCGCCTGGCGGCGACCGCGTTCAATCCGACCAGGTCCAGCACCTCGGCGACCCGACTACGGTCCACACCCATCGTCGTGGCGGCCAGGGTCAGCGTCTCCCGCCCGGTGCGCCCCGAGTGTTGGGCCGAGGCGTCGAGCAGCACCCCGATCTCCCGCCCCGGATTGGGTAGCTGCCGGTACGGCCGGCCGGCGACCGTTGCGCTGCCGTCGGTCGGCGGGGTCAGACCGCAGATCATCCGCATGGTGGTGGACTTGCCGGCACCGTTCGGCCCGAGGAAGCCGGTAACAGTGCCGGGCTCGCAGTGGAACGAGATGTTGTCGACGACTGTGTGCGGGCCGTACCGCTTGGTGAGGTGTTCGACCATGATCATGGCATCGAAACTGCCGGAACCACCCGGCGGTGTGCTGCGGCCGGCCGACTGCCGTCGGGTAGACCTTGGGCCATGGCCGGCGTCGACTTTAGTAGCTGTCGGGTCTCCCCGGCCGGTCCCTACGATTGACCAGTGACCAGCGCCGCCGTATCCGAACACTCCTGGCTCCTACCGGGCACTCTGACGGCCCCCACGGCCCGGGCCCGGCGGACACTGCGGGATTGGTTCGTCGACAGCCTTTGCTTCCTGGCCGCCTTCGGCTGGGCGGTGGTGGCGTGGGACAATTCGCTGTCGGCCGAGCCGGCGATGGCAATGAACGTCGGACCGAGCTGGCTCAACGAGGTCGACTTCCTGGCCAGCCTGGTGCTCTGCGGTGCTCTCTGGGTCCGTCGGCGCTGGCCGGTGGGTCTGGCGCTGGCCAGCCTGCCGCTGGCGTTGTTCACGGTCAGTGGCGACGTGGCGCTGCTGATCATTCTGTTCACGGTGAGCGTGCACCGGCCGTTCCCGGTCGCCGCCAGCATGTTCGGTGTACACCTGCTCGCCATACCGATCTATCTGTGGCTACGCCACGACCCGGTGATGTCGCTGTGGTTGACCGTGGGTTGGATCCTGTTGTGCCTCGGGGCCGTGCTGGCGTGGGGCATGTTCGTCCGGGCACGTCGGCAGCTGGTGGTGTCGCTGCGGGAGCGGGCGCACCGGGCCGAGGCTGAGCAGCAGCTGCGAGTGACGCAGGCTCGACAGTTGGAACGTACTCGCATCGCCCGGGAGATGCATGATGTGTTGGCGCACCGCATCTCGTTGCTCAGCCTGCACGCTGGAGCACTGGAATTCCGTCCAGATGCCTCGCCCGAGGAGGTTGCCAGGGCGGCCGGAGTGATCCGGGGCAGCGCACACGCTGCCCTGCGGGACCTGCGGGAGGTGATCGGGGTACTCCGGGCGGAGACCGGAGTGGCGGAGGGCGCCGAACCGGAACGACCTCAGCCCACCCTCGTCGACGTGCCGACGCTGATCAGCGAGTCTCGAGCCGCCGGTGTCCGGGTGAGTTTCGTCGAGGAAGTCGCCGACCAGGTGGAGCTGCCGCCCAGGGTGGGGCGCAGCGTGTACCGGATCGTGCAGGAGGGGCTGACCAACGCCCGCAAGCACGCCCCGGGTGTGGTGGTCGACGTGCGGCTCACCGGGCGACAGGGCGACGGGCTCACTGTCGAGATCCGCAACCCCTGGCCGGTTGGCGTAGCGGGGCAGGGCGTGGGAAGCCCCGCGGCCCGTTCTGGTACTGATATTCCCGGTGCCGGGACTGGGCTTGTCGGTGTGGCCGAGCGGGTCGGTCTGGCAGGCGGGCGGTTGGAGTACGGACGGGACGCGGGTGGGCATTTCCGGCTCGCTGCGTGGCTGCCATGGCCGGCCTGACCAGTCCGTCCGGCGAGCCGGGCCCTGCGGGGTCGAACGGCTCGCCGGCGGGTGGTGGGGCACTGGCTGGTGTGGTTCGAGTGTTGATCGTCGACGACGATCCGCTGGTTCGGGCTGCGCTGTCGATGATTATCGACGGTGTGGCGGACCTTCTGGTCGTGGGGGAGGCCACCGATGGCGCCGAGGTGCCTGCTGCCGTGGCCGCGTACGCGCCGGACGTCGTGTTGATGGACATCCGGATGCCGCGGCTCGATGGGTTGGCGGCCACGGAGAAGCTGCGGTCTGAGCCCAACGCGCCTGAAGTGTTGGTGCTGACGACATTCGATGCTGACGAGCAGGTACTGCGGGCGTTGCGGGCTGGGGCGGCTGGGTTTCTGCTCAAGGACACTGCACCGGCTGAGATCGTGCATGCCATCCGACGGGTGGCCGTGGGTGAGACCATGTTGTCTCCGACGGTTACCCGCCAACTGGTCGCGCACGTCACCGGGGGCGTTGGCGCTGATTCGCGCCGGCAGCGGGCGCAGGAGCGTCTTGCCATGTTGAGTGAGCGGGAGCGGGAGGTCGCGATCGCGCTTGGCCGGGGCCGCAGCAACGCCGAGATTGCGGGGGAGCTGTTCATGAGTGTGGCGACGGTCAAGGCGTACGTGTCGCGGCTGCTGGCGAAACTGGACCTCAATAACCGGGTCCAGGTGGCGCTTCTGGTCCACGACGCCGGTCTAGTCTGAGTAAAGGGTCAGGCTCGCAGCGAGCGTGCCGCCCCGCGTCAGCGATGACGTGGTGTTTCGATCCCGGCTTGCGGCCCGGTAGCGGTGTCGATGCGGCGGACGGGGTACAGCAGCGGTCGGCCTTGGCCCACAGATCGACCAGGTCGCCGAGGTCGGTGGCCGGACCTCGGCGTGGAAGCGAAGCCCTCGCCGCTGATCAGCAGGATCCCGTCATGTTCGGCGACCACACCTGCCTCGATCTGCAGCAGCGGTCAGGACAAGCTGGGCCAGCGACGCGGGGATCAGCACCAGCCAACAGAGACGCTGGAGCGGATCCGCACGTAGGCGTGGGTAGCTGGCCCAGAACCAGTCGCTACTCAGGGCTGACAGTTCAGCCTGAAACAATCTTGCGCTCCTGCTGAGGTGAAGTACCCGATCCGGGTTGAACCGCGGCCAGGACTTCATCTGCTAAGGGAGGGGGGAGGCGGCGGGCGGCGCGGACAGCATCGACGGTGAAGACGGCAAGCGCGAGCCAGACCAGGGCGAAGCCCGCCAGGCGAGCGGGAGGCATGGGCTCGCGGAAGATGATGACGCCGCAGCCGAGTTGGAGAATCGGGGCGAGATACTGGAGCATCCCGAGGCTGGTGAACGGCAGTCGGTTGGCCGCACCAGCGAACATCAGCAGGGGAATCGCGGTTGCTGCTCCGGCCGAGATCAACAGGGCGGTGTGTCCCGCCGACACCGCCCCGAACGTGGCCCCGCCGGTGCCACCAAGCCATGCCAGGTACGCGAGCGCGGGCAGGGCGAGTACTGCCGACTCGACGAAGAGGCCCTGGGCGGCGGGCAGGCCGAGGCGCTTCTTGACCAGCCCGTACCCGGCGAAGGTGAACGAGAGGACCAGCGCCAGGTACGGTGGGCGGCCGTAGTCGACGGTCAGCACCACGACCGCCGCCCCACCCACGCCTATCGCCGCCCACTGCGCGGGGCGCAGCCGCTCCCGCAGTACGAAGACTCCGAGTAGCACCACGACGAGCGGGTTGACGAAGTATCCGAGGGACGTCTCCACCACCCGCTCGGAGTTGACCCCGTAGATGTAGGTGCCCCAGTTGAGGGCGACCAGAGCGGCAGCGATGCCGAGCGCGGCCAGGGCACGCGGTCTGCGCAGCAGCGCTCGCAGGAAGCTGCGGTTGCGCATTGCTGCCAGTACCAGCGCGACGAAGACCACTGACCAGACGATCCGGTGGGCCAGGATCTCCAGCGGGCTGGCCGGCCGGAGCAGTCTCATGTAGAGCGGGAAGAAACCCCAGAGCACGTACGCGCCGATACCGTACAGGTAGCCGAGCTTGCGAGGCGTCACGCCGCAACGCTAAGGGACGGCATGCGCTACAGGGCCATGCGGACGGTGACGGTCAGGACGAGCTGCGCCAGCGAGGCGGGGACCAGCACCAGCCAACAGAGACGCTGGAGCTGATCCGCACGCAGGCGCGGGTAGCTGACCCGGAACCAGATGATCACGAAGCTGACCGCGGCCACCTTGAGCAGGGTCCAGAGCCAGCCGAGCTGCGCGTCCGCGAACGGCCCCTGCCAGCCGCCGAGGAACAGCACGGTGGTGAGCGCGGCGATCACCACGACCCCCACGTACTCGGCGAGCAGAAAGAGCGCGAAGCGCAGGCCGGTGTACTCGGTCAGGTAGCCGAACACCAGCTCCGAGTCGGCGATCGGCATGTCGAACGGCGGTCGCCGGATCTCGGCGAGCCCCGCCACGAAGAAGACAATCATCGCGGGGGCCTGCCAGAGCAGCCACCAGGGCTGCCACGCCTCGACGATGCCCGGCAGGCTCAGTGTGCCGGCCGCCATCGCCACCGACGCGGCGGCAAGCACGAACGGCAGTTCGTAGCCGAGCAGTTGGGCCGCGGCGCGCAGACCGCCGAGGAGGCTGTACTTGTTGGCCGAGGCCCACGCCGACATCAGCACGGCGACCACGCCGACACCAACCACGGCAAGCACGAAGAAGAGTCCGATGTCCAGCGGTTGGGCGACCAGATCACCCGGCCCGAGCGGGATCACCAGCAGCACCAGCAGGTAGGGCACCAGGGCCACCACCGGGGCGAGCCGGAACACCGGACGGTCCGCCCCGCGCGGGGTGACCTCCTCCTTCTGCACGAACTTCACGCCGTCCGCGATCAGTTGCGCCCAGCCGTGGAAGGCACCGGCGTACATCGGGCCCAGCCGGCCCTGCATGTGCGCCATGATCTTGTGCTCGGCCTGGCCGACCAGGAGCGGGAGGGTGAGGAAGGCGACCAGCACCCCACCGACCCGGAACAGCAGCTCCACCCAGAGCGGCATCAGGCCGTCCCCCCACTCTCCGTGGCAGTCGGTGCCGGACCCCACTCCCCCGGTGCCGGCACGCCGGGCGGGCGCATCGGCCGACGACCGCCACCAGCCTTGGCCTCACCCGGCTCCTTCGCCCCCGGCCAGGGCTTGGCCACCCGGGAGGCGAGGACGAACTCCTTACGCAGCGGATGGCCCTCGAACTCCGGGGGCAGCAGCAGCGGCTTCAGGCCGGCGTGGTCGGCGAAGTCGATGCCGAACATCTCGTGTGTCTCGCGCTCGTGCCATGCCGCACCCGGATAGATGTCGACCACCGAGGCGACCCGCGGTGCCGCGCGGGGCACCCGGGTGCGCAGCAGCAGCCCGTGCCGACGCGTACTGGACCACAGGTGCACCACCACGTCGAACCCGGCGGCCAACTCGTCCACCGCAGAGAGCCAGTCGAAGAAGTCACAGGCCAGTTCATCGTCGTCCCGGGCCGCGCGTAGTGCGTCGTGCCAGCTCTCCGCGGGCACGTCAACGGTGGCTCGGGCGTACGCCTGACCGCCGGAGACCGAGGTGGTGACCTCGACCGGGGCGAGCAACGCGGCCATCCGCTGGCCTACCTCGTCCAGAGTCATGTCGCCGATCCTATGACCGCTGGGGTCGGCGTGCGGTGCCCAGCGGCGGCCGTTCTCCACTGTGCGGCCAACCGGCCGATGGCTCGACCGCGGCTCACCCCGGCCGGCCGATGGCTCGACCGGGGGTCCCCGGTGGCATTCGGCGCCGGCGCTCGCCACCCTCGGCGAGGATGAGGATCATGCGCGCGGTGACGGTTTCTCCCCGAATCCCCGGCTCGCTCTGCCTGGTCGAGGACTGGCCCGAGCCGGCTGTCGAGGAGGGCGGGATCCTGGTCGAGGCGCTGGCGGTGGGGGTCTGCGGGACCGACCAGGACATTATCGCCGGCCATTTCGGCGAGGCACCCCCCGGCCAGGAGCAGCTGGTCATCGGGCACGAGTCGCTCGGCCGGGTGTTGGAGGACCCGACGGGCACCCTGCACCGCGGGGACCTGGTGGCCGCGATCGTGCGGCATCCCGACCCAGTGCCCTGCCTGAACTGCGCCGTGGACGAGTGGGACATGTGTCGCAACGGGCTGTTCACCGAGCACGGCATCAAAGGGCTCCCCGGCTTCGCGCGGGAACGGTGGCGGGTGCAGCCGAGGTTCGCGGTGCCGCTCGGTGCCGCCTTCGCCCGGGTGGGGATGCTGCTGGAACCCACCAGCATCGTCGCCAAGGCGTGGGAACACATCGAGCGGGTCGGCCACCGCGCCCGCTGGGACCCACGGACCACCCTGATCACCGGTGCCGGGCCGATCGGCCTGCTCGCCGCGCTGCTCGCCACCCAACGTGGACTGACCGTGCACGTACTGGACCGAAACACGACGGGGCCGAAGCCGGACCTGGTCCGAGCGCTCGGTGCCACGTACCACACCGAGTCGGTCAACGAGGTGGACCTCCAGCCGGATGTGCTGGTGGAGTGCACTGGCGACCCGAGGGTGGTGCTGGACTCGATGTGCAAGGTTGGCCCGACCGGCATCGTCTGCCTGACCGGCATGTCCACCGGTGGTCGGACCATCGACTTCGACGCCGGGGCGCTGAACCGAACGCTCGTGTTGGAGAACACCGTGGTCATCGGGTCGGTCAACTCCAACCGCCGGCACTGGGAACAGGCCGCGGCGGCGCTGGCCCGGGCCGATCACTCGTGGCTGGACGCCCTGATCACCCACCGGATACCGATGTCCGACTTCACAACCGCGTACGAGGTCAACGACGGGACCATCAAGGTGGTCCTGGACCTCACCGCCTGAGTGGGGACGACCAAAGAGGGAACGGGTCAGGACGGGTCGGGCGGACGGACTGGCGGGGCGGTCAGCGAGTCGGCGGCGCGCGGGGGGAGGGCGTCGGCCGGTGAGGCGAGGGCGTCCGGGCGGGAGACCCCGCCGACGCCGGCCTCCTCCGCGGCGATCTTCTCCTGCAGCCGCAGGATGCCGTGCAGCAGCGCCTCCGGCCGGGGTGGGCAGCCCGGAACGTACACGTCAACCGGGATGAGCTGGTCGACGCCCTTGGTGACCGAGTACGAGTCCCAGTACGGCCCGCCGCAGTTCGAGCAGGCACCGAAGGAGATCACGTACTTCGGCTCCGGCATCTGGTCGTAGAGCCGCTTGATGGCGGGAGCCATCTTGTCGGTGACCGTGCCCGAGACCACCATGAGGTCGGCTTGTCGGGGACCGTGCGCGAACGGGATCACCCCGAGGCGCATGAAGTCGTGCCGGCTCATGCTGGTGGCGATGAACTCGATGGCGCAGCAGGCGAGGCCGAAGTTGAAGACCCAGAGCGAGTAGCGCCGGCCCCAGTTCAGCACGAATCGGATCGGCTCGCCCAGCACAGCCGGCACCTGCACCTCGAGCCTCCCTCATCCGTTCCCGGTACGACAGTCAACCACAGCGCCCGCAGCGGCGCCCGGCGCAACCGGGCCGGTGTCGATCCGGTTGCGCCGGGCGTGGCCCGGCTGTGCCGTCCGGTGGCGTCAGTCGCGGGACCAGGTGGGTCGTTGCAGCAGGCCGACGAACTCCACGAGCAGACGCTCCTGTAGCGCCGCCGGCACCTCTTCGAGCAGGGTGTTCACCACGGCCATCCGGGCCGGCACCGGCTCGGCCCCGGCGTCCGCCGCCTCGCCCAGACCGAGACCAAGCCCGGCGGCCAGGCCGGCGACCAGGTCCGGGGTCAGCCCTTCCGGGGTCAGTGATCGGGCGAGGGCGAGCAGTTCCGCGGGGAGCTTGACCGGCCCGGCCGCCCGGGTCGCCGCGACAGCGTCGGCCAGGTCGGGGCCAAACTTGCCCACCACCGGCGCCACTGACGCGGTCAATGTCAGATGCACGGTGCGCGGCAAGCCGGCGTAGGCGAGCTGCGGTTGGGTGTGCCAGCCCCGCGCGGCCAGTTCGTCCACGAGCACGAAGAGGTCCAGCTCCGGATCGGTCACGGTGAAGCAGATCACGGTCGACTCGGGCTCGGCCACGAGCCGCAGGCCGCCAGCGGCCCGGATGACGTCCGCCAGCTCGTTCATCGCGTCCCGGGTCACCGCCGCCAGCCGTAGGTAGCCGTCCTCACCCAGGTGACGCAGGGTCGCGTAGGCCGCGGCGATCGGCCCGCCGGACCGGGTGGAGGCGATCACCGAATTGATCATTGTGTAGCCGGGCCAGTCGGCGTGCGCGAAGTACTGCGTCTTCCGCAGCTCCGGGTCCCGGTGCAGCAGGATTGACACGCCCTTCGGGGTGTACGCGTACTTGTGCAGGTCAACCGAGATCGAGGTGACACCGGGTACGGCGAAGTCGAACGCCGGCACCGGTTCGCCGAGGCGGCGTAGCCAGGGCAGGGCCCAGCCGCCGAAGCAGGCGTCCACGTGGCAGCGCACCCCGGCGTCGGCGGCGACCGCCGCGATCTCGGTGACCGGGTCGATGACCCCGTGCGCGTATCCCGGAGCGGAGGCGACGACCAGCACGGTTTCGGGGCGGATCGCGGCGGCCATGGCGGCCGGGTCGGGGCGCAGGGTCTCCGCCGACACCGGCACCATGTCCACGGCCACTCGAAGGTAGTGGCCGGCCTTCACGAACGCGGCGTGGGCGGTTACCGGCATCACGATCCGGGGTTCGGTGATCTCGGGATGGGCGTCCCGGGCCGCCTTCACCGCCAGGATCAGCGACTCCGTGCCCCCGCTGGTGACCGAGCCCACCACGTCCGGCGCGGTGGTTCCGGGGCCACCACCGAGTAGCTGGGCGGCGGCACCGACCAACGCGTTCTCCATCGCGAGCAGAGACGGAAAGGCCGTCGGGTCGAGCCCGTTGACGTGGGCGCTCTCCGCGTGCGCGGCGGCGGTCAGCTCATCCAGCCCGGGGACCGCCGGGTCGTAGACGTACGCGAACAGTCGCCCGCCATGGGTGGGCCGGTCCCCGCTACGCAGTGCCCGGATTCCGTCCAGAACGCGTTCCGCCGGCAGCCCGTGGGCGGGCAGCCCCTCTTCGTCGATCATCCAGTGGTGCCCTTTCCGTGGTTTTCGGTGACCGTACTCCCCGCCGAGTGTCCAGTTTCGCGGGAAGACAGCTCCTCCATGACGGTGCCGAGATCGGCGGAGGTAAGGGAGTAGGGGCGCAGCAGAAGGGTGGCGGCACCGACCATCACGGCGGGGAGGACGGTGAAGCCGAGGAGGATGCCGAGCCGGGCGGACTCCGGCTGGGTCGCGGCGGCTCCGGTGTCCGACGAGAGGTAGCCGGAGAGCTGGAGCACCAGACCGAAGATGCCCGGTCCCAGCGCCAACCCGAACGTCTCCCCGGCGGTCCACACTCCGGTGAACACACCTGCCTGCCGTCGGCCGGTACGGGCCTCGTCGTAGGCGATGCAGTCGGGCAACATGGCGAGAGCGAAGACCTGCTGGCCGGCGTACCCGACGCCGACCAGCGCGACCAGCAGGTAGATACCGACGGCGGGGAGCAGCTCGGCGGCGACCAGGGCCAGCGCACCGGCGGCGAAGAGGAGCGCGGCGGCGATCAGCCCGGTGAGCTTGCCGAACCGCTGCCCGATCCGGCTCCACACCGGCATGACCAACAGCGCCGGCCCGACGAAGCAGGCGAACAGGACGGTGGGCCCGGTCTCCGGATTGCGCAGGATCTGGGTGGCGAAGTAGTTCACCCCGGCCAGGATCGTCGCCACCCCGGCGGACTGGATCACAAAGCAGGCCAGGAGCGCCCGGAAAGCCCGGTTACGTCCGGCTACTGCGAGTTGGGCCCGCAACGACGGCTCGCTCTCCTGCACGATGCCGACCGGGGCGGACCGGGTGCCCACGAACGCCCCGACCGCGCCGAGCAGGATCAGGCCGGCGACGAAGAGCCCCATCCAGCGGTGCCCGGAAATACCGCCGCCGCCCGCGTCCCGCACCAGCGGGGCCACCGCGCCGGAGACCAGGATGGCCAGCGCCAGCACCGCGATCCGCCAGGTCATCAACCGGGTGCGCTCGGTGTAGCCGGTGGTCAGCTCGGCCGGCATCGCCACGTACGGAACCTGGAAGAAGGCGAACGCGGTCGCGGTGGCCAGGAAGGCCAGCGCCACGTAGCCGCCGGCCGCCGCCCCGGTACCGAACGGCGCTGCGAAGATCAGGGCGAAGAAGAGGGCAAGCGCGACTCCGGCGCCCAGGAGGTACGGGCGACGCGCTCCCCACCGGGACCGGGTGCGGTCGGAGATCCGGCCGGCGACTGGATTGACCAGTACGTCCCACGCTTTCGGCAGCAGCACGAGCAGGGCGGCGATACCCGCCGTCACGCCCAGCGTGTCGGTCAGGTAGGGCAGCAGAAGCAGCCCGGGCACGGTGCCGAAGGCCCCGGTGGCCAGCGACCCGGTGGCGTACCCCAGGTGCACTCGGCGGGGCAGCGCCTCGGCTACGGACGGACCGGCAGGGCCGCCGGCCGGCGCCCGGTCAGCGGTGAAGCCAGCAGCAGGTGGACCGGTTCCAGCCGGCGGCGCGTCCATGGCGACGAATATTACTCATATATGGTGACGGTCACATCCCTCTCGCCGGCGACCAGCCCGCCGCCCGCAGGTCCACCCGATCGCCACACAGCGGCGTCCCCTCGGCGAGCAGCCGGGCCCGCGCCGAGAGTTCATGCCCGGGCGGCAGCCGACCAGCCGAGGTCACGACGCGATGCCAGGGCACACCGCCGCCGTGGCGCGCCAGGATCGATCCGACCAGCCGGGGCGACGCCCGACCCGAACGTTCGGCGAGCGCGTCGGCCACCGCCCCGTACGACATCGCCCGGCCGGGCGGGATGCGCTCGACCAGTTCCAGCACCGCCTCGACGTACTCCTCGGGTCCCACGAGGCGCCACGATATGGGAACCGGTCCGAGCGTGGACCAACCGACACCGCAGAATGGGCAGGTGCGCGACAGTGTGAGGGCGGCCCGGCGGGTGGTCGTCAAGATCGGTTCTTCCTCGTTGACCACGGCCGACGGCGGCCTGGATGACGGGCGGGTCGACGCGCTCGTGGACACCCTCGGCACCCTCGCCGCCCAGGGCCGGGAGGTTGTGCTGGTCTCCTCCGGCGCGATCGCCGCGGGGCTGGCCCCGCTGGGGCTGACCCGCCGCCCCCGTGACCTGGCCACCCAGCAGGCCGCCGCCAGCGTTGGCCAGGGGCTACTGATCCGACGGTACGCCGCCGCCTTCGCCCGGCACCGACGCACCGTCGGTCAGGTGTTGCTCACCGTGGACGACATGACCCGGCGGGCGCACTACCGCAACGCGTACCGGACCCTGCGCAAGCTACTCGACCTGGGCGCGGTGCCGATCGTCAACGAAAACGACACGGTCGCCACCGAGGAGATCCGGTTCGGCGACAATGACCGGCTCGCTGCCCTGGTGGCTGCCTTGGTCGACACCGATCTACTACTTCTGCTCTCCGATGTGGACGCGCTTTGGACCGGAGATCCAACCCGCCCCGGATCGACGCGGATCGCCGAGGTCCGCGACGAGCGGGACCTGTCCGGGGTGGCGATCGGCGGTGCCGGCCGGGCCGGTGTCGGCACCGGGGGCATGGTGACCAAGGTGGAGGCCGCCCGGATCGCCACCGGCTTCGGCATCCCGGTAATCCTGACCTCTGCCGACCAGGCGGCCGAGGCGCTGGACGGGAAGCCGGTCGGCACCTTCTTCCATCCCAGTCAACGCCGGCCGACCGCCCGGCTGTTCTGGCTGGCGCACGCCACCTCACCCCGCGGCCGGCTACAGCTGGACCCGGGCGCGGTCGCGGCCGTCGTCGACCGGCGCAAGTCGCTGCTACCCGCGGGGATCACCGCGGTGCGGGGCGCCTTCACCGCAGGCGATCCGGTTGACCTGGTCGACACCGACGGTGTGCCGGTGGCCCGCGGGCTGGTCAACTACGACGCGGTGGAGTTGCCCGGTCTACTCGGACGCTCCACCGCTGAGCTCGCCACGGCCCTTGGCCCAGCCTACGAGCGGGAGGTCGTCCACTGCGATGACCTGGTGCTGTTGTAAGGCCGGGCTCCGCCCCGGCACGAGTCCTTCCCCAGATGTCAAGGAGTGCAGATGAGCGTCGTCGAACAGGCGCAACGGGCCCGGACGGCGGCGGCCGCGTTGGCGGTCGCCACGCGGGCTGACAAGGATGCCGCGCTGCACGCGATGGCCGACGCGCTGGTGGCGCGGACCTCCGAGATCCTGGCCGCCAACGGCGCGGACCTCGCCGCCGGACGCGACGAGGGGCTGAGCACGGCGATCCTGGACCGGCTCGCCCTCGACGCGGGGCGAGTGGCCGACATTGCCGACGCACTGCGTCAGATGGCCGCGCTCCCCGACCCGACAGGCGAGGTCGTTCGGGGTTCGACCCTCCCCAACGGGCTACAGCTGCGGCAGATTCGGGTGCCGTTCGGGGTGGTGGGCATCATCTACGAGGCGCGACCGAACGTCACCGTTGACGCGGCCGGCATCTGCCTGAAATCCGGAAACGCGGTGCTGCTGCGGGGCTCCTCCTCCGCCGCCCGGTCGAACGTCGCGCTGGTCTCGGTGTTGCGCGACGCGGTCGCCGGCACGGGCCTGCCAGCGGACTCGGTACAGCTCCTCGATGCCACGACACGCGACTCGGTCAAGGAGCTGATGCGCGCCCGGGGCCTGGTGGACGTCCTGATCCCGCGCGGCGGTGCGGCACTGATCCGTACGGTTGTCGAAGAGGCGACCGTCCCGGTAATCGAGACCGGTGTCGGCAACTGTCACGTCTATGTTGATGCTGCCGCAGACGTGTCAAAGGCCGTCGCGATCGCCCTGAACGCGAAGACACAGCGCCTCTCCACCTGCAACACGGCCGAGTCGCTGCTGGTACACACCGCAGTCGCGGACGCCGTTCTGCCCCCGGCGTTGGCCGCGTTCGCCGCGGCCGGGGTGACCGTACACGGCTGCCCGCAGGTCGCTCGACACTCCACGGCCGTGCTGCCGGCGACTGACGAGGACTACGCCACCGAATATCTGTCGGCGGACATCTCGGTCGCCGTCGTCGAGTCACTGGACGCGGCGGTCGCGCACATCCAGCGGTACGGTACGGGGCACACCGAGGCGATCGTGACCGACTCCCAGTCGGCCGCCCGCGAGTTCGTGGCCCGGGTTGACGCGGCGGCGGTGATGGTGAACGCCTCCACCCGGTTCACCGACGGTGGGGAGTTCGGCTTTGGTGCCGAAATCGGCATCTCCACCCAGAAGCTACACGCCCGCGGGCCGATGGGGTTGCCGGAGCTGACCAGCACGAAGTACGTGGTCACCGGCGACGGCCAGCTGCGCTGACCGGCGCCGGCCCACGAGCCCGGTGTCCCGGCATCCCGATGGCGAGATTCGGGCGGGCGTCGCCGGGACCACGCCCGAGCCGGGCCGTCAGTGGCAGGCGCGGATCGCGGTCAACGTCGCGTGGACATCGAACTGGTGCCCGTCCTCGCTCTCCCAGCCCCCATCACTGCGCTGGGTCTCGGCGAGCCGACGGCGGGCACGCACCAGGACCCAGTCCTGCGGGTCCACGCCGACCCGGCGCAGCGTCGCACCCAGCCAGGCGACGTTGGCCGGAGCCATGTCGCCGATCCGCTCGGCGAGCGCCACCTGGATCCGGGCGGACTCCTGATACATCTCCTGCCGGAACAGCACCGCCGCGCTCAACCACCCGGCGGCGAGGAAGGATGGCCAGGTCCCGTCCGGGTTCAGCCGGGCCGCGAGGGAGAGCGCGGCGCCGTGCACGACGCCCGCGTAGGCCCCGCCGACCCGAGCGTCCAACGGCCCGGCCGCCCGGGCGTCCAGGCCGGCGACGCTGAGCCAGAACGCCGCGCTCGCCGTCAGGTAGAAACCTGCCTCCGGCGCACCCGGCCGGGCCCACTCGGGGGCGGTGTCGGCCAGCGTGGCGTCCTCCTCCCAGCCCCCCTCCGGCAGCTGGCGCGCGGCGAGCCAGTCCAGCGCCCGCCGGGCCGCCGATCGGCCGAGGGCACCGAGGTCGTCGAGCTCGCCGAGACGGAAACAGGTCGCGTCGACGGAGGCTGTCTCCCCCTCGAGGTACGCCGGCCAGCCGCCCTCCGGCAGCTGCCCAACCTCGGCGACGGCGAGCACCTCCTCGGCCGGCGGCGTACCGGTGCGCAGTCGGCCGAGCCGGGCACGCTCCACCACGTCTCCGCGCGCCACCACGTAGCCGATCGCGGCATCGATATCCACCACAGCGGTCACGCTACCTGGGCAGATACGATCCCGCTCCCGGGAATCCTCCACCCGCCGCCCCGGTGCTCGCCGCAACGTCGAGCACCGGGGCGTTCCCGCGCTGGCCAACCCCGGCCTGGTCAGTACGCGGGCAACGACGGATCGACCTGCCTGATCCAGGAGAGGACACCCCCCTGGAGGTGCACCGCGTCCCGGAAGCCGGCGGCCTTCAGCGCGGCGAGCGCCTCCGCGGACCGGACGCCGGACTTGCAGTGC
The DNA here is from genome assembly GCF_000016425.1 of Salinispora tropica CNB-440. GTDB lineage: Bacteria > Actinomycetota > Actinomycetes > Mycobacteriales > Micromonosporaceae > Micromonospora > Micromonospora tropica. The sequence continues at coordinate 443,377 of NC_009380.1, read as the reverse complement.
AGCACGATCTGTCGGTCCTGCGGGAGCTTCCCCAGCGCGTGCCCGGAGACGATGTCTCCCTTGGGAATCAGCGTGGAGCCCGGGATCCGGACGATCTCGAACTCGGCCGGCTCCCGCACGTCAACCAGGAAGATCTCCTTGCCGGCGTCCTGCCACGCCTTCAGCTCGCCGGCGGTGACCGTCGCGTCCACCACGGCCTCCTGGGCCTCGGTCGACACTGCACCGCAGAAGTCCTCGTAGTCGGCCAGCAGGTCGGTGACCGTGGGGTTCTCGCCGCAGAGAGCGCAGTTCGGATCCTTCCGCACCTTGATCTTGCGGTAGCTCATCTCCAGGGCGTCGTAGACCATGAGTCGGCCGACCAGCGACTCACCGACACCGGCGAGGAGCTTGATCGCCTCGTTCACCTGAATCGAGCCGATCGACGCGCAGAGCACGCCGAGCACGCCGCCCTCCGCGCAGGAGGGCACCATGCCGGGCGGAGGAGGCTCCGGGTAGAGGCAGCGGTAGCAGGGACCGTGCTCGGCCCAGAACACCGAGGCCTGCCCGTCGAACCGGTAGATGGACCCCCACACGTACGGCTTGCCGAGCAGCACCGCCGCGTCGTTGACCAGGTACCGGGTGGCGAAGTTGTCGGTGCCGTCCACGATCAGGTCGTACTGGGCGAAGATCTCCTTGACGTTGTCCCGGTCCAACGCGGTGTTGTGGATCTTTACCTCGACCAACGGGTTGATCTCACGGATGCTGGCGGAGGCTGATTCCGCCTTGGCGCGGCCAACGTCGGAGACGCCGTGGATGATCTGACGTTGGAGGTTGGACTCGTCGACGGTGTCGAAGTCGACGATGCCGAGCGTGCCCACCCCGGCGGCGGCGAGGTACATCAGCGCCGGAGAACCGAGGCCGCCGGCGCCGACACAGAGCACCCGGGCGTTCTTCAACCGCTTCTGCCCCTCAACCCCGACATCCGGGATGATCAGGTGGCGCGAGTAGCGGCGGATCTCGTCAACGGTCAGCTCGGCGGCGGGCTCGACGAGCGGGGGCAGCGACACGGTGAACTCCCCGAGGATCGGCAGTGGCGAACCGCGCCATTGTCGCTCGCCGGGCAGGGCGGCGGCCATGAGCGGGGACACGTCGCCCGAACTGCGGGAACGGGAATAGCCCATCGATCAGGGACAGGCCGCCGGACCGGGTGCGCTATCGGGCGTTTCCGGTGTCGACGAGCAGCGCCTCAAGGCGACGGTTCACCGCAGCCAGGGTGGCCCGTACCATCGCCTGACGGGGGTCACCGGCGACCAGCGCGGAGCCGGCGAGCTGCTCGACCCAACCGTCGCAGACCAGCAACACCACGACCGTCGCGACCTCGCAGTTGCCCAGTGGCACCAACGTGGCGTGCTCGACGAAGCAACGCCCCCGGTCCGGCTGCGACCCCGGCGTCCGCAGCAGTTCATCCACTGCGGCGGCGGCCGCCGTCGCGCAGAGCCGCAGCACGTAGCCGTCCACCGCCGGCCCGGTCGCGTAGCCGGCGGCGGGTGACCCGGCGGAGAGTAGGCGCACCTCCACGGTCGCGTCGAGTCCGAAGGTGCTCACCTGCACATGGTCAAGCACCACCCGAGGCCCGGGCCGGCCACCTGTGTCAAGCGGGCGGGACGGGGCCAGCTCGGTGTTGGTGATCTGCCCCCCGCCGTACGACGTCTCGGCTGTCGCCGGGCCATCGGCGGCCCCGCTCACCACCGCGGGCCCGTCCACGGTGGCCCAGCCGTGATGCGGTCCGCCGGAGTATCGCCGGCGACGCGGCGGCTCCGACAGGGCCGCGTTCCGACGCTCGGTGCGCGACGGCAGGCCAGCCGGAGAGCGTCCGGCTCGCGCCGCCGGCTCCTCATGGGCCGGCCTGTCCGTCCGCCGGGGGGCGGACGACACCGAACCGGCGGGCTCCTCGGGCATGTTCTGCGGGGCGGCGGCGAGACCCATCCGTTCCTGGAGGAGCCGGGCGACGTGCCGACTCACCTCGGCCGGGTCGGCGCCGTCGGCGAGGTCCAACCGAAGGCTGTGCGCGCCGGACTGGGTACGGCGCAGGGCCGCGTCGCGGACGCCTGCCACACCACGAACCGCACCGAGAATGGCGTCCACGTCGAAGCCCTCTGGACGTTCCCGCAGCGGAGCGGGCTCGTCGACCTGGCGGAGGTGGGTGGCGATACGGGCGAGTTCCGGCGTCTTGGCGGGCGCCTCCGCAGCTGGCAGCTCCGGCACAACGGGCACGTCCGGTTCGGCGGGGACACGCTGCGGCAGCATCGCGGACACCGACTCCGGTAGCCGGTCGGCGTCACCCAACGACGCCGTCGCTGCCGGTTCGGGGGCGGATCGACGAGCCGGGTGGGGGGGTGCACTCGTCGGATTGGGCTCGGGCGGGGTGCGGTCCCAACCACCGGGGCCGCCGCGAGCGGACGTGGCGGACGGCGGGTCCACCTCCGCCGACCCGGCCGGCTGCTCCGGTACCCAGGCTGCGGCAGGATCCGACGGCTGGTGGGCCGGCTCGGTGCCGGGCTGGCGCTTCGGCCGGATGCCGGAGCGATGGCCCGGCTCGATGGGGAACGTCGAGGCCGGCTCGGCCCGGACCGGCTCGTAGGCCCGCTGCGGCTCGACGGCCCAGGCGGGACGCTCCGTGCTCGGCTGGCGCCCCTCGCCGGCCTCGGTCGCGTCAGGGTCCGGACGGAACCGGCGGCCGGAGGACTCCCGCCGCTTCCCGGCTGCATCCCGCGCAGTTCCGCTCCGGAACCGCCGGCCGGGCGGTTCCGGTTCGTCCCACCCGTCCGGTTCCATCCGCGCCCGTCGGCCAGCCGGCGATGACTCGCCGCTGACCTGCGAGGACGCCCACTCGTCCCCCCAACTCGGGCCGGACCAGTCCTCCGGTGGCGACGTGGGCCGATCGGCCGCCGGCGTAAGGCCGGGCTCGGCCGGCGGGTCCGACCAGTCGTCCCGGCCAGCCTCGGGTGATCGGCCCCCGGCCAGCGCGGGCGGCTGCTCGGCGGCGGACACGGGCGCCGTCGCCCGGTCCCCGCCAGCTTCCTGGGCTGGCTCGCCGGGACGGCCCGGCGGGGCACTCACCGGACTTGGCCGGCTCGCCGGCACCCCCGACGCCGGGTGAGGGTGACCGTTTACCCGGTATCCATTGAGTTGAGGGTGGAAACCACTCTCGGTCGCACCGGGCGGCGGAACTGGCAGGTCGCCATGGCGCGGGGAGGAGTCGGCCCAACCAACGGGCGAGTCAGATCGGCGCCAGGGTGTGGAGGGTTCCGGAGCCCAGCCTCCGGTGGGGGGCACCCACGGACTGTCGGAACGGGAGTGGACCGGCTGTGGACCGGTCTCGTCACCGTGCTCTCCCGGGCTGGCGGCACCGGGTTGCCCTGCATCACTCACCGCGCGCTCCTTGGTCGCCCCCGCTGAGGCTACCGTGTGGTGACAGTGGCGATAAGTTACGGCGGCGGGCCAAATCCGGGACGGGCAGTAATCCTTGACCGGTTCGGGTGATATGCCAGCTCGTATGAAGAACTCGGAGGCTCCCATGACCGCTGTGGGGAACGGTACCCAGACCGCCGGCCGGCCCACCCGCCTGCCCCGGTCCGCCCGCCGCAGACAGTTGCTCGCCGCGGCGCAGGAGGTTTTCGTCGCACAGGGCTACCACGCGGCCGCGATGGACGACATCGCCGAACGCGCAGGGGTCTCCAAGCCGGTGCTGTACCAGCACTTCCCCGGCAAGATGGAGCTCTACCTGGCGCTGCTCGACACGCACTGCGACATGCTCGTGGCGACGGTGCAGGAAGCGATGCGCGGCACCCTCGACAACAAGGAGCGGGTGAGCGCCTCCGTCCGCGCGTACTTCGACTTCGTCGACCATGAGAGTGAGTCGTTCCGCCTGGTCTTCGAGTCCGACCTTCGTAACGACCCCGCGGTCCGCCAGCGGGTCGAGCGGGTCGAGCAGGGCTGCATCGCGGCGATTACCGACACGATTATCTCGGATACCGGCGTGAGCCGGGCACACGCGGAGCTACTCGCGTCCGGCCTGGTCGGGGCGGCCGAGACGGCGGCGCAGTTCTGGCTGGCCAGAGGGCGGCAGGTGCCGAAGGGAGAGGCGGAGGCGTTGGTCGCCGCGCTCTCCTGGCGAGGCATCGCGAGCTTCCCCTTGCAGGGTGAGTCAGCCTGACCGCCGCCCCCGTGATCGGATAGCCTTCGCAGGGCGGCATTTTCGCCCCCAGTGGAGGAGGCACAGTGGAGGTCAAGATCGGCGTGCAGTACGCGCCGCGCGAGCTGGTTCTGGAGAGCGCACAGTCGCCGGCCGAGATCGAGCGGATCGTGACCGACGCCGTCGCCGGCGACGGCGGCACCCTCTCCCTCACCGACGAGAAGGGGCGGCGGGTCATCGTCCCGGTCGACAAGGTCGCCTACGTCGAGATCGCCGAGGCGTCCTCCCGGGCGGTCGGGTTTACCGTCCGCTGACCAACGCCCCGTCACGGCAGGTGCCCAGGCACTTGTCGTGGCGTACGCCCGGCAGGCTGAGAGCGATACCGACGCCCCGCGTCCAAGGCGCTGGCCGTCGGCCAGTTACCCGTGGGGGGGAAGTCCCCCGATCCACCCGGGTGAGGTAGGCGGTTGGCGCCGCCTCGCCGGGTCCTGGCTGGCTCTCGAAGGGCCTCGCCCGAAGCTCGGCGTCGGCAAACGGAACCACCCGCACGCCTGCTCCGGTAGCCTGCGGTTCAACCGCCTTGAGCAGGCGAAAGGTGCCTACTCCCCCCGGCCTTTCCCGGCGCCACCTGCCGGAATCTGAACAGCGCCCGGGATGTTCAGGTAGAATAGAACAGTTGCCGTGGGCACCGACCGACGTTCGATCTCGATCTGGTCCCAATCGATCTGGTCCAACGATCGATTAGTTCCCGTTTCGATCTGGTCGCAGCCGGCCCACGACGCGCGTGCGGCCCGGTCCGGCTCGGCGATTCGCTGCCCGACCGTGTGGCCCGCGCCACACCGTCCGCGCCTCGAGGACTCAACGGGGCGCACCCACGAGAGGGCACCCCCCATCGAGATGAGCGAACTCACCCACAACCTCATGGACGGCACCGAACTTGCCGCCACCGCACCGGTACGCCCGGAAGCACCCACCTTCGCCGAGTTGGGCGCCCGTAAGGAGACCGTTGACGCGCTGAACGCCGCCGGCATCACCCGGGCCTTCGCCATCCAGGAGTACGCGCTACCGATCGCGCTGCGCGGCGTTGACCTGATCGGCCAGGCTCCGACCGGCACCGGCAAGACCCTCGGCTTCGGCGTACCACTGCTGGAGCGGGTCTTCGCTCCCGCCGAGGGCGGCGACGGCACCCCACAGGCGCTGGTCGTCGTACCAACCCGCGAGCTGGGCATCCAGGTCGCCAAGGACCTCCATGCCGCGGGAAGCACCCGTGGCGTCCGGGTACTGCCGATCTACGGCGGGGTGGCGTATGAGCCGCAGATCGAGGCGCTCCGCACGGGCGTGGAGATCCTGGTCGGCACCCCCGGCCGGCTGCTCGACCTGGCCAAGCAGAAGCAGCTGAAGCTGGATCGAGTCCGCGCGCTTGTCCTGGACGAGGCCGACCGGATGCTCGACCTGGGTTTCCTCGACGATGTCGAGAAGATCCTGGCGATGCTGCCGGAAGAGCGACAGACGATGCTCTTCTCGGCCACGATGCCGGACCCGATCGTCGCGCTGTCCCGGCGCTTCCTACGCCGGCCGGTGACAATCCACGCCGGGCACACCGCCGAGACCGGCCCGTCACCGCAGACCCAGCAGCTGGCCTACCGCACCCACTCCCTCAACAAGATCGAGATTGTGGCGCGGATCCTCCAGGCCAAGGGGCGCGGGCTGACCATGATTTTCACCCGAACCAAGCGAGCGGCCGACCGGGTGGCGGCGGATCTGGACTTCCGCGGCTTCGCCGTGGCCGCCGTCCACGGCGACCTCGGCCAGGGCGCCCGGGAGCGGGCGCTGCGGGCCTTCCGCACCGGCAAGATCGACACTCTGGTCGCGACCGACGTTGCCGCCCGGGGCATTGATGTCAGCGGCGTCACCCACGTCCTCAACTACGACTGCCCGGAGGACCAGGACACCTACACCCACCGGATCGGCCGGACCGGCCGAGCGGGGGCGAGCGGCGTCGCGGTGACCTTCGTCGACTGGGACGACATGCCCCGCTGGCGAATCATCGACAAGACCCTCGGCCTGGAGATGCCGGAACCGCCGGAGACCTACCACACCTCCCCGCACCTCTATGCCGAACTGGACATCCCCTCGGAGGTCACCGGCACTCTGCCCACCGACGCGCGAACCCGGGCCGGGCTCTCCGCCGAGGTCGAGGAGGACCTCGGCGGAGGGTCCCGCCGTGGCGACGGCCGCGGGCCGCGCCGTGGCACGGGCCGGGACCGCCGCCGGGGACGCGGCGGCGACGCCAGTGGTGGCGCGGGCTCCTCCACGACCGAGCCGGGCGAGGCCGGCGAGACCGCGGAGCGCACCCCCCGCCGGCGGCGACGCCGGCGGGGCGGCGAGGTCGTCACCACCGGCGAGCCCGCGGTAGTGACCGTCGAGACCGGCGCGGCGGCCACCACCGACTCGCCGGGTGCCGACGCGCCAAAGCCACGGCGGCGCCGTCGGCGCCGTGGCGGTGCTTCCGGCACCGGCACGGCGGCCAAGACGACCACCGACTGAGCACGTCGCACCGCTCCCGACGTCCCTCGCTGGCACCAGCGGGGGACGTCGCGCGCTCGGTCGTCCGAGCGTCCCACCGCACATCCCGGAGGAGGACACCCATGCCGGAACCCCTGCCCGCCGCGCTCGCCGAGGTGCGGGCACTGCTGCTCGACGCCGGGCTCAACCGGGCGGTGGCCGCCGGGCATCGCCGTGGGCTCCGCCCAGCGGCGCACCGTGCGGAGCTACGGCCGGTCACCCTCAAATCCGGCCCCCGCCTCCAGGTCATCACCACGGACGGGAGCGCGCCTCACACCCGCAACCTCGCCCGAGGCGCGGAAGCAGAGGCGGCGGTGGACGCGCTGCTGGCCGAACCCTTCGGCAACTGGCACGTCGAGACCGCAGCGACGACCCTGCAGCTCCGAGTCACAAAGTCCGGCGCGGCACAGGTACACCGCATGGCGGCTCCGCCGGTAGCCGAGCCGGTCGGCCACGACCGGACGAAGGCCCACCTGCTCGATCCCGGTGACCCGATCTTCACCGTGATCGGCGGGTCGGCGGCCAAGCGGCGGCAGGTGGACGCGTTTCTGCGGGCGCTCGCCGCGACGCTCCCGGACGGGCTCCGCGGTCCACTGCGCGTGGTTGACCTGGGCTGTGGGAACGCGTACCTGACTTTCGCCGCGTACCGCTGGTTGACCCAACAGGACATCGACGTCCACCTGGTCGGCGTCGATGTCCGCGAAGACCAGCGCCAACGCAACACCGAGCTGGCTCGGCGGTTGGGTTGGGCCGATCAGGTGCGTTTCGTGGCGGGAACGATCGCCGACGCGGCCGTCGGGCCCGACCCCGACCTGGTGCTGGCTCTGCACGCCTGTGACACCGCCACCGACGAGGCGCTCGCACGGGCTGTACGGTGGGGGTCTCGCTGGGTACTCGCGGCTCCCTGTTGCCACCATGACCTCGCCGCGCAGCTCCGCTCCCAGCCCACCCCACCCCCGTACGAGCTGCTGACTCGGCAGGGCATCCTCCGCGAGCGGTTCGCCGACGTGCTCACCGACGCGGTCCGGGCCGGACTGTTACGGCTGCACGGCTACCGGGCCGAGGTGGTCGAGTTCGTCGACTCCCGCCACACGCCGCGCAACCTGCTCATCCGGGCCCGCCGCGCCGGGGCACCCCCGACTGGTGAGCACTGGGCGCAGTACCGGACCCTGGTCGACGGTTGGCGGGTCACGCCGAGGCTGGCGACACTGCTCGGCGAGCCAGCCGGTGGGACGGCAACCAGTGCGACCAACGGCCCGGCGGACACCACCACAGACCCGACCGACTAACTCCTCGAATCCATAGTGGCCAGTCACTGACCACGCCAGCCGTACTACCCTCGAGCCACGAACCGTCGAATGTCGAATCTCGATGGCACGAAGGCCGCACAAGGCCAAGGGGAGGAAGATCCGCTGGAATGGCTTCGGGAGAGGGAACCGCACAGGCGGCGTTCGCCCGCTTCGTCCGCCGCGCCATCGACAATGCCCGCATGGAGCGCGGTTGGACGGTGACCGACCTGGCGGCCCAGACCGGGATCGGCCGCTCCACCGTCTTCCGCTGGCTCGCCGGCGACTGGCATGACTACCCTGAGCTGGCCAAGGTGCGGGGCTTCTGCGTCGCGCTCGACCTACCCGTCGCCGCCGCGTTCCGCGCTCTCGGCCTGCCGGAGGCCGGTTCCGCACTGCCTCGGCGCGGCAATGACGGACCGGTCGAGGCGGATGTCCGGGCGATCCTCGAGCGCCTCGCCGACCCGGCGGTGTCGGTGGAGGAGAAGCACCACATCCGGGACCTGCTGCGTTACCTGGCCCAGCGGCCGATCCGCCAGCCAGAGTGATCTCTCAACCGGCGACCGCCAGGGCGAGCGGAAGCACCTCCGGCGCTCCCGCCCGACGCAGTTCCCGTGTCACCATCGTCATGGTCCACCCCGAATCGACGAGGTTGTCAACGAGCAGTACCGGCCCGCTCAGGCCGGCCAGGGCCCCGACCAGCTCCGACGGCAGGGCCACCGAGCCGTGTAGGGCCCGTACCCGTTGGGCGCTGTTGCCGCGTGGCCCGCCCGCGGCGGACACCATGACAGTGCCGAGCAGCGGCATCCGCCCCACCGCGGCGATCCGCCCGGCGAGCGAGGCGACCAGCCGGGTGTGGCGGGAGCCGACCGCGACCACCCCGACAGGGCGACGCGGCCAGGGGTCGGTGCCGTGCGCCCACTCCCGGAGCACCTCCACCACGGCGGCAACCACATCGTCGGGCGCGTCCACGTCGGCGGTGTCCGGCCCGACGAGTTCCCGCAGCCGCCCGCCCCAGCCGAGGTCGGAGAGGCGCCCGACGGCCCGACCGGGCAGCGCCTGCTCCGGGAGGGCGATCCGCCCCTTGAGTGGAACACCCACCGCGGCAAGGCCGGTCGGCCAGAGCTTTTTCGGGGAAATCCCGACACCGGAGCGGCCGAGGAATGCTTCGGCCGCTCGCAGGGCGCCATCGGACAGCTCCTCGGTGAAGGTCGGCGCAGCACACCGGTCACACCGGCCGCAGTCGGTTGCCCCCGCATCGTCCAGGCACTCCCGTAGGTAGCGGAGGCGGCAGGCGGAGGTGGTCGCGTACTCCCGCATCGCCGCCTGTTCGGCGGTACGGGCCGCCGCGACCCGTCGCAACCGCGCCTCGTCATAGATCCAGGGTTCACCCGTGGAGATCCAGCCACCGCGTACCCGACGGACCGCCCCGTCGACGTCCAGAACCTTGAGCATCAGCTCCAACCGGGTACGGCGCAGGTCCACGATCGGCTCGAGCGCCGGTGTGGAGAGGGGACGGTCGGTGTGCAGAGCGGCCAGCACCGACCGCACCTGATCCTCCGGTGGGAAGGCCAGTGCGGCGAAGTATCGCCAGATCGCGGCGTCCTCGGCACCCCCGGGCAACAGCAGCACCTCGGCGTGGGCGACGGCCCGGCCGGCGCGGCCGACCTGCTGGTAGTACGCGATGGGCGACGGTGGCGCGCCGAGATGAACCACGAACCCGAGGTCGGGCTTGTCGAACCCCATCCCGAGCGCGCTCGTGGCCACCAGTGCTTTGATCTTGTTGTCGAGGAGATCCTGCTCGGCGGCGCGACGGTCCGCATCGTCGGCCTGGCCGGTGTACGAGGCCACGGTGTAGCCCCGGGACCGGAGGAACTCGGTGATTTCCGCCGCCGCAGCCACCGTCAACGTGTAGATGATGCCGGAGCCGGGGAGTTCGTCCAGATGGTCGGCGAGCCAGGCCAGCCGGTACGCCGGGCCGGGCAGGTCGACCACGCCGAGCCGCAAGGACTCCCGGTCCAGGCTGCCTCGCAGCACCAGGGCCTCGGGCCCCGCCCCGAGCCGGGACGCCGCGCCGAGTTGTTCGGCGACATCCTGGGTGACCCGGGCGTTGGCGGTGGCCGTGGTGGCGAGCACCGGCGTGCCGGCCGACAGGTTGCCGAGGAACGTCCGCAGCCGGCGATAGTCGGGGCGGAAGTCGTGCCCCCAGTCGGATACGCAGTGCGCCTCATCCACCACGAGCAGCCCGGTGGTGGCGGCCAGCTTCGGTAGAACGGTGTCCCGAAAGTCCGGGTTGTTGAGCCGTTCTGGGCTGATCAGGAGCACGTCCACCGCCCCGGCGTGGATCTCCCCGGTGACCTCGTCCCACTCGTCAAGGTTCGCGGAGTTGATGGTCCGGGCCCGGATCCCGGCCCGGGCGGCCGCCTCGACCTGGTTGCGCATCAACGCCAACAACGGGGAGACGATCACCGTCGGTCCCTGCGTGCCGAGCGCCCGCAGCAGCGCGGTGGCCACGAAGTAGACCGCTGACTTACCCCAACCGGTGCGCTGGACGCAGAGTACCCGCCGTCGGTCGACCACCAGCGCCTCGATCGCCCGCCACTGGTCGTCGCGGAGCCGGGCGTGCTCTCCGGCCAGCCGGCGCAGCACCGTCTCAGCCTGCTCGCGTACCGCCGTTCGATCCTGACCCATCCGGCATTTCTACCAGTGCCCCTGTGCGCACCGGCGGCCGTTGGCTTGCCGGAGCTATGTGAGGATCGACTGCGACACTCCCCTTGACCCGAGAGAGGCAGCAGGTATGACGCAGCGAATCGGGGCCAACCCCCTGGGCCGGCGGGTCACCGTCGGCCCAGCCACCTTCCTGGCCGCCGGTCTGCTACTGACGGGATGTGGAGTTGGAGGCACCGAGCCGCCACCCAGCACCCCGGCCGACCCGAAGGACACCCTGCTCGCCGCGGTGCCGAACGAGACGACGCCGGCGTTCCGCTTCTCCGGCACGGAGGTCGGCGGCGCATCGGTCTCCGGCTCCGTTGACCCGCTCCTCAAGGCGATGGAGCTGACCTTCATCCAGACTGATATCGAGACCAAGGCCGGGGGCGAGTTCAGCATGACGATGTCCCTCCGGCTGATTGACGAGCGCGCCTGGACGAAGGTGAGCGTCGGGGAGACGGCCGAGATGAACGAACAGCTCGGGTTGCCGCGGCAGTGGGTGGAGCTCGACCAGAGCAAGCTCTCCTCAATCCCCGAGTATGACGGCGCCGATATGGGCAACGCCGCGTTGATCATACGAGCGGCTGACGAGGTGCAGCAGCAGGCAGACGGCTCATACACCGGCACGGTCGACCTGACGGACGAGTCGGAGGTCGCCGAGGTCGTGATGAACGGGGACATCGCGGCGTTGGGCGAACAGGCGACGTCGCTTCCGTTCACCGCGGTGATCGGAAGCGACGGCAACCTCGACACGCTGAGTGTGGACCTCCCCGCGGTCGACGAACAACCGGCCGCCGAGTACGTGGTGAAGTACTTCGACTACGGCAACGCACCGGCGATCACTCCGCCCGCCGGCGACGTGGCGCCGGCGCCCGATGCTGTCTACGAGATGCTGGGCGAGTGAGCGGACGGCGGTGGGGTCGCCGTCGCCGTCACCGGCCCAGGACCGACCCGCCGTCGACGCCGAGGACCTGCCCGGTGACGTAACCGGCGGCGGGGCCGGCGAGGTAGCGGACTGCGGCGGCGATGTCGTCCGGGGTGCCGGCCCGCCCGACCAGCGTGGCCGCGACCCGCCGGGCGTGCCCCTCGGGGGTCCTCCGGCCACCGAAGAACTCGGTGTCCACGACGTACCCGGGGCTGACCACATTGACCGTGACCTGGTCCGGACCGAGCCGCACCGCCAAGTCGTACGCCCAGCCGTGCAGCGCGGCCTTCGCCGCGGAGTGTGGCCCACCTCCGCCCTGCTGCGCCGCGGCCGAGCTGACCAGAATCACCCGGCCGCCGGGGCGCCGCAGGGTTGGTCGCAGCGCCTCGGTGAGCAGGACGGCGGTGAGGAGGTTCGCCTCGAGACTGGCCCGCCACTGCTCGGCGACCCCGGCCAGGGTGTCAGGCTCCCCACCGAGGTAGCCCCCGGCGTTGTTGACGACGGCGTCCACCGCCCGGCCGTCGACCGCCTCGACCACCCGGGGAACCTGCTGCGGATCGGTCAGGTCCGCCACCACCGCCCGGACCGCGCCGGGTCGGGCGAGGTCCCAGGAGAGCCGAGCCGTGGTGGCCCGCAGCGCGTCCTCCCGGCGGCCCACGACGAGCACATCGAAACCGTCAACGGCGAGCACCTGTGCGGTGGCTGCCCCGATCCCGGTGCCGCCCCCACTAACCACGGCCAGCCGCTCGCCCATGCGCTGTCCCCCTTCGAAGCCGCCGTCGATCAGGAGGTTAGCGGGGTGCGCCCGTACCGGGGAGCCACCGGCCGTAGGTTTACCTGAAACGCCCACATAATGCCGATTCCTCGTCGCCGGTCGGCTCTCCGGAGCGCCAATTCCACCCCACCACCCACGGCGAAAAGTGAAGATTGTCGGGTGCAATGGCTGTTACGGCGCCCCGTGCGACTGGTGCCGATCGGGTTCGGTGCCACGATCCTCATCGGTACCCTCGCGCTGATGCTGCCATGGGCGACCGGCCAGCAGCGACACACACCCTTCGTTACCGCCCTCTTCACCTCGGCCTCCGCGGTCTCGGTGACCGGCCTGGCCGTGGTGGACACGCCGAACTACTGGAACGACTTCGGCCTGGCGGTGATCACCATCCTCACCCAGGTCGGCGGCCTCGGCATCGTGACCGGCGCCACCCTGGTCATCCTGGCGGTGTCCCACCAGCTCGGGCTGCGCAACCGGCTACTCGTGCAGGCCGAGACCGCCGAATTCGGCCTCGGCGATGTCCGCCGGCTGCTGTTTCGGATCGCTGCCATCGCACTGACCACAGAGGCGATCATCACCGTCATCCTGACCCTGCGGTTGTGGGTCAAGTACGACTACGCCTTCGGCGAGGCGCTCTGGACCGGCGTCTTCCATGCCGTGCAGGCCTTCAACAACGGCGGCTTCGCCCTCTACAGCGACGGCCTGATCGGGCTCTCCAGCGACGCCTGGCTCATCCTGCCGATGGCGTTCGGGGCGCTCCTTGGCGGGCTCGGCTTCCCCGCCCTGTTCGAAGCCGTTCGAAGCGGGCGGCGCCCGAGGTGCTGGTCGGTCTCCACCAAGCTCACCATCTGGGGCAGCGTCACCCTGGTGACCGTCGGCTTCCTCGCCCTCCTGGCCACCGAGTGGTCCAACCCGTACACCCTGGGCATCCGGCCGTGGCCGGAGAAGATCCTCGCCGCGTTCGCCCAGAACGCGTTCTTCCGTACAGGCGGGTTCAACGTGATCAACATCGAGGCGCTCGGCGAGGAGAGCATCCCGGCGATCATCGCATTGATGTTCATCGGGGGCGGCAGCGCCAGCACCGCCGGCGGCATCAAGGTCAGCACCTTCTTTCTCCTTGCCTTCGTGATCTGGGCCGAACTGCGGGGCGAGCCGGACGTCACCATCCGGCACCGCCGGATCGCTACCGCCAGCCAGCGACAAGCAGTCACGGTGGCGCTGCTCGGAGTGGCAATCGTGGTCGTCGGCACGGTGACGTTGATCCTGCTAACCCAGGGGGTACCGCACCACGTGGCGCTCTTCGAGGTGACCTCGGCCTTCAGCACCGCTGGCCTTTCCCTCGGCGTCGCGCCCGACCTGCCCGACGGCGGGCAGTATGTACTTATTGTCCTGATGTATATCGGTCGGGTCGGCTCACTGACCCTGGGGTCGGCACTCGCGCTGAACACCCGACGACGGCTGTACCGCTACCCGGAGGAGCAACCCCTTGTCGGCTAGGAAAGACCAACACAGCGGGGTCATCGTGGTGGGGCTCGGACGCTTCGGCTCCCACCTCGCCGACACGCTCGTGCAGCTCGAGCATCCGGTACTGGCCATCGACCAGGACGCGGAGCGGGTGCAGCGGTGGGCGAACCGAATTGACCGGGTGGTGCAGGCCGATGCCACCGACGAGGAGGCGCTGAGCCAGCTCGGCGCGGCGGACCTCGGCCGGGCCGTGGTGGCCATCGGCGCCTCATTGGAGGCGAGCGTACTGTCCGTCCTGGCCCTCACCGAACTGGGAATACCGCAGATCTGGGCACGGGCCACCTCGCCGGAGCACGCGAAAATCCTCGCCTCGGTCGGGGCCCGCCACGTGATCTTCCCCGAGGCGGAGGCCGGCGAACGGCTGGCCCATCTGATCGTCAGCCGGATGCTGGACTTCATCGAGTTCGGCGACGACTTCGTGATCGCCAAGGTCCGCACCCCGGAGAGCCTCACCGGCCGCCCGCTTCGCGAGCTGACCCCAGAGCACCGCCGCGGCGTACAGGTGGTGGGGGTGAAACTGGCCGGTAAACGGTTCCAGGCGGCCACCGAGGACACCGTACTCAGCTCCGGAACCATGCTGATCGTGGAGGGCGGCAGCGAGGAGGTGCAGTCGTTCGCCGCGCTCAGCTGACCGGGGCGAGACCCACCAACCCGCGACGGTGCAGCAGGTCGGGGCGGCGAATCCAACCGGGGCCGGCGGCGGCAGTCACCCGGTCGCGAGCAGCTGGTCCACTGGGGCGTAGTCATCGGTCAGCACCAGTGCGCCGGCGACGAACTCCTGCAGCGCCGCGCCGTCCAGCACGACCGCGCCCGGGTCGACCTCGCTCAGCCGCTCTCGGACAGCTGCCAGCGGCAACGGCACGTCCGAGGCGACGATGACGAAGTTGGACCCCTGCTCACCGGCGAGCGCGGCCGGCGGGGCGATCAGGGCCACCTGCCGGAACTCGGCCGCGACGGTGGCCACCTCACTGCGGATGAAGCGCAGGGGCGGATAGTCGATGACGTTCTGCACGTACCCGCCATCGGGACGGATCACCCGGCGGATCTCAGCGGCCATCTCCCGGGTAGCGAGGTGCCACGGCACCACCAGGTGTCCGAACGCGTCCCCCACCACCAGGTCCTGGCTCTCCGCCGGCTCGGCGGCGACCAACATCCGGGCGTCCCCCACCACCGCACGCAGATCCGGCCCCTGACGCACGCCGAGCTTCTCCTCGCCCAGCTCGACCAACCCGCCATCAATTTCGAAGACCACGTTCTCGGTGCCCGGCCGGGTGGCGG
Source organism: Salinispora tropica CNB-440 (assembly GCF_000016425.1). Classification (GTDB taxonomy): domain Bacteria; phylum Actinomycetota; class Actinomycetes; order Mycobacteriales; family Micromonosporaceae; genus Micromonospora; species Micromonospora tropica. The sequence goes on along the minus strand of NC_009380.1, from coordinate 428,144 downwards.
TCAGGTACCGCGGCACGGTGAAACCACCTCCGCCCAGGTGCAGCGCGTCCAGCCGGCGGCCCGCGGGCGCCATGACGTCGGCGACCGCCCCGATCCACCGGGTGTACGCGTACTCCAGGTGAGTCGGATCGGCCAGGTCCACGTACGAGTGCCGCGCCGAGTTGAGCAACAGCGTGCGCCCGCTCGCCCGGCCTGGGTCTGTCTCGACCCGGGCGCAGTGGTAGGCCGTCTCGATGTCACACGGGTTCGGGGCGACTGTGGTAAGCCCGGCGCCGAGCAGACCGAGCACGGCCAGGCTGGCCGACACCCGGGCGGGGCCGGTCAACTGTCCGCCTGCCGTCCGCCCCAGCCACCAGCCGAGGATCAGCCCGACGAGCCCCAGGGAGACGGCCAGGCCGAGCAGGATCACCGTGCTGGGCAGCGCGGCCACCAACACGAAGCCGGTGACCAGGGTGGCAGTGACCGCACCCAGGGTGCCGATCGAGGAGAGCCAGCCGACGACCTGGCCGGTGCGGCGCAGGTCGGACAGCTGGAGTTTGACCACCAGCGGGGTGACCGCCGACAGCAGCATCGCCGGCACGAAGACGGCCAGCGCGACGAGCAGCAGGATCGCGGACGCCGCCCCGCCCCGCAGCACCTCTCCGGCGTACCGGACCACGGGCAGGGTCACCGCGGTGGCGATCCCGGCGAGCACCAGCGCCGGGGCCAGCAGGGTGCGCGGGTCCCGGCGGTCCGCCAGCCACCCACCGGCCCACGCCCCGTAGGCGATCGCGGCCAACGCGATGCCGATCACCGAGCTGGTCACCTGGAGGGTCACCCCGACGTACGGACCGACCAGGCGCAGCGCTGCCGTCTCCAGCACCAGAACCGCGCCGCTGGAGAAGAAGACCAGGAACGCGGCCAGCCCTTTGGGCAGGGCCGGACCAGTCGCCGACCCGAGTCGGGCCGGCCGGACGGGAGCGTGGGACGAGGCGGAGTTCACCCGCGCGATGGTACGCAGCGAAGGTCGCCGCTCGAGTCAGTACATCGAAACATGAACGTGATTGGTGTGGTCGCCGGCGGGGCTCCCACCACCGTTATATGATCGCCAACCAGTATTCGGCATCCATATCTGTCGATACCAGATGACATACATCACACCGAGTCGGCTCGCGTTGTTCTTCAGGTAGGCCGCCAGCTGGTCACCGTACGTCTTGTCTCCGCCGGTCGCGGAGACGTTCTCGAAACCACCAGGTGCGGCGGAGAAGTCACAGGCCTTCCCCTTCGGGTGCTCGCCGCCACCACCACTGCGGTAACAGGAGACGTGCCGTTTGAAACCGTCCGCCTGGGACTGCTTGAGCATGTGCAGTGTGCGCGGAGAGATGCAGCCAGACGTGGTCGGATCGTTGACCGAGCAGGACTCCGACGGCCAGGAGCCGTCCGAGTTCCGGGGCGCTGACGCGGCGCTGGCCGAACCGCCACCGAATCCGGAACCCCCACCCGAGCTGACCGCGGCGAGCGCCACCTCCGCCGCCTTCTTGTTCTTCGCCAGGACGTCGAGCTGCTTCTCCTGCTCGCGGACCTCGGAGTCAATCGCGATCTTGGCGTTCTTCGCCGCCTCCCGGCCCTCGGTCAGCTCGCGCACCTTACGGCCGTCCCGCTGGGCCATCACGTCCAGATTCATCGCCCGATTCAGGAACTCGTCGGGCGACGTGCTCTCCAACAACGTCGCCATCGGGGTGAGTCGACCCAACCGGTACGACTGCGCGGCCACCTCGCCCACCTGGGCGGTCAGGTCAGTCAGCCGCGCCTCCACCGTCTTCAGCTCGGTGGCCAGTTCCCCCTGCCGGCGCTTGGAGTTCTTCAGCTTGGCCGTGGCGTCGATGTGCGCTTTGGCGGCGGCCGTCAGCGCATTCCGCAACTTCTCGGTGCCGCCCTCACCAGGCTCGGCGTGGGCGGGCACGGCGCCGAGTAGCACCGCCACGGCCACCGCCACGGCGAGAGCAGTCAGCGGACTGGAACCCCGGCGGGGCGGGACTGTGCGCACGGTGAATCCTTCCCGTCTGCCATCAGCCCCCACGACCCCCGATGTTCGGCGGCCCCGTCGGCGCCACGCGGCGGCCAGCGGGCGGAGACCGCGGCCACGATACCGGACCGGCGGCCACCGCGAGACCCCAACTCCGCCGGCTCGACACCGGGGGACGTGGGGTGGCGCACACCGTCACGCACTACTGGACTCTCGGTGGCGCCTGCCGTCACGCTCCGCCGAAAAACGCCTCCCGGGCCGCTGTCCAAACCCGCTCATCCGCCGCGACGAGCAGGCCCTCCCCCTCAACAGCCGGGTGGTACTCAGCTCCGTCGAAGCGCCGGGCGACCCCGCCGGCGGCCCGGACCAGGCGGGTGCCGGGCACGTGGTCCCAGGGCAGGGTGTGCCAGAAGAGCACGAACTGCTGCACTCCGAGAAGTAGGTCCAGATACTCCCGCCCGGCGCAGTGCTGACCGGGAAGGAGCTCACCCAGCCGCGCACCGGCCGCCTGCACCCGCGGGCGGAAGGCCGCCGGCAGGTAGCGAGACATCGCCGCGCCCCGTAGCCGGCCCGGGTCAGCCGACGCTCCGGTCGTACGTACCGCACGCCCGTTCACGTACGCCCCCGCACCGGGGCGCGTGACAGCGAGCGTGCCGACCAATGGGTCGAACACCCACGCGGCGCTCGGATCTCCGTCGATCAACAGGGCCACCATCAACACGAACGGCCGGCGACCGGCAGCGAAGTTGGCGGTACCGTCGATCGGATCCACCAGCCACACGGGGCCGGAGCGGCGCAGCTCCCGCAGCAGCTCCGGGTCCTCCGCGACGGCCTCCTCACCGACCACCACCGAGTCGGGCCACAGCCGGCGCAGACCCGCCGAGATCAGCTCCTCCGCCCGCCGATCGGCGACGGTAACGAGGTCACCGGGGGCCTTCTCCTCGATGTCGGCGTCGTCCAGCTGGCGGAACAGCGGCAGCACAACCTGGTCAGCCGCCGTACGCAGGAGCGTGCCGACCTCGTCGAACAGGTTTTCAGTCACGGGACGGACGTCGCTTCTCGACCGCCTCCGAGGCCACCGTCTTTCTCATCTCCCCGTTCTACCGCCTCCCGGGCCCCGCCGGCTTCATTTCTTCCAGAAGCAGCGCCAGAACGAGAGTCGCCACGTCGACATGGCGGTAGATCGTTTCCGTAACTGGAACTCACGACACGACAAGTAGTACCTAGCGTCCATGCCGTGCGCGTTCCGCCCACCGGCCACGGTCGTTGCGGTAGCGGGCAGGGACCAGAAATCGAGGTCGATTGAACCAATATATCGTGGCGACTGAGACCGCCAACAACGGGTGCGCTCCGGCCAGACCATTGTTGAAGCGATCACCCACTGCTACGATGGCGGAGGTGGGCTCCGCCGTTTCAACGACCTCTTCTAGCAGCGGTGGGGCACCGCCGAGAACTGCCAAACTCGCCGCTCACTCTGTACTAACCGGAAGTGACGCCACGCTTGGCCTCGCCCGTAAACAACTCATCACCTTAAAGGGCGTCATGCTCCCGACATTCCTGCAGAACCAGCCCGGCGGATATGACAAGCTGAGCGATTTCGAGCAGGGATTCGTCGATGCGATTCTTACTCGTGTGGGATCGGAAAACCGCAGGGTGGCCAGTCTCAAAGCTAACCACGACGACTATCTGCGTCAGCCGGCAGGGAGGTTGATGCCACGTTGATGAACCTCGAAAGAGTCGCTGCCCTTCTCCCTTTCATACCATTGCTGGCCATCCCGGGATGGGGCGTTTGGCGCATGGGGCGTGGCCTTCGCGCGGGTACCTGGCGCCGGCCTGGTTGGTTCGGCCACGCCGTCTGGGTATCCTTGTTCCTGCTGGTTTTGGTGTGGTTGTGGGGAGCACTGTCGGGCGGGCTCGACATTGAAGAAAGTTGTCGCTTTCAACATCGCCAACCATACGACGACGCATACTATAGTGCGCATCGAGACGACTACTTCAGGCTGTTCCCGTTGAGCAGGAATTGCAACGCCGATTACGACATGGTGGCGAGTTGGGTGAACCCCGCCGTGGCTGCACTGTCGTTGCTTGCCATAGTCAGTCTGACAGGCGCCGTAGCGGCATTAGCATGCCAAAAGACACGGACGCAACGAAAGAAAGGGTGAGCCTTGTGAAGGATGTCAGGTTGTCGCGCCCGCGGATTGCTTCGGACGGCGGCGATCACTGGCGCAGCTGTTGCTGTTGTGGTCCATGCAAGCGGAGCAGCACTAGCGGCACCGTCCGTCGGCGGCCGCGTGCCCACCTGGCGTGACTCCACGTCACTCAATGGCTGGCCAGTGCTGAATCAGACCGGTTGACCCGCACCGTCTGGCAGTACCGGCACGTCCCGTCGTGGCGGATTCCAGGGGTCGTCGCAACACAGGTGATCAATTGGCTGTTGCCAGGAATTTAGCGAGGCGTTCGGCTGGGGTGTCCCAGCCGAGCGTTTTGCGTGATCGGCTGTTTAGCTCGGCGGCCACGGCGTCCAGGTCCCCGCGGCTGTAGCGGGTCAGGTCGGTGCCCTTGGGGAGGTACTGGCGTAGCAGACCGTTGGTGTTCTCGTTCGACCCGCGCTGCCAGGGCTTGCCGGGATCGCAGAAGAAGACGGGCATGTCGGTGGCGGTGCTAAACTGTGTGTGCAGGGCCACTTCGGATCCCTGATCCCAGGTCAGGGAGCTTTTGAGCTGGGCCGGCAGGCTCGAGACAGTCTGGACGAGAGCGTCACGGACCTGGGCGGGCTGGCGGCCGTTGGGCAGGTGGACCAAAGCGACGAAGCGGGTGGTGCGTTCGACGAGCGTGCCGATCGCTGACGTGTGGGCCTTGCCGATGATGAGGTCGCCCTCCCAGTGCCCGCTCGTTGTCGCCGCTGCGGTAGTCGAGAGCCTTGGGTGACGACCCGGCCCTTTGTCCGCCCCATAACGGTTCGGATGCCGCAACGGTCCCGGTGCGGACCGCGCCGCGTGCAACGCCATCCCATTCTTAGAGGAGGTCGAAGTGCGTATCCGCTGGTTCAGCCGCCGGAAAAGCAATCCGCCGGTAGCGCCGCACCATGCCGCAGGAACGCACCGCACGGTAGGCCGCGCCGCGCGAACCCCCCGTACCGCCTGGCAGCACCGAGCCCGGTCCGGCCGGTCAATCCGCCGGTCTGGATGACCCAACCCACCGTCGCCAACCCCCAGGTAGGCCGCGTCGGCTGGCTGCGGCGCCGACTGGCCCTGCCAGCCCGCGCGGCTCGCGTTGCTGGATGAGTATCGCGGCAGGAGGTCAGCCCTCAGAGAGAGGTTTGTGCACTGGTGCTGGCGAGCGGAACCCGAGCACCCTACTTCCAGCGAAAGTGCACGAAGACCCGGCCGAAGTTCTTCGAGTCCTTCTCCACCCGGTGGTAGAGCGCCTTGACGTCCTTCTGATCAAGGAACCGCAGCACCCGCTTCTTGAGCTGGCCGGACCCTTTGCCTGGGATGATCTCCACCAGGGTGGCCTTCTTCGCCACCGCCTCGTCGATGACTCCGCGCAGGGCCCGGTCGATGTCGGTGCCCCGGTTGTAGATGTCGTGCAGGTCCAGCTTCAGCTTCACCGCCGGGCCTCCGCCGGGTCGATTCCGTTGCCACCACCATGGTAGGTGGCGGGGCGGGCGACGGGCCGCCCGGTAAGGGTCAACGACCGACCCGGGCCTGCACCCGGCGCAACGCCGCCTGGTAGTCGGCGTTGCCGTGGTGCATCGCCGCCGCGATGCGCAGATGCCGCAACGCGTCCACCGGCCGATTCAGCCGCTCCAGCGTCCGGCCCAACACGTGGTGGGCGTAGTGGTCACTCGGGTCCCGATCAACCAACTCGCGTAGCTGCTCCTCGGCGCGGCTGAGCTGCGCTGAGGAGAAGTACGACCGGGCCAGCAGTTGGCGCACGGCGGTGTTGCCGGGCTCGGCCGCGAGGATGGGCTCCAGCAGCCGCGCCGCTTCGGACGGATCCCCGGCTTCGAAGCACCGGGTCGCCCGTCGATACTCGGCCAGCAGATCCATCCGACCCACCCCTCCTGTCGTGTCGGCGCACTGCCCTCCGCCGCCGACACCACCACGAGACACTGGGGCGCTCTGCACACCACACAGCGGTAACCGGCCTACCCGTTGAGAATAGGTTCACGGGGCGAGGCCGGGAACCCGAAGCGACCCACGTCCGGTCTCAGCCCGCCAAGGCCGGGGGCATACCGGACGGTTTTCCGGGTAACGGGCGGCCGGAGGTGGCCATGGTCGCGCTGACACTGACCCCGCCCTCAGCACAACGGCTGCGGGCGGTTGACGAGTTCCTCGCCGATGCCTGGGCGGACCAGGCGCGGCACGACAGCCGGCTGCGGGATCTCGCCGTCGAGGTGGACTTCGACCGGGGAGTCGCCCACCTGACCGGAGAGGTCGACGAGCCGGGTGACCTACGTCTGGTGCGGGACCGGGTCGGCCAGCTCGCCGGGGTCCTGGCCGTCTGGGCCCGGGTCCGGGTCGGGGGCCGGGATCCGGTCGTGGTGGACCTGGGCTGCGGGGGAACCAAACAGTGGCCGGACAACCTGGGCCTGGACATCTACCCCGCGGTCGGGGTCGACGCGGTGGCGGACCTGTCGCGCAGCCTGCCGCTGGCCGACAACTCGGTGGACGTCTTCTTCGCCGTCCACATCCTGGAGCACCTGATCGACTTCCTGCCGTTGGTGGACGAGGCGCACCGGGTTCTCCGGCCCGGTGGCGTCCTGCACGTGATGAGCCCCTGGTGGGGGCATGTCAACGCGGTCGCCGACCCCACCCACGTACGGCTACTCGACATCCAGACCATCAAGGGCATCTGCCTCCAACGCCCACCGGATGCTCCGCGCTGGTACCCCCTGCACGCCGGCTGTGACGGGGCCAGCATCTTCGCCGACCTGACCCTCCTGCCGCCCGATGCGCCAGTTCCCACGCAGGCCCACCTGGCCCGCTTCTTCGCCTGACCTCAGTCGGGCTCGAGACCGACCCGGGTGGTTTCCGGCGCACTCGGGACACGACGTGGCCGCTCCAGGGGGGCTGGCCACCTCCAGGGGACCGGTGAAGGCGGACGGGGCGACACCAGCGGCGAAACGGGTGGAATCAGCGGCCAGGTCCGGGTGTTCGACGCCGAGCGCCACCGTCGCCGCCTCCCGAATACCCAACCCCGTGCCCTCGCCGTACGCCCGGTCGAAGGTGACATCCCCGAGCGTCCCGTGCACCTGCGCCTGCCACCGCGCAAAGTAGTCGCCGTTGATGCCCGGCACCGAGCCCAGGGCGGCCCCCCTCGCCTGCGCCGCGCCGAAGAGTCGCGCGGCGGTCAGCGGATCGCCCCCCGCGGCACAGCGCACCGCGATCGCCTGCAGCGTGTCACAGGCACGACGGTGGAAGCCGTGCGCCATCCGGGACCGCAGCGACACCGACAGATGCTCGTGCGCGGCGATCAGGTCGCCACGGGCGAGCGCCACCAGGCCGAGCAGCATGTCCACCGTCCGGCGGCCCCGTTCCGCCGGGCGACTCGCCTCGACCGGGCGGGCCGCGCCGAGCAGCTCCGCCGCCTCGTCCAGGGCACCCCGACACCACAGCAACTCCGCCAGGCTGAGGACGGCGAAGAGGGCATCGTCCACCACGTCCTGCCGCTGTGCCCAGCCAATGACCTCCCGGCACACCTGTTCCGCCTGGGCAAGCTGCCCCAGGTCGACCAGGGGAGCCGCCCGGCTGGACAATACCCGGGCCAGCAGGCCGGCGTCACCGGTCCGCCGGGCCACCGCCTCCGCCCGCTGTGAGAAGCGCAGCTCCTCGACAAAGTCGCCGTCCGCCCCCGCATGCAGTGAATGCGTGTGGTAGCCCACCGCCAGCTCCGCATCCGGGATGCGCTCACCGGTTTCGGCGCTGCGGTCGTACAACTGAGACAGCCAGAGCCGGCCCTTCCCAGCCAGGCCCCGCTCCCGCCACCACTGATCCAGCCCGACGACGAGCGCGAGCCCCGACCGGGCGCTACCGCCCGTCGCACACCACCGAAGCGCGGTCCGTAGCTCACCGGCGAGCGGATCGAACGCGTACAGCGAGAGCGTTACCGGGCGGCCGTCCGGCCCCGAGCCCAACCGCCGTACCGCATCCGCGGACCAGGCCACGTGTCGATTCCGCGCCGCCTGTTCCTCGCCCGCCGCCGCCAGCCGGCCGGCCGCGTACGCGCGAATCGGGTCGAGCATTCGGTAGGTGCTACCACCGATGTCCGGCTCGGCCAACACCATCGACTTCTCCACCAGCACCGACAGCGGATCGAGCTGGTCGTCCTCCAACAGCCACTCCACTGTCGCCAGATCCACCGGCCCGGTAAACACCGCCAGCCAGCGGAGCAGCCGGGCCGCCCCCGCGCCCAACTGCTGGTACGACCAGCTGAGGTTTGCCTGCATGGTGCGGTGACGCATGGCCAGCCCGGGCCCGGGATCATCCCGGCCCGTATCGAGGGCACACGGCACGTCGTCGAGACGATCGGCGAGCTGCCCAACCGAGAGCACCCGCAGCCGGGCAGCGGCCAGTTCGATGGCGAGCGGCAGGCCATCCAGCCGACGTACGACCCGACGCAGGTCCACCCACTCCGCCGGATCGGGCCGTCGACCGCCCCGCGCCGCCGTGGCACGGTCGAGCAGCAGGGCAACCGCGTCGCTTTCCGCTCCGGTCACCGGTGAGTCGACCGAGAGCGGAGGAATTCGCCACACCACCTCACCGGGAAGTCCGAACGACTCCCGACTGGTCGCGAGCACCCGCACCCCCACCCCACCGGCGAGCAGCTGGGAGATCACCTCGGCTGCCGCCGGCAGCTGGGCGTCAGCGGTGTCCAACAGCACCAGCATCCGGCGGGCGGCGGCGTACTCCACCAGGGTGTCCATCATCGAACGGCCAGGCTCCCGACGAAGGCCGAGCCCAGCGGCGACCGCGCACGCCACCATCCCCGGCTCCACCACCGTGGCGAGGTCGACGAACCAGACACCATCTGGATAGGACTCGACCAGGTCGGCGGCGAGTTCCACCGCCAGCCGGGTCTTGCCGGATCCCCCGGCGCCGACCACCGTGACCAGGCGGTTGTTCTCCACCAGCCGGCGCAGCTCGGCCCACTCGGCCTGCCGGCCGACGAACGAGGTGACCTGGGTGGGCAGGTTGTGCGCCACCGCGTCAGCAGTACGCGGACGCGGGAACTGCCGCTCCAGGCCCGGCGCGGTCAGCTGGAAGAGCCGTTCCCGGTCGTCGAAGCCGCGCAGCCGGTGCAGGCCCAGGTCGAGTAGGGAGGCGCCGCTGGGCAACGGGGCGGCGTGCTGGACGGTCGCCGCGGAGCAGAGCACCTGTCCACCGTGCGCAGCGGCGGCGACCCGGGCGGCCCGGTGCACCTCCGCGCTCGCGTACTCGCCGTCGCGAGGCTCCGCCCACCCGGTGTGCAGCCCCATCCGTACCCGCGGGGTGGCGTCCGGGGTCGGCCAGTCGTGGTTGGTCAGGGCACGTTGGGCGGCCAGGCAGGCGGTTAGCGCGGCGGACGCGTCCGCGAAGGCGAGGAAGAACGAGTCACCCTCGGTGAGCAGCTCCGCTCCCTTGGTAGCCACGATGGTGCGGCGCAGCAGGCGCCGATGTTCCCACAGCACCGGCCGGTAGTCGGGTCCGAGCAGTTGGGCCAGCCGGGTGGAGCCCTCGATGTCGGTGAAGACGAAGGTCACCCACCCGGCCGGGAGGTGGATCCGTGGCGACATGCGTGGAACCTCCGCCCAGGACGTCTGGTTCATGCTGTCGGATCCAGCCCGTCACGCATCGCGAAATGACGGCCCGGTCCTGCTCCAACGTGCCACTCCGCGCCGACGTCGGCAAGCGCGGTGAGACGTCGGCGAATCGAATGCCCGCTCAGCAGCCGCAGCCACCGCCGCAGCAGCCACCACCTGCGGTGGGAGCGGTCCCGCCGAATCCACCAAGACCGACTGTCGCGACCGTGGAGAGGAGTTTGACCGTCTCGTCGTGCCCCTGCGGGCAGCGGGCCGGCGCGGCGGCCCGGGCCATGGGCCGATTGACCTCGAAGGTGTCGCCGCAGGCGCGGCAACGAAACTCGTACCGGGGCATGCCTCCAGCCTACGACCGCCCCAGACGACCAAGCGGACATGGGTAATACTCGACAGGTGGTGGACGGCGAGGAGAACCAGACCCTCCGGCCCCTACGCCCGGCCACACCGGGCGGGGGAGCGCAGAGCGGCTCCGGCGTGGCCGCCGGCCAGCGACCCGGGCGGGTGCCCCGGCCGCGCCGACCGTGGCTGCGACCGCCAACGGCCCCGGACGTGGAGCCGACGCGGGCCCCCGACGCGGCGACCACGGATGATCCGAAGTCCGATCTGTCCACCGCGGCCGACCCCACCGCGGCCGACCCCACCGCCGCCCGGGCCCGAGTCGACACCACCGTTGCGACGGCCGACTCCGACGAGCCCTCCCACACCGACGCTGACCCGGTCGACGAGCCGTCGGGTTCCGGTGACCCGGCCGGGCCGGAGCGAGCCGCCCGAGCTCAGCGGCGCCGGACCCGCTTCGCGCACGCCATCCGCGTCACCCCCACCCGACTGGCCGTCAACGCGGCACGTTCGGTCCACCGCTGGTCGCGACGGCCAAGCGGCCAGCTCACCGTCCCCGGCGGCTTCCTGCTGCTCCTGGTCACGGCGACCGTGGCGGCCGGTGCCCTGCTGTTGCCCGCCACGGTGCGCTCCGACCCGGACACCACCGTCGCCAGCCCCGGCACGACGGCCGCGCCGACCTCCGCGCCCGACGGGGCGGCACCGGCGGGCACCCTGCCCCCACCCGACCCCACGATGACCGGCCCGACCCCGGGTCTGGGTCGACCCGCCGACACGCTCGCAAGCTGGGCGGCCCAGACCGGCCCGAAGGTCGGCATCGCACCGGTCGCGTTGCAGGCCTACGGCTACGCCGAACTGGTCCTCGCCCAGACCAACCGCAGCTGCGGCCTGAGCTGGACCACGCTCGCCGCGATCGGGCACGTCGAGTCGGCGCACGGGCAGGCCAACAACGCCCAGCTCGGCCCGGACGGGCGGGCCGCCCCGGAGATCATCGGCCTACCGCTGGACGGGCAGGGCGGGCGGATGCTGATTCGCGACACCGACCGCGGCACGCTGGACCAGGACGCCACCTACGACCGGGCGATCGGGCCGATGCAGTTCATTCCGACCACCTGGCAGGAGATCGGAGCCGACGCGGACAGCGACGGCCGCAAGGACCCGCACGACATCGACGACGCCGCCCTGGCCGCCGCCAACTATCTGTGCAAGGGCGGCCGGAACCTGACCGTCGCCGGCGACTGGTGGAACGCCATCCTGTCGTACAACAACGTGCGGCAGTACGCTCAGGACGTTTTCGACAAGGCCAACCAGTACGGGCAGGCAAGCCGGACCTGACACGATCATCCACCTTCTCGGGGGATCCCCTACTTCCCCCGAGCAGCAGTAGGCGGCAAGCTAGACGGGTGATGGTGCGCGAGTGGGATCTCAGGGCCGCGTCGTCCGCCGAGATCGTGTCTCTGCTGGACACGTTGAACGCGGTCCTCGCCGCCGATCTGCCGCAGGACCCGCCCTGGCAGGGGAGCTTCCTGCGGGAGTACCTGACCGAGATGATGCCGGGCGAACGGCGGATCTCCTGGGTGGCCGAGGACAGCGGAGCCGCCAGGCCGGGGGTGGTCAACGTCCTGCTACTTGGCAGCATCGGTGTGCTCGAGGTGTTGGTGCACCCGTCGGCACGCCGCAGCGGCCTCGGCCGTGAACTGGTTCTGACCGCTGCCCGCCGGGTCTACCAGGAGGGGTTCCAGACGATCGGCGTCGAGGTGGTCGGCGACACTCCGTCGGTCGCCTTCTACGAGGCGCTCGGTTTCACCCGGGAGTACGTCGAAACCCGCAGTGTGCTCGACCTGGCCGGGGTGGACTGGGCGGAGCTGGGCAAGACGGCCGACGGCGTCAGCCCGGGGTACCACGTGCAGTTCCACCCCGGTGGGCTGCCCGATCAGCTCATCGACGCGTACGCGCGGGCCAAGGCGGAGGCGCGGGATGTCGAGGAGGGCGAGCTCCGCCCCAGCTCCTACGACCCGCAGCGACTCCGCGACAGCCTCGGCTGCCTGCACCGACGGGGGATGACCCCATACATCGTCCTCGCGCTGCACGAGCAGACCGGGGAGGTGGCCGGGCTCACCGAGGTGGTGGCGCCGGCGCAGCACCCGACCCGGGCCGACCAGTACGACACGATCGTCGTACCGGAGCACCGCGGGCACGGCATCGACCGCGCGATGAAGGCACGCATGCTGTTGGAGCTGCGCTCGGCCGAGCCGGCGCTGACCGAGGTGCAAACCTGGAACGCCCAGGACAACGAGGCGATGCTGAAGGTCAACGCCGAACTGGGCTACCGCCCCGACCGGGAGTGGTACGAGTACAGCATCGACGTTGCCGAGTTGGTGCACCGGCTCGACGCCACTGGCCAATAGTTCACCACCGGGCCCTTCAGGGGCTAGAGCAAGGTAAGACGCACCCTCTAACCTTCGCTCGTCCTATCCACCCACCGTGGAGGCTCCATGCGACCGCGCCGCGCACTCGCCGTGTTCGCCACCGTCACCGCTACCGTGAGCATCGCGGCCGTCGGGGTCACACCCGACGCCGCCACCGCCGCCCCCACCGACCTGTTCATCTCCGAGTACGTCGAAGGCTCGTCCAACAACAAGGCGATCGAGCTCTTCAACGGCACCGGCGCGCCGGTCGACCTCGCCGGCGGCGGCTATCACCTGCTCCTGCACTTCAACGGCTCCACCACGCCGACCACCTTCACCCTGACCGGCACGGTCGCGGCGGGAGATGTCTTTGTCTTCGCCCACTCGTCGGCGAACGCGGCGATCCTCGCCCAGGCCGACCAGGTCACCGGCGCCGGACTCTTCAATGGCGACGACGCAGTCGTGCTGCGCCGCGGCGGCATCGTGCTCGACGCGATCGGTCAGGTGGGCGTTGATCCCGGCACCGCGTGGGGCACCGGCCTGACCAGTACGGCCAACCACACCCTCCGGCGACTGGGCAACGTCGTCTCGGGTGACCCCGAACCCGGCGACAGCTTCGACCCGGCCGCCGAGTGGGCCGGCTTCGACACCGACACGGTGGACGGGCTCGGCGCGCACCGCCTCGACGACGGCCCGGTGGACACCCCCGCCACCATCATCTGCGGTGATCCCCTGGTGACGCCGGCGGGCACCGCGGCATCCCGGGAAGTCACCGCGACCGACCCGGACGATGAGATCGTCGACCTGGCGGTCACGTCGGTGACCCCGACTCCGGCCACCGGCACGATCAGCCGAACGGCGCTCACCCCGGCCGGAGCGGTCGGTGGCACCGCCCGGGCCACCGTCAGCGCGAGCGCCGACCTGGCCGCCGGGGCGTACTCGGTGGTCCTGACCGCGACCGATACCGACGGCACCACCGCGACCTGCGCCCTGCCGGTGCAGGCCACCCGGGAGCTGACGATCGGCGAGGTGCAGGGCCCGACCACCGACGCCGAGGAGGGCGCCACCGACCGCTCGCCGCTCGCGCCGACCAGCGGCAACGGTGCCAGCAGCGCGCGGTACGACGTCCGCGGTGTCGTCACCCAACGCACCCTGGCCCGCGACTCCTCCGGTCGGGACCAGCACGGGTTCTTCCTCCAGAGCCGCGCCGACGCGACCGACGGTGACCCCACCAGCTCCGACGGCATCTTTGTCTTCATGGGCTCGTTCACGTCGCTCATCGGCGGTTACGTGCCGACCGTCGGAGACGAGGTTGTGCTCCACGCCCGGGTCTCCGAGTACTACAACATGACGCAGCTCTCCAGCGCCTCGCTGGTCCGTCGAATCTCCACCGGGCTGGACGTGGACCGGGTGGTCACGGTGACCGACGCGGTACCACCGGCCGACCTCGCCGACGCGCAACGCTTCTGGGAACGGCACGAGGGGGCCCGGCTGCGGGTGCGTGCCGACAGTCAGACGGTGAGCGGGCGCAACGTCTTCGCCTCCACCGCCGACGCCGAGACCTGGCTGGTCGACCGGGATGACCCGCTCCTGGACCGGGACGACCCGCACACCCGCCGCGTGTTCCGCGACGCCCACCCGCTGGACAACGATCCCACCCAGATCTTCGACGACGGCAACGGCCAGCGGATCATGCTGGGCAGCATGGGTGTCAAGGCCACCAGCGGGGACAACACGACACTGCTTCCCCCGGCACGCACCTTCGACACGCTGACCGACGACGCGGTGGGTGGCCTCTACTACTCGTTCCAGAAGTACGGCGTCCAGGTTGAGTCCGCGGCTTTCGCGGCCGGAACCGACCCGGCAACGAACCACCCGCCGAAGCCGGCCCGGAGGTCCACGGAGTACGCGGTCGCCGCGTACAACGTGGAGAACCTGTACGACTTCCGCGACGACCCCTTCGACGGCTGTGACTTCGCCGGAAACGACGGCTGCACCGGCGTACGCCCGCCGTTCGACTACGTGCCGGGCAGCGAGCAGGAGTACCGGGACCAGCTCGCCGCCCTCGCCGATCAGATCATCAACGACCTGCACTCCCCCGACCTGATCCTGATCCAGGAGACCGAGGACCAGGACATCTGCACGGTCGACGGCACCACGCTGGTCTGCGGTAGCACCAACGACGCCGACGGCGCTCCGGATTCGCTCCAGGAGCTCGCGCTGACCATCGCCGACAACGGTGGCCCGGCCTACGCCGCCGCCTACGACCGCAGCGGCGCCGACGACCGGGGCATCAGCTCGGCCTTCCTCTACCGCACCGACCGGGTCGCGATGGCCGAGGCGACCGCCGACGATCCACTGCTCGGCTCCGCCCCGACCATCCAGTACCGCGCGCCCGGACTACCGTCCAACGCCGACGTGCAGAACCCCAAGGCGCTCAACGCGGTCCTTCCACCCGACGTCGACACCAGCACCGGCAAGGACGGCGACAACGTCTTCACCCGTGCGCCGCAGCTCGGCCGGTTCACGATCGCCGCCGCCCCCGGTTCGGGTGAAAGGTTCACGCTCTGGGCGGCCAGCAACCACTACTCGTCCGGGCCGGACCGCCGAGTGGGGCAACGCCGGGAGCAGGCGGCGTACGGTGCCGCCATCGTCTCGGCGATCGCGGCGTCGGACCCAGACGCCCGAGTGGTGTTCGGCGGAGACCTGAACGTCTTTCCCCGTCCCGACGATCCGATCGCGACGGCCGCCGACCCGACCCCGTCGGACCAGCTCGGTCCGCTGTACGAGGTGGGGCTGCACAACCTCTGGGATGACCTGCTCGCCGACGCGCCGTCGTCCGCGTACTCGTACAGTTTCGCCGGTCAGGCCCAGACGCTGGACCACCTCTTCGTCACCGAGGCGCTCCACGATGATCTGGTGCAGATGCGGGCGGCGCACGTCAACGCCGACTGGCCGGCGGAGTACGCGGGGGACGGATCGCGCGGCGCCAGTGACCACGATCCGCAGGTCGCCCGGTTCCGGTCGCGCCCGACGCTGACCGTCGCTGACGCCTCGGTCGTCGAAGGCGATCGGGGCAGCAGCACACTTGCCTTCACCGTAGCCGTCTCGCGTCCGCTCTCCGAGCCGGCCCTGGTCTGTGCCCTGACCCTGGGCACAAGCGCGCGGCCCGGCATCGACTACCGGTCGTACACCGGTTGCCAGATGCTGCGGGCTGGCCAGACAACGCTGACATTCCCGGTATCGGTGCGCGGCGACCGGAGACGAGAGACCGACGAGAGGCTGACCTTGCTGGTAGCCGGCGGCCCCGGGATCCAGATCGCCGATCCGCTCGGCACCGGGACCATCGTCGACGACGACTGACCACTGACCTCGCCGCCGGCGCCCACACCACCCTTGAAACGTCGCCGCCGGCGACCACACCACCCTTTAACGTCGCCACGGCCCGCCAGCCCGGTACGTGACCGGGCCGACGGGCCGTGGCGGTGCTGGTGGACCCCGGCTGGCGGCGGTGGGCCGACCGGGCGGGGCGGCGTCAGTACCGCTGACGCAGCAGCTGCGCGGCCTCGACCGCCCAGTAGGTGAGGATGATCTGCGCTCCGGCCCGCCGGATCGAGGTGAGCGTCTCCAGCATCGCCTGTTCGCGGTCGATCCAGCCGTTCGCGGCAGCCGCCTCGACCATCGCGTACTCGCCGGAGACCTGGTAGGCGGCGACCGGCACGTCGACGGCGGACCGGACCGCCGCGACCACGTCGAGATACGGCAGCGCCGGCTTGACCATCACCATGTCGGCGCCCTCGGCCACGTCCAGCGCCACCTCGCGCAGGGACTCCCGAAGGTTCGCCGGATCCTGCTGGTAGGTCCGGCGGTCGCCGTCCAGCGTCGACTCCACCGCGTCCCGGAACGGGCCGAAGAACGCGGACGCATACTTCGCCGTGTAGGCGAGGATCGAAACGTCCTGGTGGCCGGCGGCGTCCAACGCCCGCCGGACCACGCCGACCTGACCATCCATCATCCCGGACGGCCCGACCACGTGCACCCCGGCCGCGGCCTGCGCCACCGCCATCTCGGCGTACGCGGCGAGGGTGGCGTCGTTCGCCACCGACCCGTCGGATGCCAACACCCCGCAGTGCCCGTGCGAGGTGAACTCGTCCAGACAGAGGTCGCTCATCACCACGGTGGCGTCGCCCACCTCGGAGACGACATCCCGGATGGCGGCGTTGAGGATGCCGTTCGGGTTGGCCCCACCGGAGCCGAGCTCGTCCCGGTCAGCCGGTACCCCGAAGAGCATGATCCCGCCGACCCCGGCCCGAACCGCCGCGACCGCGGCCTTACGCAGCGACTCCCGGGAGTGCTGGAGCACCCCCGGCAGGGACGGCACGGACCGAGGCTCGGTCAACCCCTCCTTGACGAACATCGGCAGAACCAGCTCGGCTGGGTCGACCCGATTCTCGGCGACCAGTCGCCGCAGGGCTGGGCTGCGACGCAGCCGCCGGGGTCGGATCTCGGGATACGACACGGGTCCTCCAGGGTCAGCGGAACCGGAGGGCGGTCGGCCCCTGTACCTTCGAGCCGCGCCGCTGCTTCGCCGGCATCGCGGCGAGCTTCTCGCGCAGCTCGACGGCGTAGCCGGCCAGCGCCTCCACCAGGTCGGGGACCGAGGCGTGCGGTGGCTGCACGTCAACCCGAAGGCCGAACTCGGTGGCGGTCTCCGCCGTCTTGGGCCCGATAACCGCAACAACGGTACGCGCGTGTGGCTTCCCGGCGATGCCGACCAGATTCCGGACCGTGGACGATGAGGTGAAGAGCACCGCGTCGAACCCACCCGACTTGATCGCGTCGCGGATCTCGGCCGGCGGCGGTGCCGCCCGAACCGTCCGGTAGGCGGTCACGTCGTCGACCTCCCAGCCGCGCTCGGTGAGCCCGGCGGCGAGCGTCTCGGTGGCGATGTCGGCGCGCGGCAGCAGCACCCGACCGACCGGGTCGAGCACCTCGTCGTGCGGCGAGAACTCGGCCAGCAGCCCCTCCGAGGACTGCTCCCCGGCGGGGACCAGCTCCGGCCGGATCCCGAAGGCGCGGACCGCGTCCGCGGTCGCGTCGCCGATGCAGGCGATCTTGACACCGCCGAAGTGGCGGGCGTCGAGGCCATGCTCGGCGAACTTCTCCCAGACCGCCCGGACCGCATTCACCGAAGTGAAGATCACCCAAGCGTACCGGCCGTCGACCAGCCCCTTGACCGCCCGCTCCATCTGCGCGGGGGTACGCGGCGGCTCGACCGCGATGGTCGGCACCTCACAGGGGATCGCGCCGTACGCGCGCAGTCGGGCGCTCATCACCCCCGCCTGCTCCTTGGTCCGCGGGACGAGCACCTTCCAGCCGTACAGCGGACGGTTCTCCCACCAGCTGAGCTTGTCCCGCTGGCCGACGCCCTCGCCGAGGGTGAGCACCACCCGGCCGGTGAACCCGAGCGCCGCCGCGACGAAGGAGTCCACCGTCGACGTCGTCGTGTACTGGGTCTCGCCGGTGCCGTCGCCGGTCACGCCGACCGCGGTCGCATCGTCAACTCCGGCGGCGAGCAACCCGTCCCGGATCGCGGCGAGATCTCCGGCCTCCACCGCGAGGGCCAGCGGTCCCCGGGCGACTGCGGCGGCCAGTGCCTCGAAGTCGAGCGTGGTGACATCCTCGACATCGGCCGCCGTACGAACACCGGGCAGCGGCACACCCGCGTAGGTCGCCACCCCCTCGGCCTGGCCGACGCCCGGTACCACCTCGAACTGTCCGGCGGTCCGCGCGACCGCCTGCACCTCCCGGACCACCGCCTCGTGGCCGAACGGGTCACCGGCGACCAGGTGCACCGCGTTCAGCCCGGAGCGGGCCGCCGAGATCAGAACCTTCGCCACGTCGCCCGATCCGCCCTCGGCCAGGGTGAGCTGGGCCTCCTGCTTCGCCTGGGCGCGGACGACATCGAGCAGCGCCTCAGGGACTCCCCGGTCATATACCACCTGGTCGGCACTGACCAGGGCGTCGTATCCCCGGCGGGTCAGCAGGCCCGGATCGCCGGGACCGGCCCCGACGAACGCGATGCGGCCTACGGGCTTACGGGTGCGGGTCATACTGTGCTCCCAAATTGCTGGGTCCCCGGGCCAAGGTTCCGTTGCTGGCCGAGGATCGAGTCGGCGCCGAGGTCGAGAAGATCAGTGGCGAGGGCCTTACCGATCTCCACCGCGTCGGCGGGCGTTCCGGTGCGGGACAGCCGGAGGTCACGGGTGCCGTCCGGGCTGATCACCGCCCCGCGCAGGTAGATCTCTTCACCGACGTCGCCTTCGGCGAGTTCGGCGTAGGCGGCGACCGGGGCACTGCACCCGGCCTCCAGGGTGGCGAGCAGCGCCCGCTCCGCGACGACCGTGGCGCGGGACGGTGCGTGGTCGAGTACCGCGAGCAGCTCGACCAGTGCCGAGTCGTCGGACCGACACTCCACCGCCAGCGCCCCCTGGGCGGGAGCGGGCAGCATCAGCATCGGGTCGAGCGTCTCGGTGATCGTGTCGGTGCGATCCAGCCGGGCCAGCCCGGCCCGTGCCAGGACCACCGCGTCCAGGTCGGCCTCCGGCCCGAGCACCCGCGCCAGCCGGGTACCGACGTTACCCCGGATCGGCTGGACTTCGAGCTGAAGCCCGAGCGCGTGCAGCTGGGCGATGCGACGCAGCGCACCGGTGCCGACCCGGGCGCCGGGCGGCAGCTCGGCGAGCGTACGACCGCCGGTGGCCACGAGCGCGTCCCGGGGATCCTGCCGGGGTGGAACGGCGGCGACGTACAGGCCGGGGGCCGCCGCGGTCGGCAGGTCCTTGTACGAGTGCACCGCGAAGTCGATGGCACCCGCGGCGAGGGCGTCCCGCAGCGCGGAGACGAACACGCCGACACCGAGCTGGTGCACCGGGGCCGTGGAACGGTCACCGGTGGTCACCACCTCGACCAGCTCCACCGGGGTACCGGTGGCCGCGGTGAGGGCCTCCGCGACCTGCCCGGACTGGGCCATCGCGAGAGCGCTGCCCCGGGTACCGAGGCGTAGGGGGACCTTCATCACTCACCTCCGGTGGGTGGGGCCTCGGCGTCGCCGCCGAGCTGGGGGTCGACATCGGGCACCACGACATCGGGAACGGTGCCGACCGCGGAGGTCTGCGGCACCTCCAGGTCGAACAGCTCACGCAGCAGCGCCGTGTACTGGTCGCCGCCGGGCTCGGCGGCGAGCTGGCGGACCCGTACGGTCGGCTGATGCAGCAGGCGCTGGACGACCCGGTGCACCGTGCGGGCGACGTCGGCCCGCTGTTCGTCGGTCAGATCCGGACGACGGTGGACGAGCCGGCCCAGCTCGGCGGCGACCACGTCGTCGGCGCGACCCCGCAGGGCGGCCACGGTCGGTGCGACGTCAGCTCCCCGCAGCCAGGTGAGGAAGGTGTCGACCTCGGCGGCGACGATCTGCTCCACCGCGGCGGCATCGGCGGCGACGGGGCCGTCGGCGACCAGCGCCGCCATTCGGTCGATGTCGATGACCTGGACGCCGGGCAGGTCGGCCACGCCAGGCTCGACATCCCGCGGCACCGCCAGGTCGAGCAGGACCAACGGCCCCCGGGACGGGTTCCGACCAGCGAGTGCCTGGGTCACCACCGCGCGGGTGAGGACCGCCTCGGGGGCGGCCGTGGCAGCCACTACGATATCCACTGTGGAAAGTGTTGCGGTGAGGTCGGCGATCGGCACGGCGGTCGCGCCGTACGACTCGGCCAGCCGGATCGCTCGGTCGACACCCCGGTTGGTCACGCTGACCGGCCCGGCGCCCAACCGGGCGAGGGTGGCCACACCCAGCGAGCCCATCGCTCCCGCCCCCACGACCAGCGCGGGGCGGCAGGCCAGGTCGCTGTGGAGCAACTCGGTGGCGAGGCCCAGCGCGGCGGTGACGACGCTCTGCCCGGCCCGGTCGATGCCGGTCTCGGAGTGGGCCCGCTTCCCCACCCGGAGGGCCTGCTGCATCAGCTCGTGCAGCAGGCGGCCGACGGTTTCCGCCTCGGATGCCCAGTGGTACGCATCCCGGAGCTGGCCGAGGATCTGGGCCTCGCCCACGACCATGGAGTCCAGCCCGACGGCGACCCGGAAGACGTGGTTGACCGCCGCGGCGTCGAAGTGCACGTACAGGTGGTCGGCGAGGGCCGCCGGCTGACAGCCGGTCGACTCGGCCAGGACAGCGCAGATGTCGCCGAGGCCACCGTGGAAACCCGACACAACGGCATACACCTCCACCCGGTTACAGGTGGAGACGAGCACCGCCTCACTCACGTACGGCTGCGCCACCAGGCGGGTCAGGACGCGAGAGAGGTCGGCGGGGGCGACCGTGAGTCGCTCCAGGGCGGCGACCGGGGCGGTACGGTAAGACGCGCCGACGACTAGCAGTTTCACGTGCCGATCGCCTCCTGGGGGTCGGTGGCGGCGAGGTCACCCGGCAATGGGGTGAGGGTGGCAGCGCCGGCGGCGGGGAGTGCGGTCAGGGACGCCTTACGGTGCTCGTGGAAGGACAGGATCTGCAGCTCGACGGCGAGGTCGACCTTGCGTACGTCAACCCCGTCCGGCACGGTCAGCACGCAGGGCGCGAAGTTCAGGATGCTGGTTACTCCGCCGGCGACCAGCCGGTCGGCGACCCGCTGCGCGGCGGCGGCCGGGGTGGCGATCACGCCGATCGCGATCGACTCCTCGATGGCGACCCGGGACAGCTCGTCCACGTGCCGGACGACCAGACCGTTGATCTCCTCACCGACCCGAACGGGGTCGGCGTCGAAGAGCGCGGCGATGCGGAAGCCACGGGTGGCGAAGCCGTCATAGCCAGCGAGGGCGTGACCGAGATTACCCACCCCAACCAGGGCAACCGACCGCCGCTGGGTGAGCCCCAACACGTACTCGATCTGATCGATCAACAGGGCTACGTCGTAACCGACACCCCGGGTGCCGTAGGAACCGAGGTGTGACAGATCCTTGCGGAGCTTGGCGGAGTTGACTCCTGCGGCCGTGGCCAACCACTCGCTGGACACCGTCTCGTGACCGTTTTCGGCCAGGTTGTGCAGGGCACGGAGATACTCGGGAAGTCGGGCGACGGTCGCCTCTGGCAGGTCCGGCAACGCCGGCACGGCGACAGGGCGTTCGGGCTCGCCGGGCGGACGGTGCGGACTCATGAAACTCCGTGCGGTGGGATCCTGGGCCAACTCCGCCGGGCCGTGTGGGGAATCCCGCTGGCCACCGACGATGCCGGCTGTGCTAGCGGAGCGGGTCGGAACTACAGAGTAAGCGCTTGTGAAGACACGCACAAATCGCGATCTTGGCTGCCCACGACGCGACTCCACCCAGCCCCCCGTTCCACAAGATCAATGCCTCGACTCCGCCTACGCCGTCCGGCGATTATTACTCAATTACGACTTCTCTGACCAATCACACGGGAGGCGCGTCGCCCACTTCCCAGTGGGCGTGGTAACACCGGCACCCTTTCACGGGAGCGGCAGCGCCAGCATCTTCCAACAGGCGCGATAACGCCGGCACTTTCCAATGGGCGCGGTATCACCAGCGCCTTCCAACGGCCGTGGTCACGCCAGCACCTCCAGAGTTTCGGCGGTGGGCAGGATGGGCTGGTTCGGTCTCCCTGCCTAGCCTCGGGGGTATGACCGCTACACGCGGGGCCGCCACCCCCGCTTCCAGCCCGCTGCGCAACCTGCTCCGCCAACTCCTGCGCGACTCGGGCTACGTACTCTCCGGCCTACTCCTCGCCGTGGTTGGCTTCGTGGTGGCCGTCACCGGGTTCACCCTCAGCCTGAGCCTGCTGGTGACCACGCTGGGCCTGCCGGTCCTGGCCGGCACGTTCTACGCCGTCCGGGTGCTGGCCGACATCGAACGGATCCGGCTGCCCACCGTGCTGAACGTGCCGCGGATCCGCCCCGTCTACCGGGGCCCCGATCCGGATGCCACCTTCTGGCGCCGGGTCCTGGCACCGGTACGCGATCCGCAGTCGTGGCTCGACCTGCTCCACGCGTTCAGCAAGCTGCTGGTGGCGATGCCGGTCTTCGTCATCCTGGTCTGCTGGTGGGTGCTGGCGCTCGCCGGCATCTGCTACGCGGCATATGATCGCTACCTCCCGCACGGTCCAGACAGCCCGCACCTCAGCGAACTCCTCGGGATGGGCGACGGCGCCGGTGCCCGAATCTTCCTGAACACCGCCATCGGTGTCTTCGCCCTGCTCACCCTGCCGCTGGTAGCCCGCGCATGTGCGCGGACCGAGGGTGGCCTGGCCCGCGCTCTCCTCACCGGCGTGGCCGAGCTG
This sequence comes from Salinispora tropica CNB-440, assembly GCF_000016425.1. Classification (GTDB taxonomy): domain Bacteria; phylum Actinomycetota; class Actinomycetes; order Mycobacteriales; family Micromonosporaceae; genus Micromonospora; species Micromonospora tropica. The sequence goes on along the minus strand of NC_009380.1, from coordinate 405,246 downwards.
CGCAACCGGATCACCACCCTCGAGGAGCAGAAGAGAGCAGCCGTCTCCGCCGAGGCGAATGCGCTGCGCAAGCTCGAGCGAGACATCCACGACGGGCCACAGCAACGGCTGGTCCGACTCGCGATGGATCTCAGCCGGGCCCGCGAGCAGCTCACCAGCAACCCGGTAGCGGCCCGGGACACGCTCGACGAGGCAGTCGACCAAACCCGGGAGACCCTGACCGAGCTGCGGGCGCTGTCCCGAGGCATCGCACCGCCCATCCTGGTTGACCGCGGACTGCCAAGCGCCCTCGCGGCGCTGGCCGGGCGCGGGCTGATCCCGATCGAGCTGCAGGTTGACGCCGGGCTCGGCGAGCCCGGCGGCCGACTCGATCCAGCGGTAGAGAGCACGGCGTACTTCGTGGTCGCCGAGGCGCTCACCAACGTCGCCAAACACAGCCGAGCCACCGAGTGCCGAGTCACAGTGGAGCGGGCCGGGCAGCGGCTGAGGGTCGGCGTCGACGACGACGGCCAGGGCGGCGCGCACCTGGCAAAGGGGCACGGGCTAGTCGGCATCGCGGACCGGGTCCGGGCAGCCGGCGGGCAACTCCTCGTGACCAGCCCCGCCGGCGGCCCCACCGCGATCCGCGCCGAGTTCCCCGTGACGACCGGAAAGTGGTAGACACTCACTCATGCGGATCGTGATCGCCGACGACGCCGTCCTGCTCCGAGAAGGGCTCATCAGACTCCTCACCGAACGCGGCCATCAGGTGGTGGCCGCCGTCGGTGACGGTGCTGCCCTGGTGCAGGCGGTGGTCACCCATCGCCCCGACCTGTCGATCGTTGACGTACGAATGCCGCCGTCCCACACCGACGAGGGGCTCCGGGCCGCCGTCGAAGCGCGCGCTCTGGCGCCAGCGGCGCCCATCCTGGTGCTCTCCCAGTACGTCGAGGTGTCCTACGCCGACGACCTCCTGGCCACCGGGGTCGGGGTCGGCTACCTGCTCAAGGACCGGGTGGCCGCGATCGACGAGTTCCTCGCCGCGCTGGACCGGGTCGCCGCCGGGGGCACCGTTCTCGATCCCGAGGTAATCACCCAGCTCTTCGCCCGCCGCCGGCGTGACGATCCACTGCGGGCCCTGACCCCGCGCGAACGCGAGGTACTGAGTTTGATGGCCGAAGGCCACTCCAACACCGCGATCGCCCGCACCCTGGTGGTGACCGACGGCGCGGTCGAGAAGCACGTCCGCAACATCTTCACCAAGCTCAACCTGCCACCGGATGTCGAGCAGCACCGCCGGGTCCGCGCCGTCCTGACCTACCTGCGCGGCTGAGGCGACCCGGGCGAGCCCGGGGCACCGTGCACCGACACCGCCCACGCTCTCGCTGAGACGGGCGCCTGATCAATGTGGGTGGGCCAGGGCGACCGCCTCGGTGAGGGTCTCCGCGACCGGATGACCGGAGGCACGCAGGCGGGCGGCGTCGGTGAAGCCCCCGGCGTAGAGGACCGCACGGCCACCGACCGACCGGGCCGCGTCTGCGTCGTCGAGCGAGTCGCCGATCAGCACCACGTCCCGGCCATCCAGCCTCAGTTCGGCCAGGTGCCGGGCCAGGGACTCGGCCTTCCGATCACCACCGATCTCAGCCCGGAGCCCGTCCACCCGTAGGAAGTTCTTGGTCAGTCCGTAGGTCTGCACGGTCGGCACCAGATCCTCGTGGAACCACATGGAGAGCAGCGACTGGCTCCCGGGCCAGGACGACATCGCGTCAACCGCGTCGTGTGCCAGCGCGCAGGTGGTCAGCCCGTCCTTGTACACCTCGTGGAAGAGCTTGTCCAGCTGACCGAACGCCGTCTCGTCCACCGCCTGCCCGAGCACCTCCGCGTAGTAGTCGGCGATCGGTCGACGGAACCGAACCCGATGCTCGTCGGCGGTCACCGCCGGCCCACCAACGCTGGCGAAGGCGACATTGGTTGACGCCACGACCAGGTCCAGGTCGTTGAGCAGGGTTCCATTCCAGTCCCAGACCAGGTGCGGGTGCGCAGAACTCATCGCCGCACCCTACCCGGAGGCCTCAGAGCTGAGGAATGGTCAGATCGCGGAGCAGTCGCTCCTCCTCGACCCGCCAGTAGCCGTGCTCCTTGCCGTCGAGCAGCACCACCGGCAGCCGGTCGCCGTACTCGCGCTCCAGCTCCACATCGTCGGTGACGTCCTTCTCCACCCACCGGTCATTGGTGACCGACACCACCCGTTCCAGCGCCGCCTTCGCGTCCTCGCAGAGGTGACAACCGGGCCGGGTGATCAGGGTGAGGCGGGGTTCACGCATCGGTCTCCTCCGTCGGGACGGCCCCGGCCCGACGACCGGAGCAGTGGCTTTCGCCGCGTATCGCGTGGACAGTTTCGCCGTTGGCGGGGTGTGGCACACCCAGTACCGCCCTGCGCCACACCTGGGTGACCCGGCGACGAGCAGCAGCCACCTCGCACGGGGAGATGTTCGCAGCGTCGCCGGCCACCTCCTGCACGGCCGTCGAGTCTGGCACAACGGCAAACGATCGGCCGAACCGGAGCCGAGGGAGCACGGCGGGCGCCGACCGACGGCGCACCGGAGCGTCGCAACACCACCTCCGCCCGTCCCATCCATGGGACCGAGCCATCACGTGCGGTGAGATCACCGACACCCTCTACATGCCACCGCGCTCGGCCGCTGCCGCCATCTCGCCCCGCCGGCCGGCCGGCGCACACCTCGCCACGACCATCCACACCCCGATCCACCTGGGAATCTCCCCGAATCATCGGGGAATCCGAAAGTCAACCGCACACGACGGACAACTGGTCCGCCAGCAGTGCGACACGACCAGAAATACTTTGGCCCTGTGTAACGGACTTGCCACGCGCGGGTGACGTTGACCCCTATCATCACTCGGGTTGGCTCACCCCGTTTTCGTGAGTCAACAACCCCTCAGCCCGAGGAGGCCCCCGTGCCCGTCAGCGCATTGGACCAGCACCTCAAGGGGACGTGCCGCGCGCCGGCAACCCCCCTACCCAAACCATGCGTGCCCGACCGACCCCAACCACACACCGGGGACTCGGGCCGCGGGACGGAGGTGCCCCGATGACGACCTTCGGCTACGCGCAGCGGCCGATCGGCCTGGGCGACCCGCCTCCCCGATCCACGACGAATGAACGGTTGACACCCCGCGGGCCCCGGGATGACGGCCGGCTCGCCGCCCGGAGCGACAACGGGCTACGCAGCCGTCCACATCCCAACGAGGCCCCGGCCCGGAGCGGAACACCGGGCGCGAACGCCAAGCCGGTCGGAGCCCGGGTCGCCTCGCCAGCCCGGCCCGCTATGCCCGTACAGGGCCGCCGGAGCGCCGACCCACCCGCCACCGCCGACTCCGCCGCCACCGACACGGCGGTACTGCCCGCGTTGCCGGCGAGCACACCCGCCACCGGCTTCCCGAGCCGTCCCGACCCGTCCGACCCGGCAACCGAGATCTGGGCGTTGGTCGAGCGAGCGCAGGCCGGGGAGGCCGAGGCCTTCGGCCTGATCTACGACCGGTACGTGGACACCGTCTTCCGGTTCGTCTACTTCCGAGTGGGCAACCGCCAACTGGCAGAGGACCTCACCTCCGACACCTTCCTCCGAGCGCTGAAGCGAATCGGTAGCTTCACCTGGCAGGGCCGGGACCTCGGGGCCTGGCTGGTGACGATCGCCCGCAACCTGGTCGCGGACCACTTCAAATCCGGCCGCTACCGGCTCGAGGTAACCACTGGCGACGTCCTCGACGCCGAACGCGAAGACCGGGGGCCGGAAGGCAGCCCGGAGGCGGCCGTGGTCGAGCACATCACCAATGTCACCCTGCTCGGTGCGGTCAAACAGCTCAACCCGGAGCAGCAGGAGTGCATCGTGCTCCGCTTCCTCCAAGGCTTCTCGGTGGCGGAGACGGCGCGGGCCATGGGCAAGAACGAGGGCGCGATCAAGGCCTTGCAGTACCGGGCGGTGCGGGCCCTCGCCCGGCTGCTCCCGGACGGCTTCCGGACATAACCGGGCCGGCAGGGGCGACGCCGCACGGATAGATCGAACTCTGGTGATATCGATTACTTTCCGTACTTTCTCCGCCGTCGGCCCCGTAACCCCGACCCGGCGCGGCGCGTTCATCCGGGTGCGACCGATGCAGTCCCGGCGTCCCCCGGGTTTCTCGGGTCCGGCCTCACCGCCGGCCTCGAGCCTCCCGCGATGCCCGCCCGTCCCGGTCGCCGGTGACGATCGCGGCCGACCGGCCGCGCCCAGCGAGGGAGGTGCCAGCGGTGAACAGCGACCTCTTCTTCTCCCGTCGGCGCGCCGAGCGCTTCGCGCAACTTCTCGACGAAGCGAACGGCGGCCGACGACACCACGTCCGATCCCGGGTCGACGAAAAGCTCACGGAACTCGTCGCAGTCGGGCAGCAGCTCGGTGACGCCACCCCGACGGTCGAGGTCAGTACCGAGTTCCGGACCGGCCTACGGGCGATGCTGCTGGCCACCGCCGAACGCGAGGGCCTCGGCCGGCCCACCCCGGCGGCCACCACCGACCGGACGGAACACCGACCGGCATCGAGCCGCTCCTTCCTCCTCCCCGCCGTCACCGCGCGGCGGGCCCGGGCCCGCGGGGCGATCCTGATCGGCATCGCGACCGGTGCCGTCGCCGTCTCCGGCATCTCCGCAGCCAGTGAGAACGCGGTACCGGGCGACGCCCTGTACGGGATGAAGCGTTCGACCGAACGCGCGCAGCTCGTGTTGACCGGCTCGGATCACAGTCGTGGGCAGCTCTTCCTGGACTTCGCGCGGACCCGCCTGAGCGAGGCCGCCCAGCTACGCGGCGACCGGATCGGCTACAGCGGAGTCCTGGACGACATGGACGCCGACACCCGCCACGGCGTACGCCTGCTCACCACCGCCGCGGTGCAGGGCTCCGACCTGACGGCGCTCGACGTGGTCAACACCTTCGTCGCCGCGCAACGTACCGCGGTCAGTGGGCTCCTGGACAGCGGGAACCGTGCCGACCGCGACCGCACCCAACGTTCCCTCACGCTCCTCGACGATGCCCATCTGCGCTCGGACGCGCTGCGCGCCGCCATCGTCTGTGGCCTGCCCGCGCCGAGCGGCAGCGACGCACTCGGTCCCACTCCGACGAGCTGCCCCACCAACCGCTGACGTCCCCGGAGGCGGACCGACCCCGTTCCCGCCAGGAGCCACGACCGCCCCGGCCCGCCGCACACCTGGGTCGATTGCCCGGTTGCATGCCCACCTCGGTGGGTCACCCGGCTACCCTCGCCAGGTGGCGCACGGTGCGCCGGTCGTACGGAGGGGGAGCGAGTGGCCAGCCGAAAGGTGCCGGTCAACACCGACACCCGCAGTCACATCTCCGGAGGCAGCTCGGCCGGCGACGCACCGGCCCCGCCACCAGATCGGGCCGCGGCCGCCTTCTTCGACGTGGACAACACCATGATGCAGGGAGCATCGATCTACTGGTTCGCCCGCGGACTCGCCGCGCGCAACTACGTCACCACCAGCGACCTCCTTCGATTCGCCTGGCAACAGCTGCGGTTCCGGGTGCTCGCCACCGAGCATGTCGGCGACATGTCGCAGATCAAGGAGGCCGCGCTCGCGTTCGTCGAGGGCTGGCAGGTGAACGACGTGGAGCGCCTCGCCGAGGAGATCTTCGACGAGCTGATGGCGCCCCGGATCTGGGCCGGAGCCCGGCAACTCGCCCAGGGACACCTCGACGCCGGGCAACGGGTCTGGCTGGTCAGCGCCGCCCCGGTCGAGATCGGCCGGGTGATCGCCGCCCGGCTGGGGCTCACCGGTGCCATCGGAACGGTGGCCGAGGTGGTCAACGGCGCGTACACCGGACGGCTGGTCGGTGACCTGATGCACGGGCCCGCGAAGGCGGAGGCGGTGACCCGACTCGCCGCGGCGGAAGGGCTGGACCTGTCCCGCTGCACCGCCTACAGCGACTCCTCCAACGACCTGCCGATGCTCGCCGCGGCCGGCCGCGGGGTCGCCGTCAACCCGGACGCCGCGCTGGCGCGGGAGGCTCGCCGACGCGGATGGGAGGTACGGGACTTCCGTACCGGGCGTCGGGCCGTGAAGATCGCCGTCCCGTCAACCGCCGCCGTCGGACTGGTCGCCGGAGCGGTCACCGCGGGGCTGGCGCGGCACCGCCGCCGCTCGTCCCTCCGGATGTGAGCTCGCCGCCACCGCACGCACGCCGCCGTCAGCCGGCTGTTGCTCCGGCCGGAGCCGGGGTTGGCGCCGGGTCGTCGGTGTGGGCGATGTGGGCGAACCGGCGCCACAACACCCCGACGAGCAGCGCCGATCCGGCGAAGGCGAACCAGAATGGACCGGTTGTTCCGAGGAGGGTGACCAGCGGGCCGCCGAGCGCCGCGCCGACGACCAGCCCACCGTACCCGCTCATTGTGTAGACGCTGGCGACTCGGCCTTGGAGGTGGGTCGGAACCGCCCGATGCCGGATCGTCAGCGCGGTGGTGCCCCAGGTGAACGCGTGCGCCCCGAAGACGAAGAGGATGGCAGCGGCGACCCAGGGCGAGGTGGTGACGGCGAGACCGAGGTGGGTGAGGGTCTCGATGATCAGCCCGGCCCGCATGATGTCGCCGAGGCTCACCCGGCGGGAGAGCCAGCCGTATCCGACGGTGGCGAGCAGCCCGCCGGCCGCCGTCGCCGTGCTGAGCAGGCCGAAGCCGACGGCGCCGAGGCCGAGCCGCGCACCGGCGTAGAGCACCAGGATGGACCAGGCGGCGCCGTAGGTGATGTTGAAGACCAGGGCGGTCAGGCACAGCGTCCGAACGGCCGGATGGCGGACGGTCCAGCGGAACCCGGCCGCGATGTCGCTGCGCAGATCACGGGGGTGGCCCGTCGATTCCCGCTCCCGTGGCGGCAGCGACACCCGGGACACCAGCAGCAGCCCGGCCGCGATGAGAATGGTGTTGGTGGCGAACGGCCAGGACCGACCGGCCGCGAAGAGTACGGCCCCGATCGCCGGGCCGGTCAGTTTGTTCAGCGTAATGAGGCCGGCCAGGACGCGGGCGTTGGCGATCGCCAGGTCCTCCCGACGCACCAGCATCGGCGTCAGCGTCCCCGTCGTGTTGTCCACGAACACCTCGGCGGTGGCGAGCAGCGCCAGCGTCAGCAGCACCACCGGCACCGACACCCGGCCGGTCACCAACACCCCGACCAGCACGCCCAGGGCGCCGACTCGAACCGCGTTCGCCACCAGCACGATGCGCCGCCGGTCGAGTCGATCGGAGAGCACGCCGGCCCAGAGCCCGAACACCAGCGGCGGCGCCCAGCGCAGCAGGGCCGCCAGCGCGACCAGGAGCGGGTTGGCGGTCAGCGACGCCACCAGCAGCGGCCCGGCCGCCACCGCGATCCCGTCGCTCAGGTTCGTCGCCCACGACGACGCCAGCAACCAACGGAACCCGTTGCCCAACCGAGCTGGCACCACCGCCTCGACGACTCTCCGCACAACGAACACCGTACGAAGGCACCGGTCGATCGCAACCGGATTTGCCCGCCCGTGGGCTCGCCACGGGGGCGCCCCTGGTCAGGGGCCGAACGGGTCCGGCCGCCGCTCCAGCAGCCGGTGCAGGGTCTGCTGAATGGTCTCCCGCACCTGGTCGGCGAGGTTGAACACGACCAGCGGGTCATCGGCCGAGTCGGTCAGGTGCTCGGTGGCGATCGGCGGGCAGAACTCGATCATCCACTTGCTCGGCAGCGGCACCATGCCCAGCGGGCCGAGCCAGGGGAAGGTCGGCGTGACGGGGAAGTACGGCAGCTTCAGCAGCCGCGCGAGAGGCTTCACGTCGGCGAGCATCGGGTAGGTCTCCTCGCCCCCGACTATCGCCACCGGCACGATCGGGGTACCCGTACGCAACGCCGCGGAGACGAAGCCACCCCGTCCGAATCGTTGTAGCTTGTAGCGCTCCGCGTACAGCTTGCCGACGCCCTTGAAGCCCTCAGGGAAGACGCTGACCAACTCACCGGATTCGAGCAGCCGCTCGGCGTCCGGGTTGCAGGCGACCGTGCCGCCACCCTTGCGGGCCACCGCCGACACCACCGGCATCCGGAAGACGAGGTCCGCGCCGAGCAGCCGGAGAAACCGGTGCCGGGGGTGCCGATCGTGGAGCACCGCCGAGAGAATCAGCGCGTCCAGGGCCACGGTGCCGGAGTGGTTGGCCACCACAAGGCCAGCCCCCACGTCGGGCACATGCTCCAGCCCGGTGACCTCGGTGCGGAACCAGTCTCGGTAGAGCAGTCGCAGCAGCGGGTGGAAGACGGATTCGGTGAGCTGCGGGTCGAAGCCGAACTCGTCGACCTCGTAGTCGCCGGCGAGGCGTCCGCGCAGGAACGCCAGCCCGCTCGCCACCTTCCGGTCCCAGTGATCCCCGGGCTGCTCGAAGACCGCCCCGCCGCTCACGACCGCTCCCGAGCGGCGGCGGAGCGAACCTGCCGGACCCCGTCGAGCACCAGCTGCTCGGCGGCGGCGAGCCGCTCCCGGGTGACCACGATGCCGTTGCGGTGGGCGCGGATGAAGTCGTCGAAGGCGGCTGCAGTCGAGCGTGGGGTGAAGCCGAACTCCCGCTCGAGCCGATCGGTGTCCACGACCCGACCGTGCACGAAGAGGTCGACCTGGTCCAACCCGTAGCGGCCGAAGCCGAGCGTGCGGGCCAACGCAGCCGCCCCGGACAGGCCCGGCTCCAGCACCGGCACCGCGACCCGGCCGGCCCGCCGAATGGCCTGGGAGAGCGCCAGCACCCCGGGACCGGCGACGTTGTAGGTGCCGGGATGATCCAGCACGATCGACCGGTGCAACACCTCCAGCGCGTCCTCGAAGTGCAGGAACTGTAGCCGCGGGTCGCGGCCGAACACGGTGGGCACCAGGGGTTGGGCGAAGTAGCGGGTGAGCGTGGTGTCCGCGGTCGAGCCGATGAACGGCGCGAACCGCAGCACGGTGGCGGTTACATCGGGGCGGCGGCGGCGAAAACCCCGCACGTACCCCTCGATGTCCAGGATGTCCCGGCCGAAGCCACCGCGCGGTACCTCACGCGGCTCGGTCTCCTCGGTGAAGACAGCCGGGTCGCGGAAGGACGCGCCGTACGCGGCGGTCGAGGAGCGGACGACGAGCTTGCGTAGCCGGGGCGCATGCTGCGCGGCGGCGAGCAGCTGCATCGTGCCGATGACGTTCTGGTCCTTCATGGCCGCGCGGCCCCCGTGCTGCGGGTCGGGGGCACTGACCAGGGCCAGGTGCACCACGGCATCAACGTCAAGGTCGGCGAGGAGGCCACCGATCGAACCCGCATCCGCCCGGACCCGCTCGACCCCGTTGAGCAGGTCGGTGAGCTCGCCACCCGCCTCCGGTGGGTCGACTCCGATGACCCGCCCGACCCGCGGGTCGGCGGCGAGCCGCGCGGCGACGTGGGCACCGAGGTAGCGACTGACGCCGGTCACGACGACAACCCCCGGGGCACCGGAGGGGCCACCGGGGGTCATGCCGCACACCGTCCCCGGCAGGCGAGATCGAGCCGGAACATCCGCGGCCTGATCACCTAAGCCTCCGAGGGTCGACAGCTGGCAAGTGATGACGGTGCCGGGACCAGCCCGGCACCGGATCACTTGCCGAGACGGCGACGCTGGACGCGGGTCTTGCGCAGCAGCTTGCGGTGCTTCTTCTTAGCCATGCGCTTGCGGCGCTTCTTGACCACCGAGCCCATACGACAGCCTTTCGATGCAATGTGCGGGGCGGACCGGATGACACCGGCGTCCGCTTGCGGACAACGGACCGGACCTGCGGGACGGGCGGCGGAGCGCATCTGTGGTCACGGTCGGGTCCAGGGTAGCCGGGAAGCATCAGCAGGACCAACGCGGCCCCTCGATGCCGGTCACCACGGTCGGTTCACACCCGCAGACGGAGGTTCAGGCGGTTTCTTGAAAGGCACCGCGTAGGTACTCGTGCACCGAGTGCTCGGGGACGCGAAACGACCGGCCGACCCGGACCGCGCCGAGCTCGCCGCCGTGCACCAGGCGGTAGACCGTCATCTTCGACACCCGCATGACCGTCGCCACCTCGGCGACGGTGAGGAACCTGACCTCCGACAGCTGACCGTCGGACCGCGACCCGGCCATGGCCCACCGACCCATCCCATGCCCGGCGCGTGCTATCCCGACGGGGCTTCCGCCGGACCAGCGACGCGCGTGTTACCAGTACGGTAGCGGGGCCGATGTGACCGGCGCGATCCCTTCGGACAAACCATCCTGATTCACACCAGCGGAGCTGGTGGGCCCGCCGCCGGCCCTGCTCGATCCCCACGGTGCCCGGTGGCGCCGGTGGCGCCACCGGTGCCACCGGACGAGCGCCCCGGTCCGCGTCCGGACGCGGATCGGGGCTCCGTGCTGGGAGCGGGCACCAGTGTGTCAGGGCGCTCACCGGGGCCCGACACCGGTAGATCACGACCGCGACCAGCGCCGCGACTACCGACCCATCAGGGCGTGGGCGAAAAACCCCAGATTGGCGGGGCGTTCGGCCAGGCGACGCATGAGATAGCCGAACCACTCGTTGCCGTACGGGACGTACGTGCGCACGGTGTATCCGTCGCCGATCAGGCGGGCCTGATCGGCTGAGCGGATGCCGTAGAGCATCTGGAACTCGAACTGGTCCGGCCCCCGGTCGAACCAGCGGGCCCGGTCCTCGCCGATCGCGATCAGGCGGGGGTCGTGAGTGGCGAGCATCGGGTAGCCGGCCCCAGCCATCAGAATGGTCAGGCAGCGTACGTAGGACCGGTCTACGTCCCGAGCTGACTGGTAGGCCACCGATTCGGGCTCCCGGTACGCGCCCTTGCAGAGCCGGACCCGGGAACCGGCGCCGGCCAACTGCCGGCAGTCGGACTCGGTTCGACGCAGGTACGCCTGCAGAACCGCGCCCGTGGACGGATGGTCCGCCCGCAGCTTGACGAGGATATCCAGAGTCGAGTCGGTGGTGGTGTGGTCCTCCATGTCGAGGGTGACCGTGGTGCCGGAGGCCTCGGCCGCCGCGCAGATCGCCCGGGCGTTGTCGTAGGCAAGCTGCTCGTCAAAGGTCTGCCCGAGCGCGGAGAGCTTGACACTCACCTCGGCGGCCGGGGTGAGCCCGTCGGCGGCGAGCGACTCCAGCAGGCCGAGGTACTCGTCGCGAACGGCGCTGGCCTGCTCGGGTGTGACCGTGTCCTCACCGAGGTTGTCGAGGGTGACCGTGAGCCCGTCGTCGACGAGGGCGCGGGTGACTCGCAACGCGTCCTCGGTCCGGGGGCCGGCGACGAACCGGCGCACCATGTTCCGAGTTAACGGGGCTGTCGCGACGAGCCGCTCGCACCGCGATGACCGGGCCGCAGCGAGAATGACGGTACGAAGCATGGGCTGAGAGTAGCGCTCAGAGCGGCAAAACGGCGGTGTGGTCACATCGCACTACATCGACACGCCGCATGCCCCGGAAGTCGTCTACCGTGGGTGACGTGAACTTCGACGCGTACGCCCGGACCGGAGTTGATCTGATCAATGTCCGGCTGGACGACCTCGACGCCCTCCGTTCGCTCTTTCCCGACGACGTTTCGTGGATGCGGGACGAAGTGTCGGAGCGAGATCTCACGATCTTTCGACGGGCGCAGAAGCGACTTCGCGATGTCTTCGAGTACGGCACGTCCGGGCGAGACGTCCAAGCGGTCGCCGAGCTGAATGTGCTGTTGGAAGCGTACCCGGTGCAGCCGCGCATCTCCGGGCACGACTCCAGTGACTGGCACATGCACGTCACCAGCCGCGGCGCCTCGGTGAGCGCGGAGTACCTGGCCGGCGCGGTCTGGGGACTGTCGGTGTGGCTCTGTGAATACGGCAGCGCCCGGTTCGGGGTCTGTGCGGACGAGCGGTGCGGCAACGTCTACCTGGACACCTCGTCGAACTGCTGCCGACGGTTCTGCTCGGAGCGCTGCGCCACCCGCTCTCACGTGGCGGCGCACCGGGCCCGCAAGCGGGCCGCGATCCGCGACCGGGTCGCGGTGGCGGCGCAGCCCACCGGGGCCGACAACCTGACCGTGGTCAGCTGAACGCCGGCGGCCGGCGGGGTGCTCCGCTGTCTAACTCTTCGGCTTCCCGGCCGCCCCGCCGCACTGGGTCCGGCCCGGCGTTGGTCGCGGCGGCCGGGGGGTCGAGGTGCTGGCGGGCGAAGGCCAACGCTGCCCGCAGGTCCGCTTCCCGGACCGCGCGGCTCTTCGCCCGCCGGGTTGACACCTCCACCGCCACCGAGCCGGTGAAGCCCCGGCCGGCGAGCGAGCGCAGCAGCTCGGCGCAGGGCTGGGTCCCCCGCCCGGGGACGAGATGCTCGTCGCGCCCCTCACCGGTGCCATCGCCCAGGTGAACGTGGGTCAGACCGGCGCCCATTCGGTCGGCCAACTCCAGCGCGTCGGTGTGGGACGCCGCGCAGTGCGACAGGTCAAGGGTGTAGGAGGGGTATCCCGTCGTGGTGGGGTCCCACCCCGGGGCGTACGGAACGAACTGCCGCCCCGCCATCCGCACCGGATACATGTTCTCGACCGGGAAACTGATGCCACCGAACTGCCCGGTGACCTCATCCAGGCCCTCGGCGAAGTTACGGGCGTAGTCCCGCTGCCAGGTGAATGGCGGGTGCACCACCACGGTCGGCGCGCCCAGCGCCTCGGCCAGCTGACCGGAACGGCGCAACCGCTCCCACGGGTCGGCGCTCCACACCCGCTGGGTAACCAGTAGACATGGGGCGTGCACGGAGAGCACCGGCACGCCGTAGTGCTTGGCGAGTCCGGCGAGCGCGCCAGCATCCTGGCTGACGGCGTCGGTCCAGACCATCACCTCGACGCCGTCGTAGCCGAGCGTGGCAGCCAGCTGAAACGCCGCTGCGGTCCGCTCGGGGAAGACCGACGAGGTGGACAGGAGAACCGGAACTCGGGGCACAGCATCGAGAGTAGCCGGCACCGATGGGGATCTTCAGGATGAGTGCCGGCAAATACCACTGCCTCCGGGGCACGTTACATCGACACGAGCTGATCAAGCCGGCGCAGGATCACCCCCTCCCGCAACGCCCACGGGCAGACCTCCAGGGTGCCGATGTCCAGCCGGCGCATCGCCGCCTCGGCGACCACCGCACCGGCCAACAGCTGATGCGCCCGACCGACGCTGACCCCGTCCAGCTCGACGAGCTGCGCCGGGGGAATGTGCCGGATGAACCCGAGCACCTGCCGCAGTCCGGCCCGGGTAAGCCGGCGTCGGGCCCAGACGCCCGCCCCGGAGGGGGCCGCCCCGGCGAGGCGGGCCAGGGTCCGGAAGGTCTTCGAGGTGGCGACCGGACGCTCCCAGCCCACCTTGTTCAGCCCCCCGGCCACCGCGTCAAGCTGGCCGTCCACGTACGCCCGCAGCTTCTCCACCTGCTCGGCCCCCGGCGGGGACGTACTGCCCGCGGCGACCTGGAGATGGTGGCGGGTGAGCCGGCCAGCGCCCAGCGGCAACGACACCGCGGCGTCCGGATCCTCGTCGATGCCCGCCGCGATCTCCAGCGAGCCTCCACCGATGTCGAGCACCAGCAGCCGCCCGGCCGACCAGCCGAACCAGCGGCGCACCGCGAGGAAGGTCATCCGGGCCTCGTCGGCACCGGTGAGGACCTCCAGTCTGACCCCGGTCTCCGCCTGGACCCGGGCCAACACCGCCACCGAGTTGGTGGCGTCCCGTACTGCGGAGGTGGCGAACGCGATCAGGTTGTCGGTGCCCAGCCCGAACGCGGACTCCTTCGCGGACGCGACCGCCCGCACCAGGGAATCCGCGCCGGCGGGGGTGAGCGCGCCATCCGGGCCGATCTGTTCGGCCAGTCGCAGCACCGCCTTCTCGGAGTGCGCCGGCCAGGGGTGCGCGCCCCGGTGAGCGTCCACCACCAGCAGGTGCACCGTATTGGAACCCACATCAAGGACGCCCAGCCGCATGAGGCAAACCCTAGAGGCAACACCCGCCCGCGACGCACCGGGCTTGCCATCCGCTGGCGCGTACGCTGGTCAGGTGAGAGGGCAGATCGAGCTCCGTACCCGGCCGGACGACCCAGACGATCCACGCGGCCGGGAGGTCCCGCTGGACTTCCCCCGGGAGTGGATCGAGTTCGGCGACCCGGCCGACGACACCCACCTGATCCGGGCCGACCTGACCTGGCTGCTGTCCCGGTGGACCTGCGTCTACGGGCGCGGCTGTCACGGCATCAGCGCCGACCGCCCCGCCGACGGCTGCTGCTCACACGGCGCGTTCTTCACCGACTCCGACGACGAACAGCGGGTTCGATCGGCGGTCCGACGGCTGACCCCGGAAACCTGGCAGCACCACCGGCGGGGCTTCAACAACTGGACCGAGACCGACACGGTTGACGAGAAGACGCCCGCCCGACGGACGGCCACCCGGCCCGACGGCCCCTGCGTCTTCCTCAACGACGCCGGCTTTCCCGGCGGGGCCGGCTGCGCCCTGCACGCCCAGGCGCTCCGCGACGGCGCCCACCCGCTGGAGTACAAGCCGGATGTCTGCTGGCAGTTGCCGATCCGCCGTGAACAGGAGTGGGTCCAGCGCCCGGACGGCACCAAGGTTCTGCTGTCCACGCTCGGGGAGTTCGACCGTCGCGGCTGGGGCGCCGGCGGGCACGACCTGGACTGGTGGTGCACCTCGTCCCGGGACGCCCATGTGGCGGCCGAACGGATGTACGTCTCGTACGCCCCGGAGCTGACCGCCCTGATCGGTGCACCCGCGTACGCCGAACTGGCCGCGTTGTGTGCCGCCCGCGCCCGCCACGGGCTGGTCGCCCCGCACCCGGCCGACCCGGACTGACCACGCAGGGGGCAGGCCGGGCCGCGCGAGGCCGTCCGGCGCCGCGGCGGACAGCACGGCCCGCGAGCCGTACGGGTCGTCAGATCACGGCTCGAACTTGTACCCCAGGCCCCGCACGGTGACGATGTGGCGGGGGGTGGATGGTTCCGGCTCGACCTTGGAACGCAGCCGCTTGACGTGTACGTCGAGGGTTTTCGTGTCGCCCACGTAGTCGGCCCCCCAGACCCGATCGATCAGCTGGCCCCGGGTGAGTACCCGGCCGGCGTTGCGCAGCAACAACTCCAGCAGCTCGAACTCCTTCAGCGGCAGCTGCACCGGGCCGCCGTCGACCGTGACCACGTGCCGCTCGATGTCCATCCGAACCGGGCCCGCGGCCAACGTCGCCGCACCCGACTCCACCGTCTCGACGCTCTTGCGGCGCAGCACCGCACGGATCCGGGCGACGAGTTCCCGCGGCGAGTACGGCTTCGTCACGTAGTCGTCGGCTCCGATCTCCAACCCGACCACCTTGTCGATCTCGCTGTCCCGAGCGGTGACCATGATGATCGGCACGTGCGACCGCTGCCGGAGCTGCCGACACACCTCGCTGCCAGACATCTCGGGCAGCATCAGGTCGAGCAGCACGATGTCGGCACCGGTCCGGTCGAACTCGGTGAGGGCGGAGGGGCCAGTCGCGGCCACCGAGACCTCGAAGCCCTCCTTACGGAGCATGTACGACAGGGCATCGGAGAACGACTCCTCGTCCTCGACCACCAGAACGCGGCTCAACAGAGGCTTCCTTTCACTGTCACGTCTGCTGGGACTCGGCCGGTTCGGCCTCGATCTCAGCCGAGGGCGGTATCACCAAAGGGTCGTCCGGGGCGCGGGCGGGGAGTCGGAGGGTGAACGTCGAGCCCTCGTCAGGAGTACTCGCGACCTCCACCCGTCCGCCGTGGTTGCTGGCGATGTGCTTGACGATGGCGAGCCCGAGACCGGTGCCGCCGGTCGCGCGGGATCGCGCCTGGTCGGCCCGGTAGAAACGCTCGAAGATCCGGTCCACTTCGCGCGGGCCGATCCCGATGCCCTGGTCGGTAACGGCGATCGTGACGTGTTCATCGTCGTGCCGGGCGGTGATCCGGACGGTGGTGTCCTCACCCGAGTAGTTGATGGCATTCTCGACCAGGTTCGACACGGCGGTGGCCAACTGGGTGTCACTGCCGTACACGGTCAGTCCCCGCTCGCCGTCAACCACCACGTCGATCCGGCGGGCGCTGGCACCGGTCCGGGTCCGATCCACCACCTCGCCGACCACCCAGTCCACGGCGACCGGCTCCGGCGCGGGCTGCGGGTCGGCGCCCTGAAGCCGGGTCAGCTCCAGCAACTCCTGCACCAACCGACCCAGCCGGGTCGACTCGTGCCGGATCCGTTCGGCGAACCGTCGAGTGGCGACCAGGTCCTCGGAGAGGTCCGGCTGCTCCTCGTCGGCCGGCTCGGTCGCGTCCAGCAACGCTTCGGCGAGG
The DNA here is from genome assembly GCF_000016425.1 of Salinispora tropica CNB-440. Taxonomy (GTDB): domain Bacteria; phylum Actinomycetota; class Actinomycetes; order Mycobacteriales; family Micromonosporaceae; genus Micromonospora; species Micromonospora tropica. Next base: position 388,860 of record NC_009380.1, on the reverse strand, counting down.
AGTTGGAGCGCCCCGATGGGGGTCTTCAGCTCGTGACTCACGTTGGCCACGAAGTCTCGCCGGACCCGGGCCAGCCGGTGCGACTCGGTCACATCCACGGCTTCCACGGCGACATGGCCGCCGCCGAGACCAACCGCCCGCAGATGCACGCCGAGCGGATTCTCCGCGGCGACGCTGTCGTCCCCCCGGGGCAGGTCCAGCTGGATCTCTCGACGTACGCCGGTCCGCCGCACCTGCCCCGCGAGCGTCCGGATCAACGGATGGGCGGTGACCGTACCCGGTGCGCCGCCAGCGCGGAGCAGCCCCATCGCGCGGGCTGCCGGGTTGACCAGGACGGGCCCGTCGTCGTCGGCGAGGACCACGACGCCGACCCGGAGGGAGTCGATCGTCCGGCGACCAAGGCCGGACTGCGGACCGTCGGCTATCGCGGGCCTCCCCCTGGGCCGGGGGGAGCCGGACTGGTGGCTCCCCATCAAGGTCGATCCAGCTCGCCGCGTCAGGACGAGCCAGGCCAGCAGCACGCCGACCGCCAGTCCCACGGCCACCGCGACCACCACTACCCACTCCACCGAGCGATCGTAGGTCCTGGTTAACCCAGCATCCGAACAGAGCCGGACGAAGCATCCTCACTTTCGCGGAAGTTCACGACCCCGTCCGACCTCGTTCACCAGGGCGTTCCCTGCCGACGGCCGGTGCCGTCGGGACCGCTCGGCCCGCCGGGTCAGCGACCCTGGTTCGCTACCGCTGCGGCGGCATCCCGCGCCGCCGCCGGGTCCAGGTAGGTGCCGCCGAGCGTCATCGGACGCAGCTGCGGGTCGAGGTCGTACCGCAGCGGGATCCCGGTCGGGATGTTCAGCTTCGCGATCGCCTCGTCGCTGATCTGGTCCAGATGCTTGACCAGGGCGCGCAGCGAGTTGCCGTGCGCGGCGACCAGCACCGTCCGGCCGGCCAGGATGTCCGGCACGATCGAGTCGTACCAGTACGGCAGCATCCGATCGACGACGTCCTTCAGGCACTCCGTCCGCGGCATCAGCTCGGTCGGCAGCAACCGGTAGCGCGGGTCACCGACCTGCGACCACTCGTCGTCGTCCGCGATCGGCGGCGGCGGCGTGTCGTACGAGCGACGCCAGAGCATGAACTGCTCCTCGCCGTACTCGTCGAGCGTCTGCTTCTTGTTCTTGCCCTGCAGGGCGCCGTAGTGACGCTCGTTGAGCCGCCACGACCGACGCACCGCGATCCAGTGTCGTTCGGCGGCGTCCAACGCCAGCTCCGCAGTACGGATCGCCCGGCGAAGCAGGCTGGTGTGTACCACGTCCGGCAGCAGGTTGTGCTCACGCAGCAGCTCACCGCCACGACGCGCCTCGGTCTCGCCCTTGCCGGTCAGGTCCACGTCGACCCAGCCGGTGAAGAGGTTCTTGGCGTTCCAGTCGCTCTCACCGTGTCGTAACAGGACCAGCGTCCCGATGGTGGGCCCCTCACTAGCAGTCATGCCGGCCATCCTGCCCCACCGAGGAACCTGTCACGTGCGAAGGGGTGACGACCACCACCGGGAATTCCGGTGACCAGACCATCGCCCGCCACTAGGTTGTAAGGCGCTTAGACGATGCCGTTCATTACGGAAGCGGGGCGCCGAGTGCGGACCATGCAAGGTTGGCTACACGATACGGCCGGCGGTCTTCCCCGCACCTTCTGGTATCTGTGGACCGGCACCCTGATCAACCGGCTCGGCTCGTTCATCCTCATCTTCATCGCCATCTACCTCACCCAGGAGCGGGACTTCTCCGCCGCCCAGGCCGGCCTGGTCCTGGGGCTGTGGGGGGTCGGCGGCGCGGTGGGCACCACCGTCGGTGGCACGCTCGCGGACCGGTGGGGCCGCCGGCCCACGCTGTTGACCGCGCACCTCGGCGCCGCGAGCTTGATGCTCGCCCTCGGCTTCGCCCGGGACCTCTGGTTGATCGCACTCGGCGCCCTCCTGCTCGGACTCTTCGCCGAGGCCGCCCGACCCGCCTTCGGCGCGATGATGATCGATGTCGTGCCGGCGAAGGACCGGCTGCGCGCCTTCAGCCTGAACTATTGGGCGATCAATCTCGGCTTCGCCTGCGCCGCGGTCCTCGCGGGGTTCGCGACCGAGGCCGGTTACCTGCTGCTCTTCGTGGTTAACGCGGTCACCACCCTGATCACCGCGCTGATCATCTTCTTCAAGGTCAGCGAGACCCACCAACCAGTGGTCGCCACCGCCGGCGGGCCGAAGGCCCAGACCGGCGCGCTACGCGCCATCCTGTCCGACCGGGTCTACCTCGGGTTCGTGACGTTGAACCTCTTCGCCGCGTTGGTCTTCCTCCAGCACATCTCGATGCTGCCGATCGCCATGGGCGACTCGGGGCTGAGCCCGGCCACCTACGGCTCGGTGATCGCACTCAACGGTGTGTTGATCGTGGTGGGCCAGCTCTTCGTACCACGGTTGATCAAGGGTCGTAGCCGGTCCCACGTGTTGGCGCTGTCGGCGGTGGTGCTCGGGTGCGGGTTCGGGCTGACCGCGTTCGCCGAGACCGCCTGGTTCTACGGTCTGACCGTCCTGATCTGGACCATCGGCGAGATGCTCAACTCGCCGTCCAACGCCACCCTGATCGCCGAACTCTCCCCGAATGAGCTGCGCGGTCGCTACCAGGGGGTCTTCTCGCTCTCCTGGCAGATCGCCGGCGCCGCGGCGCCGGTGCTCGGGGGGCTCGTCCGGGAGGGAGCCGGCAACGCCACACTCTGGATGGGCTGTGCCCTGATCGGCGGGCTGGTGGCGGTGGCGCACCTGATCTCCGGGCCGACGCGGGAGCGCCGGGCCGCCGCGCTGCGGGCGGTCAACCAACCGGCACCGCCGACCCCGGTCGGGCAGCAGCGCGCCACCGAGGCCGGCGAGGCCTCCCTGGTCACGTCGCCCGGGTCACCGCCGACGGAGAACGCCGCGGGAGCGCCGGCCGGCGAGGCCCGCTGACCGCACCGGCTGCCGTAGTCCATGCGGAGATCCGCGGCACGTCACGACCACCGGAGTACGCGAAACGCCCATCGCGAGATCGTCGCGATGGGCGTTTCGGCGCGTACGACCGGCGGCGGCGGGCGACACTCACCCCCGTAAGCGACGCCCGCTCACGCCGCCGGTCAACGGGTGGACACCGTCCCCCAACGGTGTTGCTCCACCCGTCCCCGCGCCACACTCGATGCTCGGATCTGTTTGATCCTCCGCTCCCCCGAACGGAACCGAGCGCCGCACGGTGCAATAAAGTTAGTTCGCCCGGAATGCGGATTCAAATTGACCGGCTGTCTCGCCGGTCACAAACCGGCTGTCCCGCGGTCCGGTCCGCCGCCCGGCCACCAGCGGACTACCCGCCGGCAACTCCGGCAAACAACTCAACCGTCCTCCCGATCGGGTGACTCGGTACGGAAAAAGTTGCTGATTCGGCCATCGCGCAACCGCTCTTGATAGATCAGGTTCAGCTTCCGCAGGTCAAAAGTTCGAAACCACTCGACCCATGTGATTTCGCGCACACGGGAGCTCTCCCGATACCCCGGCATGTTGAAGGTGAGCACCCCGGCCCGGCCATCCCGCTCGGTGCCCCTGATCGTCGCCGGTTTCGCGTTACGCTGCCGCGCCCACCGCCGGATCACCTCGTGGTTCGTGGTGACCAGGCTCCGACCCGGACGCTCCGGCCGATCGGTCGGGGCAGCGATGACCTGCGAGGACCGCACCGACCGGGAGGTACGCGGCCCGGTGCGCACCGCCGTGCCACCCGCCGACCGCCCGCTGGACGCCGCCCGGCGGCCGGGCCCCTTCGCCCCGCTCGATCGGCGTTCCGCCCGCAAGGTCTTCACCAGCGTCCGCACCAGCTCCGGCTTACGCAGCGCGGAGGTGCCGGAGACACCGTGCTGGCGCAACTGCCCACGGATCTCGTCCACCCGCATCCGGGAGATCGTGGCCTCGGACACCTGCGGCGTGCCCTGGGTCTGATTTCCTGCCCCGCGTCCGGTCCGGGTCGCCGTACCACCGCGGCCTGCGCTGCTTCGCTGAGCCATGGAACGCTCCTCCGCCAGTCCGTCCTCGGCGCGCGGCCGGCCCAGTACCGCACCGCACCCCCACGGGGTACCCGTCAGGACAGCGTCGAACCCCCCGGGGCGGCGGCCGGGTTCCCGGCAGCGGGCTTCCCGGCCGCCGGCCCGGCCTCACCGTCAGCCGACTCGACCAGATGGGCGAAGGCCGCGAGATTGGCGGTCGACTCGCCGCGCTTGACCCGCCACTCCCACTCCCGCCGGATCGAACTACCGAAGCCGATCTCCAGCATCCTGTCGAAGGACTCGTCGGCGTACGTGAGCACCGACCCGAAGAGCCGATCCAGCTCGTCGGCGTCCACCCCCGCCGAATTCACCCGCCCGGTCAGGTAGACGTCACCGACCGCGTCGATGGAGAACGACACCCCATACATCCGAGCGTTGCGCTGCAGCAGCCACGCCCACAGCTCCTCGCGGCGCTCGTCGGGCTGGCGCATCACGAACGCCTCGACCCGCAGCGCGTACTCGCCGATGATCAGGTTGCAGATCGTCCGCAACTTGTGGGTGCCCGGCAGGGTCACCGCGTACGAGTTCGGGCCGGTGGACTCCCAGGCCAGGTCCCGCTCCGCGCAGACCGACTCGATCAACGCCCCGAGCTCGCTTCTCCCGTTCACCGCCCCACTCTACGACCGCTCCCGGCCAGCCGCGCCCCTCGCCGGTCCCGTCTCCGTCGCTGCCGGCGGTGGCGATCGGCGCTGGGGACTCACCGAGAGCAGGTGGCGAAGTCAGACAATCGGGTTCGGTGCTCGGCGACCGCCTCGCCGTAGACATCCAACAGGTCTTTCACCGTCCGATCCCAGGAGAAGTTGCGGGCGTGGCGTTGCGCGCCCCGGGCCAACATCGCGCGCCGGCCGGCGTCCGGCAGCAGGCGGCCCAGCGAACGGGCCCATGCGACCGGGTCGTGGCCATCCACGAGGACCCCGCTGACCTCGTCGCGTACCGCGGTGTTCAAGCCGCCGACCGCGGCCGCCACCACCGGCGTACCGCAGGCCTGCGCCTCCAACGCCACCAGCCCGAAGCTCTCGTTGTAGGACGGGACCGCCACCAGGTCGGCCGCCCGATACAGGGCGGGCAGGTCGTCGCCGGTCTGCGGCGGCAGGAACCGGACCCGATCGGTGATGCCCAACGCGGCGGCCAGCTCGATCAGGTGGGTCGGCCGCTCGAGCCCGCTACCGCTGGGGCCACCGCAGACCACCACCGTCATGTCATCGGCGAGGGCCGGATCCCGTTGGCGCAACGCCGCCGCCGCACGGATCAGCACGTCGGGTGCCTTGAGCGGCTGGATCCGGCCGACGAACGCCACCACGTAGCCGCGCTCGGGCAGGTCCAGCCGACGACGGGCGAGGACCTGCGCCCGCGCGCGATCACCGGAGGCAGGGCAGAACCGGGCCAGATCCACCCCCGGTTCGACCACCTCAACCCGGGTCGGGTCGGCATCGTACCGGTCGATCAGGTCACCGGCCTCGGTCTTGGTGTTGGCGACCAGGCGGTCGGCCTCCGCCACCACCTGCTCCTCGCCGATCACCCGAGCCTTGGGCTCCGGCCGGTCCCCGGCGGCGAGTTGCGCATTCTTGACCTTGGCGAGGGTGTGCGCGGTGTGCACCAGCGGAACCCCCCAACGCTCCTTGGCCAGCCAGCCGACCTGCCCGGAGAGCCAGTAGTGCGAGTGGATGAGGTCGTAGTGCCCCGCGGCCCGGACGGCCTCGGCCCGAAGCACCCCCGCGGTGAACGCGCAGAGCTGGCCGGGCAGTTCCTCCTTGGTCAGCCCACCCAACGGGCCGGACATGATGTGCCGGACGTGCACACCCGGCACCATCTCGACCACCGGCGGTAGGTCGGCCGCGGTCGCCCGGGTGAAGATCTCGACCTCGACGTTCGCCTCGGCCAATCGCCGGGCGACCTCCAGAATGTAGACATTCATCCCGCCGGCGTCACCGGTGCCAGGCTGGTGCAGCGGCGAGGTGTGCACGGAGAGGGTCGCGATACGGCGGGGCAGGGGCCACGGACGGGCACCTCGCTGATGACCGACACCGGTGTGCTGTTCCGCCACGTCCGCTCCTTCTGCCACGGTTGCCGCCCGCACGACCGGCGCTTCTCGGTCAACCTCCACGCCAGGTGTCATCTTCCCGATCGGGGATCGGTAATTCCTCACGGCCGTCCCCGCGCGTGACGGACCTCATCGCCCCCGCCCTCGAGCTCGAGGTCAGAATGGGCGGATGACTTCCGTCGCTGTCGTCACCGGAGCATCCAGCGGGATCGGGGCGGCCACCGTCCGCCGACTCGCCGCCGAAGGGTTCCACGTGCTGGCCGCCGCCCGGCGCACCGACCGCCTCGCCGACCTGGTCGAGGAGGTCGAAACCAGCGGCGGGTCGGCCACCGCGGTCAGCTGCGACGTGACCTCGGACGAGTCGGTGGCCCGCCTCGCCGCCGCGGCGGCGGCCGCGCCCGGTCCGGTCACCCTGCTGGTCAACAACGCCGGGGGAGCACGCGGCCTGGACCCGGTGGAGACCGGCGCGGTCGGTGACTGGCAGTGGATGTACGACGTGAACGTGCTGGGCACGCTGCGGGTCACCCAGGCGCTCCTGCCGGCGTTGGTCTCCTCCGGGGCCGGCACGATCGTCGTCGTGTCGTCGACCGCTGGTTTCACCGTGTACGAAGGCGGGGGTGGCTACGCCGCCGCCAAGCACGCGCAGACTGCGGTCGCGGGCACCCTACGGCTGGAGTTGTGCGGCCGGCCGGTTCGGGTCGTCGAGATCGACCCCGGGATGGTGCGGACCGAGGAGTTCTCGCTGGTCCGCTTCGACGGGGACGCCGACCGGGCGGACGCCGTCTACGCCGGGGTGTCCGAGCCGCTGGTCGCCGACGACGTGGCGGACTGTGTCGCCTGGTGCGCGACCCGCCCCCAGCACGTGAACGTCGACCGGCTGGTGGTCCGCCCGTTGGCGCAGGCCGCGCAGCACAAGGTCCACCGGGTCGGTTGAGCCGGGTGACGGCGGTGCCGGCACGACGCCCGCTCGGCGTCGCGACGCGCGGGACGACGAACCCCAACCGGCTGCGCCGGGTGGACAACTGGATGGCCGTGACCTGCGGGGATGCCTTGCGTGCGGCAGCGGATCCGCTCGTCGTGGACCTGGGCTACGGCGCCACCGGGGTCACCGCCGTCGAGTTGCGCTCCCGTTTGGCACACGCGGTCCGCCCCGACGTACGCGTGGTCGGGCTGGAGATCGACCCGGTCCGCGTCGCCGCCGCACAGCCGGTCGCCGACCCACCCCGGCTCACCTTCGCCCGGGGCGGCTTCGAGCTGGCCGGCCTCCGCCCCGCCCTGGTTCGTGCCTTCAACGTGCTACGCCAGTACGACGAAGGCGAGGTGGCGGGCGCCTGGGCGACGATGACCGGCGCGCTCGCTCCGGGTGGCCTGCTGGTCGAGGGGACCTGCGACGAGTTGGGGCGACTCGGCGGGTGGGTGCTGATCGACGAGGACGGCCCCCGCACGCTGACCCTGGGCGCACGGCTGGCCACCATGGACCACCCCGCCCGGCTCGCCGAACGGCTCCCCAAGGCCCTGATCCACCGCAACGTCGAGGGGGAGCCAATCCATGCCCTACTCCAGGCCCTGGAGGGTGCCTGGCGGGCGGCGGCCCCCTACGCCCCCTTCGGCCCCCGCCACCGCTGGCTGCGTACGGTGACCGCCGTCCGCGACGAGGGCTGGCCGCTGGCGTACCAACCCCGCCGCTGGCGCCAGGGCCTGGTCACCGTCGACTGGGCGGCGGTGGCTCCCCGCTGACCCGACGGGTCAGAGGGCACAGTTGATCAGGACGGGTTCGGGATGCAGAGTCACGTCGAAACGGGCTTGTACTCCGTGACGAATCTCGCGGGCCAGGCGCACCAGGTCCTCGGTCCGGGCGGTGCCGGAACGGTGGGTCAGCGCCAGGGTGTGTTTGGTGGAGATGGTGACGACGCCTTCTGGGCCCGGATGGCCCTTGCCGAAGCCGGCCTTGTCGATCAGCCAGGCAGCGCTGACCTTCACCGTGCCGTCGGCACCGGGCCAGGACGGCGGCTCACCGAGCTCGGCGGCCCGCTCCCGTAGCCGCTCGTACCCGGCCTGATCCAGCACCGGATTGGTGAAGAACGAGCCGACCGACCAGGTGTCCGGGTCGGTGGGGTCGAGCACCATTCCCTTGCCGGCGCGCAGCCGCAGCACGGCGTCGCGAGCCTTCACCAGTGGCACCCGGTCACCGACCGCCACGTCGAGCGCCCGAGCGAGTTCCGCGTAGCGGACCGGGCCGGACAGCGGCGACCGGGCGAGACGGAAGTCGACCGACAACACCACCCACCGGTCGCTGTATTTGAAGATGCTGGACCGGTAGCTGAACCCGCAGTCGCGGGCCTCGATCCGACCGGTGGTGCCGGCCACCCGGTCGTACACCTGCACTCCGGTTATGGTCTCGGCGACATCCTGCCCGTACGCGCCGACGTTCTGGATCGGCGTCGCGCCGGTGGAGCCGGGTATCCCGGACAGGCACTCCAGGCCGGACCACCCGCTGGCCACGGTGTGGGCGACCAGGTCGTCCCAGGGCTCACCGGCCTCGACCCGCACCGTGACGGTGTCAGTGTCGGTGTCGACGACCCGCAGGCCCCGGGAGCGGACCAACACCACCGTCCCCGGGAAGCCCGCATCGCTGATCACCACGTTGCTACCTCCGGCGAGGACCAGGACCTGCTCGCCGCGCTCCCCCGCCTCCCGTACCCCTCGGACGAGGTCATCCGCGCTGGTGGCGGTGACCACGCGGGTAGCCCAACCACCGAGACGCAGCGTCGTGTATCGCGACAAATTACACTCAGTGTCGGGTTGAATGCCCGATGTCGACTGGGGAACCTCTGTCACGCCCATCACCCTAAGCTGAGGGGTAGCCGCGGCACCCACTGGTGGCCCGGTCACCCCCGGGAGGATGGCGATGAACAAACTGCACGGCACGAAGGACTTCTGGATCGGGGCGCTGCGGGTGGAGGGGCCGGCCTTCGCCGCGGCGATCGCCGAAGCGCCCGCCGACACCCCGGTGCTCTCCTGTCCCGGCTGGACGGTGACCGACCTGACCCGGCACCTGGCGAGCGTCTACCGCTGGGTGCACGGGAACGTGTCGACGAATACCGTCACCCCGCCGTCCCTTCACTCCGAGCTTGTGGAGCCCAATCCAGGCGAGACCGACCTCCAGCTGTGGCAGCAGGCGTACGACGAGCTGATGGTGCGTTTCGACGCGCTGGATCCGGAGGCACCGGCGTGGAACTGGGCGCCGCAGCCGAAGAAGGCCGGCTTCTGGCCTCGCCGGATCGCACACGAGACGGCGCTGCACCGCTGGGACGCCCAGCTCTCCATCGGCGCGGGCGACCCGATCGAGACGAAGCTGGCAGCCGACGGGGTGAGCGAGGTGCTCGACACCTGCCTGCCGGCCGGACGACGTCCGGATCATGGCCAGTGGCACGGAGTGGTACACCTGTCGGCCTCCGATGCCGGGCAGGAGTGGTTCCTGCGGTTGCGCGGTGACGGGGTTGCCCTGCTGGACACCGACACCATCTTCGACGACCATGATCATCATGCTCGGGTCCAGGTCGTCGGCACCGCCAGCGATCTGCTGCTCGCGCTCTGGGGACGCGTCAGCTTCGACACCCTGGCGGTGACGGGCGAGCGCGCCCTCCTGGCTGGCCTCCGGACCGGCTGACGCCGCCCGGCCGCATCCTGCCCCCGCCCGGCCGGGAGCTGCTCACCCACGAGCAGCCCCGGCGCCCCACCCGCCCCACACCACCGAAGTGAGCGAGGAGAGCGCTCTCTTGACATTGGGTGAAGCATCGGGAGACGCTGCGCGACAAGGAGGCACCAGTGAGTGAGCGCGAGGAGTGAGCCGATCCTGCGAGCCCCACAGTCGCGAACGGAGAAAGGCACCCAGCGAGCGCGAGGAGTGAGCCGATCCTGCGAGCCCCACAGTCGCGAACGGAAAAGGGCACCCAGCGAGCGCGAGGAGACAACCGGTGAGCACGCTTCGTTTTCCGGAGAACTTCCGCTGGGGCACGGCCACAGCTGCCTACCAGATCGAGGGCGCGGCCCACGAAGACGGCCGGGGGCCGTCGATCTGGGACACCTTCAGCCGTACGCCGGGCAAGGTCTACCAGGGTCACACCGGTGACGTCGCCTGCGACCACTACCACCGGTACGCCGACGACGTGGAGCTGATGGCAGGGCTGGGGATCCAGACGTACCGGTTCTCGGTGTCCTGGCCCCGGGTCCAGCCGGACGGCACCGGCCCGGTCAACCCGCGCGGGCTGGACTTCTACGACCGATTGGTGAACGCCCTGCTGGCCCGGGGGATCGACCCGATGGTCACCCTCTACCACTGGGACCTACCGCAGACCCTGCAGGATCGAGGCGGTTGGGCTGCCCGGGAGACCGCGGAGCACTTCGCCGGGTACGGCGCCGCCGTCCACGGTCGGCTCGGAGACCGGGTGAAATCCTGGACCACACTCAACGAACCGTGGTGCTCGGCGTACCTGGGCTACGGCAACGGGGTACACGCCCCCGGGGTCGCGGACCCGGGAGCCGCCTTCACCGCCGTGCACCACCTGCTGCTCGGGCACGGCCTGGCGGCCCGGGCGCTGCACGCGGCCGGCGCGGGGAGCGTCGGGATCACGCTCAACCCGGCCGATGTCCGCCCCGCCGACCCGGACAGCGCCGCCGATGCCGCCGCCGTACGCCTGGTTGACCGGCTTCACAATCGGATCTTCTTGGACCCGCTGTTCCGGGCCGCGTACCCGGCGGATGTGCTGGAGCACGTCGCCCGATTCGTGCCGCCGACGTTCATCCGGGACGGCGACGAGAACGTGATCGCCACCCCGATCGACCTGCTTGGCGTCAACTACTACGCCCCCCTCTACGTCGCAGGTAAGCCGGACGGTGCCGGCGGCGGTGGGGCGTTTCCGGGCACCGACGGGGCGGTGGAGTTCCTGTCACCCGCCGGACCGCTGACCGATATGGGCTGGATGATCGAGCCGGCCGGGCTCACCCGGCTGCTGGAACGCCTCGCCACCGACTACCCGGGCGTGCCGTTGATGATCACTGAAAACGGGGCGGCCTTCCCGGACCGCGCCGCGCCTCCGGCCAGCCTTGACCAACCGGAGGCGGACGGAGTCAGCGGGGTGGTGGACACCGACCGGATCGCCTACCTCGACGGGCACCTACGCGCTGCGCACGAGGCCATCGCCCGCGGGGTGGACCTACGCGGCTATCTCGTATGGTCGTTGCTGGACAACTTCGAGTGGGCCGAGGGCTATCGGAAACGGTTCGGGATCGTCCACGTCGACTACCTGACCCAGCGACGCTCACCGAAGGCGAGTGCCCGCTGGTACCAGGAGGTGATCTCCCGGCACGGGCTCTGAGGGGGGAGGGCGATGACGACGGCGCAACGGCCGACGCTCGAGGCGGTGGCCCGCCGCGCCGGTGTCTCCAGGGCCACCGTCTCCCGGGTGGTGAACGGCTCCACCACGGTGGCCGAGCCGATCCGCAAGGCCGTCCACCGAGCCATCAGCGAGCTCGGGTACGTACCGAATCTGGCCGCTCGCAGCCTGGTCACCCAGCGAACCGACTCGGTCGCACTGGTCATGTCCGAGGCTGCCACCCGGGTCTTCTCCGACGACCAGTACTTCCCCGGCATCATCCGCGGCGCCGCCCAGGAGCTGGAGACGGCCGACAAACAGTTGGTGCTGATGCTGGCCGGCTCGCCGGCCGGGCACGAGCGGGTGGAGCGGTATACCACGGGCCAGCACGTTGACGGGGTGCTGTTCGCCTCGCTACACGGCGCCGACCCACTCCCCGGCCGGCTGGCCCGGTTGGGCATTCCGGTGGTGTGCAGCGGCCGGCCGCTCGGCGGCACCTCGGTGCCCTACGTCGATGTTGACCACATCGGCGGGGTGAGTAGGGCCATCCAGCATCTGATCGACAGCGGCCGGCAGCGAATCGCCACCATCGCCGGCCCACAGGACATGGTGGGCGGGATCGAACGACTGACCGGCTACCAGGCGGCGGTGGCCCCGGCCGGGCTGCCGGAGTGGGTCGCGTACGGCGACTTCACCCGCGAGTCGGGGATGGCCGCGACCCGGCGGCTACTCGCCGAGCACCCCGACCTGGACGCGATCTTCGCCGCCTCGGACCTGATGGCACACGCCGCCCTGCGGACCCTACGCGCGACGGGGCGACGGGTGCCCGACGATGTCGCGGTTATCGGTTTCGACGACATCGAGACCGCCGCCTACACCGACCCGCCACTGACCACCGTCCGCCAGCCGATCCAGCAGATCGGCCGCCGAATGACCCGCCAGCTGCTGCGCCTGGCGGCGGGTGAGCCAATCGAACCGGCGGTTGTTCTTCCCACCGAGCTGATCCTCCGCGAATCCGCCTGAGCCCCGAACGGCCCCGGTCCGGAGCCGCACGGCAGCAATCCTGACGAAAACCAGATCGCGTGACCACCGGGACCTGCACTAGCGTCACTCCATGCCCGAACTCCGTCACGTCTCGGCCCTCGCCGAGGCCGAGTACGCGTACGTCACCACCGTCGAGCCATCAACGCGCCTCGTCTTCACCGCGGGAGCGTGCCCACTCGACGCGGACGGCCGTACGGTCGCCCCCGGCGACCATGCCGCCCAGGCCCGGCAGGTGATGGCCAATCTGGAGACCGCGCTCACCGCGGCGGGCGCCTGCCTCATCGATGTCGTCAAGACCACGGTGTACGTGGCCTCGGCGCACCAACCCGACCTGGTGACCGTCTGGCAGGTCGTCCGGGACACCTTCGGCGACCACGACCCGCCCAGCACCCTGCTCGGGGTAGCCACGCTTGGCTACCCCGAGCAGCTCGTCGAGGTCGAGGCGGTCGCCGCCGTAAGCGCCGCGTGAGGATCCGCGCCGCGCAGCCCGACGACGCGCCCGCCGTGGTGGCGCTCCGCACCCGAGTCCTTCCGCATCTGGTTCGCGGGGTGGCGTCAACCCGCCAGATGCTCGCCCAACCGCCCCCGGGCCAGCACTGGACCGCGTTCGTCGCCGAGGTGGACGACGAGGTCGTCGGTTGGGTCTCGACCTTCCGCAACGCCAGTTCTTCTCGAAGCGTCGGCGAGATCTCGCTGCTGCACGTCCACCCCGAGTATCGGGGACACGGCATCGGCAGTGGGCTGTTGACCGCCGTCCTGGGCCACCTCGCCCCGCTCCGGCTTCCCCTGCTGCGCGGGCGGGTGTTACCTGAGTCGTTGCCGTACGCTCGGCGGCGCGGCTTCCTACCCAGCCGCCAGACACGCTTCTCCGCACTGGAGCTGACGGCCCTGCCACCCCCGGCCGTCCCCACGGGCGCTCGGCTGGTGCCGCTGTCCGAGGTTGACCCACACCACGTGTACGAGGTGCAGCGCGACGCCAGCGCCGACGAGCCGGAAGACGTCGCCGCCGACGCTCTCACCTACGAGCACTGGCGGGCCGATACGTGGGACAACGTCGGACTGGACCGGGAGGCCAGCGCCGGTGTCGAGGTCACCGGCGTCCTGGCGGCGATCAGCCTGGTCAAACGGGACGGTTCGCGGATGTGGTCGGACTACACCGCTTCCCGACCTGAGTACCGGGGGCGAGGGCTCGCGACGGCGGCGAAAGTGGGTGCCCTACGCCGGGCCGCGGGCAGCGGGGTGACGGTCGCGTACACCGGCAATGACGAGGCGAACAAGCCGATGCTCGCGATCAACGAACGTCTCGGCTACCGGCCGGTCGCCGCCCAGTGGAGTTGCCTCCGGGAGATGAGCTGAGCGACGGCACGCTACCCGCCGTCCTGGGCGGCCCCGGTCAGCTCTACGGTGGTCGGCTGACCGAGCACGCGGCGGGCCAGCAGAGCGGCGCCCGCGACGGCCGCTGGCATGAGCAGCACCGCGCCGAGCGGAATCAGGAAGCTGACGAACACTGCCACCCCGAAACCGAGCGCGGTCGGCCGGTCGGCCCGGAGGGCGGCCCGCCGGTCGGTCAACCGCAGCCCGCGCCGGTAGAAGGGGGCGCCAACCAGTTCCACCGCGAGCAGCCAGCCGCCGATGGTCGCACCGAGTGCCGGCACCACGGTCTGACCGACCACCGGGATGAAACCCGCGACAAAGAGGGGGACGCCGAACAGCACCGCCAACCCCACCAGCCGCAGTGAGTCGACGATGCTGTGCCGCAGCGACGACCAGAACGGCACGTCCACCGCGTTGGGCGTACCGCCGAGGCCATCCTCGACCCGTTCGGAGATCTTCTCGTAGAACGGGTCCCCGATGACCAGCGTGACGGCGGTGAACGCGACCACCGTGAGCAGGCCACCCAGCCCGAGCAACGCCAAGCCGGCGGCTACCCGCGTCATACCTCGCCCGGCGTCGGACCAATCGTCGGCGAACGGCGTGATCAACGCTGCCAGGTCGCCCACAAAGTAGACGAGCGTGCCGAACGCGGCGACGAAGAACGCACCGGAGATCAACGCCGGTAGGACGCCGAGCAGCATCAGGCCGGGGTTGCGGAGGTAGAGGCCGATGCCACGCAGGAAGAGGCCGACACCGGCGAAGAATTGGCCGGCCGCCCCGGCTATGGGCGCGGCGATGCCACGGGATGCGTTCATGGTGGCCGAGCCTAGCCACGCTGAGCTCCACTCAGGGAGGGCCAGTTGTCTCCGCCGGTCTGACCAGGTCCGGCATCGCACGGCCACCACGAACACCTCCCCCGGTCAACACAAGTCTTTTTCGCCCAGTTTTGGGAGATTTTCGGTTTCACATCCTCTTGCCGCCTTTTGGGCCTAGCGTCCGAATTAGTCTTGCTACCACCGACCTGGTAGCCGAGGAGCACCCTGCCCGGTCTGCCCCCGGGGTTGGCGGCTGCTCGCCGCGCATGGGGAAGGGGATCGACACCGCGATGAAGCATCAACACCACACCAGACCTCCTGGCGTAAGCCAGGCAGGGGCACGACGGCGACGGTGGGCCGTCGGGCTGGCCGGCATGACCGGCCTAGCCCTCACCACCGTCGGCATCGCCGTCGTCCCCGCCAACGCCGCCGAACGCCCCCGCGCCACGGCCGGCGACCGCCTCGGGAAAGCCGACCATCCTCCCGTCGACAACCACCGGGGCGGCAGCAAGGACACAGGGAAGAAGGCGGGAAAGCCACAGGGGACGCCCGTGCCCTGCGACGCCGACGCGCTCATCGCCGCGATCACCCTCGCCAACGCCCGCGGCGGCGCCACCCTCAACCTCGCCAAAGACTGCACCTACCTCCTCACCGCCGACCTCGACAGCAACGGCCTCCCCGTCATCACCACCCCCATCACCCTCAACGGCAACAAAAACACCACCCTCGAACGCGCCGCCGCCGCCGACCAGTTCCGCATCCTCACCGTCAACGTCGGCGGCGACCTCACCCTCAACCACCTCAAGGTCACCGGCGGCCACACCACCGACGACGGCGGCGGCATCCTCGTCAACCCCGGCGGAGCGTTGACCACCAACCACAGCACCATCACCCGCAACATCGCCGACAGCGACGGCGGTGCAATCGCCAACAACGGCACCACCCGGATCACACACTCCACCATCAGCCACAACACCGCCGGCGGTATCGGCGGCGGCATCAACAGCGCCGGCCTCCTCGACATCAAAAAGTCCCACGTGAAGGCCAATATCGCGACCACCGGCGGGGGCGGAGTTGTCAGCGTTGACACGGCCCGGATCGCGCACAGCACCATTACCGCCAACCACGCTCAAAGCGGAAATATCGGTGGCCTTTCTATCGCTGGAACTGGTCTCGTCACAGATACCAAAATCTCATACAACTCCGGCCTGGAGCTGGGTGGAGTAGGCACGGAAATTGGTGCACAACTCACGCTCAAGTCCGCCACCATCATCGGAAACGTAGCCAGAACAGGCCGAGGCGGCGGCCTGGGGGTAGGCCCAAGATCCCCCGTGGTCATCGAAGACAGCGTCATCGCGGACAACACCGCCACCACCGTCGGCGGCGGCATCTTCAATTTTGGGGATGTCGTTTCACGAAATACCAAGATCACAAACAATCAGGCCGATCAGGGTGCCGGCATTTACAATGACGAAACAGTCACCCTCTTCAACACGAAGGTGGTCAAGAACGTCGCCATCACCAATGGTGGGGGCATCGTCAACGTTGGCGGCACGGTCGAGTTGAACACCGCCACCGGCACCATCGTGATCAAGAACCGACCCAACAACTGCGTCGACGTTCCCGGCTGCGCCGGCTGAACACCCGGACGCATCGAACAGACCCGAGCTACCGCCCTCCTCCCCCGCCTGCCGGGCAGGCGGAGGAGGGCGGACCCACCGGGAAGGAAGGACCCGTAACCGCGACGAACCAGCAGAGCCACACCCACGACTCGAACCGCCCTGGCGCCAGCCGGGCAGGCTCACGACGGCGATGGTGGGCCGCCGGACTGGCCGGCATAACCGGCCTAGCCCTCACCGCCACCTTCGGCGTCGCCAGCCCCGCCGCTGGCACCACCGGGCGCATCCTCACCACCACCGACGACCCCACCAGAGACCGACCCTTCACCAATGACCACCGCAACGACAGCAAGAGCGACAAGCGCAAGGACAAGAAGGACACCAAGCCCGGCGGCACCCCCGTGCCCTGCGACGCCGACGCCCTGATCGCCGCGATCACCCTCGCCAACGCCCGCGACGGTGCGGTGCTCGACCTCGCCAGGGACTGCACCTACCTGCTCACCGCCGACATCGACGGCAACGGCCTCCCCGTCATCACCGCGCCGATCACCCTCAACGGCAACAAAAACACCACCATCGAACGCGCCGCCAACGCCGACGAATTCCGGATCCTCACCGTCGACACTGGCGGCAATCTCACCCTCGACCACCTCACTATCACCGGTGGCCAGACCACCAGCGCCGGCGGAGGAATCCTCGTGAACCCCGGTGGAACGCTCACCACGAACCGGAGCACCGTCACCCGCAACATCGCCGATAGCAACGGCGGCGGCATCGTCAACAACGGCACCACCCGAATCATAAGCTCCACCATCAGCCACAACACCGCTGACGGCCCCGGCGGGGGCATCTACAGCCTTGGCGTAATCGACGTCAAAAAGTCCCACGTGAACGCCAATACCACCACCACCGCAGGGGCTGGGGTGATGAGCTTCGGCACCGCCCGAATCGAGCACAGCACCGTCACCGCCAACCACGCTCAAGGAACCATCGGCGGCCTCTTCATCAGCGGCACCGGCACTGTCACGGACAGCAAATTTTCGAAAAACACCGCCCTCGAAGCTGCCGGCGTGGTCATGAATTTTGACACGCAACTCACACTCAAAGCCGTCACCATTATCGAAAACATCGCCACCCAAGGCAGGGCGGGCGGCCTAGCGACGAGCGATAACTCCTCTGTTGTCGTCGAAGGCGGTGCCATCACGAACAATGCCGCCACCACCGACGGCGGCGGCATCTACAACTTTGCAGACCTGGTATTGCGAGACACCAGGATCAATGGCAACCAGGCCGATCAAGGTGCCGGCATTTACAATGAGGAAACAGTCATCCTTTTCGACACGAAGGTGGTCAAGAACGTCGCCATCACCGACGGCGGGGGTATCGTCAACGACGGCGGAACGGTCGAGTTGAACACCGCCACCGGCACCATCGTGATCAAGAACCGACCCAACAACTGCGTCGACGTTCCCGGCTGCGCCGGTTGACAATCCCAAACACGTCAGACGAACAAGGGGTTCTGGCCTCCTCCGCCCGCCAGCGGAAGAGGCCGGAACCCCTCAACACCCGTCCCCGTTCACCACACCCGGCCCCATTAGCCAGGTGGTGGCGCCCACCCGGCGTGGGCTACTCGTTGAGGAAGGCGGAGATACGCTCCCGCAGGTCGGCGCGCTTGGCCCAGAGGACGCCGGGCCGGTCGTACACGTGCAGGGTGGCCTGGGGCAACGTGGCGGCGAGCTGCTCGGCGACCTCGACCGGATGCAGCTCGTCGCCCACGCATCCAATCACCAGGGCCGGTGCCGCGACCTCGCCGAGTTCCTTCGCGTCGCGGACCGGCACCGAGCCGGACAGGTCGGCCAACCCCGAGGCGAGGCCGTCCCGCATGAGCTGGTCGAGGCGCTGTCGTAGGTACGCCCAGCCGGATGGCGTGTTACGGACGGCCGGTGGAAGCTCCAGCTGGACCACCTCCGCGAGCTGGCCGACATCACCGCTGCCGAGCGCGTCGAGCAGCGCCGCCAGCCGCCGCCGAGCCGCGTCGACCCGCGGCCGGTCCAGCACCGCCGGCAGATAGAAGACCAGCCGGTCGAACCGCGCCGGGCTGTCGGCAAGCAGCCGGCAGAGCGCACCCGCGCCCAGGCTCGCGCCGAACGCCCGGGTCGCAAGACCCTGGTCGGCGACGGCCCGCAGGTCGCGGGCAAGGTCGTGGTAGCTCCATGGCCCGGGCGGGGCGGCGGAGCGACCATGGCCGCGGAACTGAAAGAAGAGTCGGCGGCCGGTAACGCCGCTACCGAAGGGACGGGTGGCGGCGATGCCACTGCCGAGACCGTGCGCGAAGACGGTGACCGGATCGCCCGCCCCGGTGACCAACTGCTCCAGGTGGACGCCGTGTGGCGTGGCGGCCAGCTCGGTCTCCGGCTCCGGCAGTGCGGGCCGACCAGTGCGGGGCCCACTCGGCCCGGGACCCCAGGTGCGAGGGCCGCCATCCGGTGGGGGCGGCCACCGGAAGCCTCTCACCAGGAGGTCCCCCGGCCATCCCGGAGGTCCCGCAGACCCGTCCGGACGTCAAGCAGATAGATCAGCCCAGCGGCGATTCCGACCAGTCCAAAGAGGCTGATCGGGCCGAAGCCGAGCAGGGTGAGCACCAGACAGACGGCGAGGATCGCCGCCCAGGCACCCTTCGGCAGGGTGCCGACCGCGGCGAACGCGTCGGACCGCTGGGTGATGACGTGGACCAGGGCGACTCCCTGCACGATGAGCGCGAAGACGAGCAGGATCAGCTCTATAACGTAGCGGACCTCAAAAGCGAACGGCGCGGCGATGGCCATGCCGGCAAGCATATGCCGAAGACCCCGGAGACGTCCGCCAGGCCGCTTCCGGGGTCTTCGATGCCACCGGGCACTCGCCCGTCGCCGTGGTCAGTCGCCGGCCGGCGGCGTCCGCTTCGTCGCGCGCGGTGACTTCGTCGACGAGGTGGCCGGCTTGCCAGTGGCCTTGGTGGCACGCTTCGTGACGGCGGCCGGCTTGGCCTCGGCCGCCTCGGCGACCTGCGCCGGGGTGGGAGCCGGAGCCTTTTCGGTCGTCTCCATGTCGGTGTTCACCGTGTCGGCGGCCTCGAGTACTCCAGCGCCGACGACCCGCTCCCCGTGACCGACGAGCGCGCCGTAGGTGGTGGCTGCCCGCTCCTGTGCGGCCTGGGCACTGGCGACCACAACGGCCGCGTTGCGGGTGGCGGTCTCCCGAAGCCGGCTGAGGTCGAGGTCGGTGGCGGCCCGCCGGCGCAGGTTCTCAGCGGTGACGGTCGCCGTACGCAACGTCTCGGTGGCCTTCTGGCGCAGCTCGGCCCCGTTTACCGTGCTGAGGTCGGCAGCGACCCGGTCGCGCAACTCACTCACAACCGCGGGGAGCTTGCGCAGCTGCTGGTACGCCAGATCGCCGGCACCGGCGGCGGCGTAGAGCGGGGCGGGGATACGACTGGTTTTCGGCTGACTAGTCATCTTTTCTCCTCTTTGACCGCGTCGGCGGCTTCGGGGTCGCCCTTCGGGCGGCCTTCATTGGAGTCAGGGCGGGAATGGAGCCGGGCTCGGTGACGATGCGCATCACGCACCGCCGGTCGGCGTGCCCCCGGTTGTCGTCGGTCCGGTGACCGCGATGTTGGCCAGGTCGGCGGAGGCCCCGGAGGGCTGGGCTGGGCCCGGCTCCGGTTCGGTCGTGGGCAGGCCGGTGACTGATTCGGTGGTGACCGTGCCGGTCGTCGGCTCTGCGGTGGTCGTGCCGGTCGCGGCCTCGGTGGTCGCCGATGCCGCGTCGGCGGCGGCGGTCGCCTCCGCGAGCCGTGCGTTCTCTCGACGGAACGTCTCGTAGATCTGGGTCAGCGACTGCTTCTGCGCCATGGTCAGGTCCGAGTCCGCTGCGATCGCGGCAAGGACACCCTGCCCCTCCCGGTCGTCCAACAGCCCGGCCCGCAGATACATCGCCGGAGTGGAGACCCGCAACGCGCTGGCAAGCTGCTGGAGCACCTCTGCGCTGGGCTTACGCAGCCCGCGCTCGATCTGACTCAGGTACGGGTTGCTGACTCCCGCCTGCTCGGACAGCTGCCGGAGGGAAATCTTCGCACTCCGTCGCAGGTCCCGAATGAACCCGCCAATGTTGGGAAGGTCCTTACCACTGGCCATAACTCAACGCTAGCTCGCGGTGCTAGCTCCTGCAAGCGAATCGCTAGCCAGAGTTAGCACCCGATATGGCCGCAGCCACGGTGCCGACTGCCCAGCCGCAGCCAGCACCACACGCCCGGACGGGCTACCAGAGCGACCGAACGAGCCCTACCGGCTGCCCCCCGCCAAGGAGCGGGACCTCGGCGAACTCCGCCAACGCCGGTGCGGTCACCCCAAGCCGGCGCAGCGCGGAGACCAGCACCGGCATCCGAGCCCGGCCGGCGCCATCGTCGATCTTCAACGCGACCGCACCGACGCCGGGAACCGCCGCAGCGATGACCCCCTCCACACCAATCTTCGCGAGCAGCCCCGGCACAGCCCGCATCACCCGACTGTCGTCGGCCCGCGTACCGCCGATGATCTCCGGATGAGCCCGCATCGAGTCGGCCACCGCCCGCCCCGGCGAGCCCGGTTCCGCCTGCACGAGCCGCAGATATGCCATCGCAAGACCAGACAACGACACGGCCAGCACCGGTGCGCCGCAGCCGTCGATCCCGATCGCCGTCACCGGCTCATCGGCGAACTCCTCAACCACTGCCCGCAACCGCTCCTGCAACGGGTGCTCGCTGCGCCAGTACCCCTCCACGGGCCAGCCCGCCGCCTGACAGGTCAGCAGCATTCCGCTGTGTTTTCCAGAGCAGTTCATCTGGATCCGGGTCGGACCACCGCCGGCGCGGAGGACCGCCGCCCTCGCCTCCTCATCCGCCGGCAGGTCGGGCGGGCAGTGCAACGCAGACTCGTCGAGCCCGGACCGCGCCAACAACCCACCGACCCGGGCCCGGTGGAAATCCTCCCCCTCGTGGCTGGCCGAGACCAGGGCGAGGTCAGCCGGGTCGGTCAGCCGCAGGCCCGCACGGATCATCCCGACCGTCTGCAACGGCTTGTTCGACGATCGGGGGAAGATCGGCGACGTCACATCCCCCGCCCTCGCCACCGCCGCACCAGTCGCGTCGAGCGCTACCACCGACCCGCGATGCACGCCCTCAACGAAACCCGATCGGACCACCTCAACGAGCGGCACGCCGCCCTCGTACGTCTTTCCCACGGCGTGGACGTTACCGCCCGTCGGGAACGTCCAGCCGACGGGCAACCAGGGGATCGGGAACGCCACGTCAGGGGGCGACCCCCGGTACACCACTTACCGACGGAGGGCGGGCAGGCCGAGCAGTTCACGGGCCTCGGTGGTGGTGAGCGGAAGGCGCTGAGCGAGTTGGGCGAAGGCGACCGCGCGGGCCACGAGCTGCATGTTGGACTCGACCGGCTGACCCTTGGCGTAGGTCACCGTGTCCTCCATGCCCACCCGGAGGTGTCCGCCCGCCGAGAGCGAGGCCAGCAGGACCGGGATCGTGCTACGACCGACGCCGGTCGCCGAGAACGTGGTGCCGGCCGGCAGATCCCGCAGCATCTGCTCGGCGGCGACCAGGGCCGCTGGGGTGCCGGGCATTCCGCCGGGCACGCCCATGACGAAGTCGACGTGCACGTGCCCGCCGGCGGGCAGGCCGTACGTGCCGAGCAGGCGTTGCAGGGCGGTGAGGTGCCCCAGGTCGAAGATCTCGTACTCCGGGACGATGCCCCGCTCCTGCATCCGGGTGTGCAGCTCGACGATGAACTCCCACCGGTTGAGAAAAACGTCGGCACCGAAGTTGACCGTGCCCATCGTGCAGGAGGCCATGTCGGGGGCGGCGTCGAGCACGGCGAGCCGGTCGGCCTCCGGGTCGCTCACCGCGCCACCCGAGGAGAGCTGCACGACCAGATCGGTGCTCTCGCGAAGCGCCGCGACGGTCTCGCGCAGCCGCCCCTGGTCGAGGGTCGGCTGTGCCTCGCCGTCCCGGACGTGTACGTGGACCACGGAGGCACCCAAGGCCTCGCACTCCTTCGCGGTCAGCAGCAGCTCATCGAGGGTGACCGGCAGCGCCGGCACCTCGGCCTTGGCCGACTCCGCCCCGGTCGGGGCAACCGTGATCAACGTCCCTGTCGTCATGCCCGGATCCTAGTCGCCCGGCCCACAACCGTTCGACCGGAAGTCTTCCGGTGCGCCGGCCGAAAGACCCGAACCCTTCCGCTCTCAACAGCTTCCGGAGGAGATCATCCCCTAGCCATCGATCATCGCGGCAGTCTCTCCGACCAGCAGCCGGGCGTCGTCGGGGACGTTGCGCTTGACCACCGCCAGGGCGACCTGGCCCAGCTCGTGGTGGTGCACGGCGGTACCGACGAAGCCGACCGTCCGACCATCCCGAGTCACCGGAGTGCCGGCCGACGGCGGCTGGTCCGTGGTCACCCCGTCCAGGTGCAGGAGGACGAGCCGACGCGGCGGGCGACCCATGTTGTGCACCCGGGCCACCGTCTCCTGCCCCCGGTAGCAGCCCTTCTCCAGGTGTACGGCCGGCCCGACCAGGTCCACCTCCGCCGGAATGCTCCGGTGGTCGGTATCCAGCCCCACCCGAGGCCGGCGAGCGGCCACCCGCACCGCCTCATAGGCCCAGAGCCCGACGACCGGCACATCCGCGCCGCGCAGCTCGGCGACCACCCGGCCCATGCCCTCCCGCGCCACCAGCAGGTCGACGCCGAGCGGGCCACGGCGGGCCCAGCCCCCGATCGGCAACGCACGGACGTCGTACCGCACCGTCGGCCGGGGCGGCACCGAGCCCGCCCGGAACTTCGGGCCGGGCACCTCGAGCAAGTCCGGCTCCGCCAGGTCGGACACGCCGAGCGTCGCCACGGCGTCCACCGCCGCCGGCCCGACCAGCGAGAGCAGGGCGTGGTCCGGCGTCACGTCGCGCGGCTCCACCTTGCTGAAGAAGCGCATCCGCTCCAGATACCCGAGCAGCCCACCGGTGTCGCCCGGCTCGGTGTCCAGCCAGGTCGTACCGCCCTCCTCGGCGACCATCGCGTGCTGCTCGACGTGCCCGTGCGGTGAGAGCACCAGCAACTCGGTGCCCTGCCCATCGGGCAGATCCGCCAGGTGCTGGGTGGTGAGCGTGTGCAACCAACCGAGCCGATCCTCGCCCGGCACCGCGATCACCCCCCGGTGCGAGCGGTCGACCAGGCCGACCCCCGTCTCCAGGGTGCGCTGCTCGCGCAGTGGGTCCCCGTAGTGCGCCGCCACCGACCGGACACCCGCCGCGGCGTGCGCCGGCTCCGGCTGATCCCGGCTGGCCTCGTCGATGCTTTCGACAGAGACCGCCCCGACGATGTCGATCATTCCTGCTCCCCGTTCCCACAGCGATCACAGCGGCCGAAAAGGGAGACATGGCCGATGTCAACCCGGAACCCCCGCTGCGCGGCAAGCTGGTCGGCCAACGGGCGCAGCAGGGCGGGATCGATCTCGTCGATCGCGCCGCACTCCCGGCAGACCAGGTGCACGTGCTGGTCCTCCCCCGCCGCATGGAAGGTCGGCGAGCCGTGCGAGAGATGGGTGTGGGTCACCAGGCCGAGCCGTTCCAGCAGCTCCAGCGTGCGGTAGATGGTAGTGATGTTGACCCCCGCGGCCACCTCCCGGACGGCCGTGTGGACCTGCTCCGGCGTGGCGTGCCCCAGATCCAGCACCGCCTGAAGGACGAGCTGCCGCTGCGCCGTCAAGCGCAGCCCACGGGCCCGGAGTAGTTCCGCGAGGGAGGATTCGGACACCGTCCGATCATAGTTCGCTCGCGCCGAACATCGTTCGCCCGTACTGCCGGCCCGGCTCCGCCGGAACCCGTGTCGGTGGTGCAGCGCCGGACCCACTCGGTACGGCCGGCCCAGGCCCTATGCTCGGCGGCCATGACGACGGCACGGATCGCGGTGCTCGGGCGTGGCCGGGTGCCGGTCACGGAGCCGGTGCTACGCGGCGACGACCTGGGCGTCCTGCACGGCGACGGACTCTTCGAAACGATGCACCTACGGGCGGGCCGGCCCTGGCTGCGGGAGGCACACCTGGAACGGATGACCCGGGCGGCGCCGGCTTTGGACCTCACCCTGCCCCCGACCGGCGCTCTGGTCGGGTTGCTCGACGAGATCTGCGTCGGCTGGCCCAGCGAGGTCGAGGGGGCGCTGCGGCTGGTCTGCACCCGAGGCGTGGCGGACGGCGCAGCCCCGACCGCGTACGCCACGCTGGCCCCGGTGCCCCCGTCGGCTCGGGCGGCGCGCCGGGACGGAATCACCGTGGCGACGTTGCCACTGGGCGTACCGGCCCGCGGCCGCGCCGGCCTGGACTGGCTGCCCACCGCCAGCAAGACCACGTCGTACGCGGTGCACAACGCCGCCCGCCGGTGGGCGTCCCGCAGTGGCGTCAACGACGCGCTCTGGACCTCCACCGACGGGTTCGTCCTGGAGGGGCCGACCGCCAACGTCCTGTGGCTCACCGGCGGAGCGCTCCGCACGGTGCCCGCCGCGGCGGGCATCCTGCCCGGCACCACCGTCGCCTGGCTGCTGGCCAACGCCGAAGAGGTGGGGCTGACCGCACACGAGCAGCTGGCGACCCCGGCCGAGCTACACGCAGCGGACGCTGTCTGGTTCAGCTCGTCGGTCCGAGGCCTGGTCGAGGTTCGCGTCCTCGACGGCATCGACCGACCGCGGTCGGCCTACACCCGGCGGTTGCAGGCCCTGCTCGGCTTCCCCGTCCCGCCCGACGACGACCAACCGGACTGACCTCAGCCGCCCACCCGAATCAGCCGGGCGGACAGGTGCGGGGTGAGGCCGTGGCCGACCGCGGCCATCTCCTGCGCGTAGAGCAGGGCGCCCTCCACGATGCCGAAGAGGCGGTGACCGGCGGTCACCTCCTTCGCGGTGGGAGTGCGGACCACCGCGTCGGTGGCGAACTCGAGCTGGGTGCCGGTGCGCTTGCCGAGGTGCAGCTCCATCACACCCGTGGGGGTGCTCATCAGCGCTTCCCACTCGTTGGTCGCCCGGTCACCGTCGAGCACCGGCCGCCACCAACCCATCTCCCGTCCGGCCGGACGGATCGGGCGGCTCTGCTCGTCCAGCAGCCACGCACGCGACTCGTAGCAGAGGAACGGACGGCCGTCGTGGCTAATCCGGATCTCCTGCGCGAAGTCAAAATCCTCGATGGTGGGGTAGCCACCCCGACCCCGACCCCGCCACACCCCGATGTACGGCAGCAGGCCGTCCAGAGTGGGGTGCAGTTTGGGTCCGGTACGCAGGTCGTGGCTCTCCTCGTAGGGGTACGAATCCACCGGAGGCGCGTTCAGCCACGGCGGCTGAAGCGGATTCTCGTCGCTCACTCATGCCCTCTCGATATGCGTACCGCTAGATAGACCAGGCCACCGGCGAGCGCGCCCAGGCCTGCGACCAGCAAACTCACGAACCCTATCTCGGTGACCATCGGCGACTATCCTATGCTGGCACCCGTGGGCCGAACCCTCGTCGTCAAGGTCACCGCCGGCGCAGATGCCCCGGAGCGGTGCGCCCAGGCGTTCACCATCGCCGCCACCGCAGCCGCCGCCGGAGTTGATGTCTCGCTCTGGCTGACCGGGGAGGCGACCTGGTTCGCGCTACCCGGCCGGGCGCAGGAGTTCGAGCTGCCGCACGCGGCCCCGCTGGGAGAGCTGCTACACGTCATTCTGACGACGGGCCGGTTGACCGCCTGCACGCAGTGCGCGGCCCGCCGGGACATCGGGCCCGGCGACGTGCTGCCGGGCATCCGGATCGCCGGTTCGGCGGTCTTCCTTGAGGAGATCATGGCCGAGGAGGCCCGAGCGCTCGTCTACTAGCGCTCCACGCCGCCTCCTGCCGCATGACGTTGTCCTTCTGCGGCCGACGTTCCGAGGTTCGTCGGACGACCACAACCGGGATCAGGCAGACGGTGGTCAGCACGACGGGCCGCTGCGAAAGCGGTAGCGCCGTCGACTCATCGGGGGGTGACGACTCGGTCAACCGGATGGGTGGCACCGGGGGCGGCGTGGTCGATGGGACCGTCGAACCGGGTCGAGGCACGCGTCACTGCCTGCTGCGGGGTGAGGAACCGCCCAATGTGTGTGACGATCAAGCGTCTCGCCTCGGCCAACCGAGCAGTGTCACCGGCATCCTCCGGCGTGTGGTGAACCTGTTCCCCCGCGCTCGGAGCCTGCGCGCTCTCGGCCTCACACAGCAGCACATCGCAACCCCTGGCCAGACTCGTCAGGCCAGGACAGGGGGCCGTGTCTCCGGAGTACACCAACGACCGGCCCGCATTGTCGACACGCAGAGCGAAAGCGGGGATACCGTGCGCCACCGCCTGGCTGGTCAACGTCAGCGCGCCGACCTCCACCCGATGCCCGTCGTGTAGCTCCTCGACGGCGAAGGCAGATTCGATCGGGCTGCGGGTCGCGGTGTTGGTCAGGAAGTGCGCCAATCGGTCGGCGATGCCGGGCGGGCCGTACAGCGGGATCGGAGCCGCGAGCTGGATATCGGCGTACAGCGCCCCGTAGTAGGCGGTCAGGAGGTCGGCGCTGTGGTCAGCGTGCAGGTGCGAGATCCAGATGGCGTCCAGTTCGTCCAACCGGACATGTCGTTGCAGCTGAGCCAGCGTCCCACTGCCCGCATCCACCCACACCCGGGCGCCCCCACCCGTCACCAGGTAGCCGGAACAAGGATTGTCCACACTCGGATACGGCGTTGCACAACCCAGAACCGTGAACTGAAGATCTTCGCTGGTCATCCGCGCAGGTTAGAGGGCTCAGCCGACGCATATTGACGCTATCTCACATCGTGGTGAGGGTGCGTGACGCCGCCCACGGCGACTGACCGAGGACGCGGACCGGGCGGAAACGCCGTCGTCAGTCGACGCACCCGGTCGAGAACGCCAGATGCAGTTGGTCGCCGGTGGCGTCGGCGACGACCAGGCCAGAGCCGCGCCGGTAGGCGTACGCCTCGGGTGTGTCGATCACGACGGCGCCGGCTGCCAACGGGGCCAGTGCGCTCAACGACGCCGGCCCGGCGCCGGCAGCCACCCGCTGGGTCCACGCCTTCGCACCCCCGGGGCAGGATGCCACGACCTCGTCCGAACGCTCGGGAACGGGGCGGCCCAACGCCTGCAACGCGGCACGCAGCGCCGGTTCGGGCGGGCTCTCGGGCAGCAGACCGGCGAATTCGACGTCGGTCGGGCGGCAGCCGGTCAGCACCGTGAACCGGACCCGACCAGGACTCGTCGACTCCCCCTCAACCAGGACAAACTCGCCGGCGTCCGCGCGCAGCAGCGGGCCGTCCGCGGCGACCCGGACACCGGCTCGCCAGCGTTCCGGCAGCGAGTCGGCGACCTTGCCGAGCAGGTCACGCTCACCACCTTCGGCGACCAGGACGTCGATCCCTCGAATCAGTTCGGTGCCCGCGCTGAACGGTGTGACCCGGCAGCCCTGCTCGACCCGGGACGGGGTCATCGCCCACGCCGTGCCGTCGAGCGCGGCGACGAGCCGGCCGACCGCATCGTCGACCACCGGCACCGCCTGCCCGATCGTGCGCTGTTCCTGCACCGTCGGCTCATCGGTGCGGGCCGACCACCAGGCCAGCCCGGCCAGCAGCACCGCCCAGGCCAGCGTGCCCGCGAGCAGCCAGCGCCGGGCCCGCGACCGGGGCGGCGGGCGATCAGGGCCGGAGGGTGGGGCGTACCCCGGATGGACGGCGCTCACCGGGCCATCGTGTCATGGCCGAACCGGGCGTCGGCGGCCGCCGGGGAGCGCCACCTCACCCGCCCGAGTCGTCGGAGCCCAGGACAAGCCGGTAGCCGACCCCGCGCACCGTCAGCACCCGTGGGCCACCGGAGAGCAGGCGCAGTTTGCGCCGGAGCCGCTTGATCGCCGAGTGCAGGATCGCGGTGTCGCCGAGGTAGGCGCCGCCCCAGACCGCGGCGAAGAGTCGCTCGTAGCTCCAGAGCCGGACCGGCGGGGTCACCAACCGGGTCAACAGCCTCCGTTCGGTCCGGGTCAGCGCCAGCGGGCGGCCTCGCCAGGTGACCAGATGTCCCGGCGGGTCAACCACCAACTCGCCATAGCTGACCGGGGTCTCCGGTGGGCCGGCGCCCCGGTCCTGCCCGGAAGGAGGCTCGGGAAAGAGCATCACCCGCAGCTCCGCAAGATCAGCACAACTCAGCACCGGCCCCACTCCGTCGAGCCGACGCAGCACACGCTCGCGCACGGCCATGTCGGGGCTCACACAGACCACGATCGGACCTTTCGCCTCAGACACGCTGCCTCCCCAGGCACCCGCGTTGACGTGACGGGCATCACTCCGCCGAGGGGACCTCCGGCGGGGCACCGAGTCAGCGTACGGCCAGAAACGCGCCCAGTCACTGATCGAATACTGATCGAGACAATGTATTGATCAGCGTCGGTATTCCCACGAACATGGCTGGCGCGGGCTCGGAACAGCCCGGACCCGTGGACGTGGGGAGGACACGTGTTCGTACGACCATCCGCGCGGTCACGCCTGGGGCGTCTGGCCGTCGCGTTCGGGGCGCTGGCGCTGGGGTTGAGCGCCCAGCCCGCGCTCGCCGCGTCGCCGCCCGGCGCATCGGAACGGGCAACTGTCGCGCCCGAGCTGCTGGACAGCAGCGACAGCACCAGCTTCATGGTCTACCTGCGGGAAACCGCACCGCTCGCCAGCACCGCGAACCTACCGGCGCCCGATGACCGGGCCCGCGCAGTCCACCAACTCCTGACGAACACGGCCGACCGCACCCAACGAGGCCTGCGGCAGCTGCTCGACGCAGAGAGGGCGGAGCACACTCCGTACTGGATCGCCAACGCCATCCAGGTCCACGGAGACCGGGCCCTGATCGACGAGATCGCGAGCCGACCCGAGGTCGAGCGGATCGAGCCGATCCGCAGTCGCCCGCTGATCGAGCCGACGCCAGCCGAGGCCGAGGCCCGTATCGACGCCGTCGAGTGGGGCATCGCCGAGATCGGCGCCCCCCAGGTGTGGGACGAGTTCGGCGACCGCGGCGAAGGCATCGTGGTAGCCAACATCGATACCGGCGTGCAGCACGACCACCCCGCCCTCGTCAGCGCCTACCGGGGCAACCTCGGCGGCGGCAGCTTCGACCACGCCTACAACTGGTTCGACCCGACGGGCATCTGCTCCGACTCGGAGCCCTGCGACAACAACGACCACGGCACGCACACGATGGGCACGATCGTCGGCGACGACGGGGGCGACAACCAGATCGGCGTCGCACCGGGTGCCCGGTGGATAGCGGCGAAGGGCTGCGAGTTCACCACCTGCTCGGACCCCTCGCTGCTCGGCGCCGGCCAGTGGATCCTGGCCCCGACCGACGTGAACGGGGAGAACCCCCGCCCTGACCTGCGCCCCGACATCGTCAACAACTCGTGGGGCGGCGGCGGCGGTGACCCCTGGTACCAGCAGACCGTCGATGCCTGGCGCGCCGCCGGGATCCTTCCGGTCTTCTCCAACGGCAACAGCGGCCCGAGCTGCGGCACCGCCGGCTCCCCGGGGGACTACCCGAACTCGTACGCCGTCGGGGCGTACGGGTCGAACGGCGCCATCGCCGGCTTCTCCAGCCGTGGCTCCGGCAACGAGCTGATCAAGCCGAACATCGCCGCACCTGGGGTGGCGGTGCGATCCAGCGTCCCCGGCGGCGGGTATGCCGCGTTCAACGGCACCTCGATGGCGGCCCCACACGTCGCCGGCACGGCAGCGCTGATCTGGTCGATCGCGCCCAGCCTCCGCGGGGACCTACCGGCCACCGAGGCGCTGCTGGACCGCACCGCCCGCGACGTTGACGACACCACCTGCGGCGGGACCGCGGAGGACAACAACGTCTTCGGCGAAGGGCGGCTCGACGCGTACGCGGCGGTCAACGAGGCCCCGCGCGGCCCGGTCGGCCGAATCTCCGGCACGGTTACCTCGACCGACGGCGGCGACCCGATCGTCGGGGCGACCATCGACGACGGCACCCGCAGCGTCACCACCGGCACCGACGGCCGGTACGCGCTGACCGTACCGGCTGGCGAGACCACGGTGGAGGTCACCGCGTACGGCTACGAGTCGCAGTCGGACACCCTCACCGTGGACGAGGGCGGGGCGGTGACCCGAGACTTCGCGCTCGTCGCCAGCCCGGTGGTCACGGTTGGCGGTCAGGTCACCGACGACTCCGGGCACGGCTGGCCGCTGTACGCCCAGGTCGACATCGCCGGCAGGCCGGGCGAGCCGGTCTTCACCGACCCGGTGACCGGAGAGTGGTCGGCCACCGTGGCCGGCGACAACACCTACTCGATCACCGCCACTCCGCAGTACCCGGGCTACCACACGGTGACTCGTGAGGTACCGGTCGACGGCGACGACGCCACCGTCGACATGGCCATTCCGGTCGAGGCATCCTGCACGGCGGCCGGCTACACCGCCGCCTACGGTGACCCCCTGCTGACCGAGGACTTCTCCGGCACCACCGCACCGGAAGGCTGGTCGGTGGTCAACCGCACCGAAGAGGGCGGTTGGGTCTTCGAGGACCTCGGCCAACGGGGCAACCTGACCGGCGGCAGCGGCGGGTTCGCGATCATCGACAGCGACGAACTCGGCCCCGGCAACAGCCAGGACACCGACCTGGTGAGCCCGTCGGTGGACTTCTCCGAGACCGCCGCACCGGTGCTGCGATTCCGCAGTGACTGGCGGGCACTCGGCACCAGCGACAGTGCCGACATCGACGTCTCCACCGACGGGGGCGAGACCTGGACCAACGTCTGGCACCAGACCGACAGCCTGCGTGGGCCGCGGGTCGAGGAGGTGCCCTTGACGGGGGCGGGCGGCGCGCCGGAGGCCCAGGTACGGTTCCGCTTCGCTGGCTCCTTCGCCTGGTGGTGGCAGGTTGACGACGTCGCCCTGCTCAACCGGTCGTGCAACCCGGCACCCGGTGGCCTGCTGGTCGGCACGACCAGCGACCAGAACACCGGCGACCCGCTCAACGGCGTCACCGTGACCAGTGTGGGTCAGCCCGAAGACCAGGCGGTCTCGGCCGGTACGCCGGACGACCCAGCGGAGTCGGACGGCTTCTACTGGCTCTTCTCCAGCCTCACCGGCACCCACCCGTTCACCGCGACGCGGACGCCGTACCCACCGGCCACCGAGGACGTGACGATCGTCGCCGACGAGGTACGCCGGGCCGACATCGCGCTCGCCGCCGGCGAGCTCACGGTCAGCCCGACCGAGGTGGAGTCACACCAGCCGTACGGCAGCACCCGGAGCACCCGGGTGACGGTGAAGAACACCGGCACCGCCCCGGCCACCGTCGAGGTGTTGGAGCGGGGCGGCCAGTTCGAGCTGTTGGGCCAGCCCGGCGCCCCGCTGCGCGAGGTCACGGTGAAGGGCATCAGTACGGCGCAAACCGGGACCACGTACGGTGACGCGCCAGCGGACGCCGGCCCGTCGGCGGACGACTCCTGGACCCGAGTCGCGGACCTGCCGACGGCGGTCTTCGACAACACCGCCACCTCGCTGGACGGAAAGGTGTACTCGATCGGCGGCGGCACCGGCTCCGGAACGGAGACCAAGGCCTGGGTCTATGACCCGGACGCCGACTCCTGGACCGAGTTGCCCGAGCTACCCAGTGCCCGGGCGAAGCCGGGCGTCGCGGCGATCGGCGGCAAGATCTACGTGACCGGCGGGTGGGGCGCGGACGGCAACCCCGTCGCCACCGTGGACGTCTACGACCCGACCAGCGAGACCTGGAGCACCCTGGACGGAGTGACCAGCCCCGCGCCGGCCGCCGCCGCCGGGACCGCCGTCGCCGGAGGCAAGATCTACCTGGTCGGCGGCTGCGCCGACTCAGCCTGTACCGCGACCGACGAGACGGTGGTGTTCGACCCGCAGGCCGGGGCCTTCACCACCGCCGCGTCCTACCCGTACCCGGTCTCCTGGATGAGCTGCGGTGGCATCGGGGCCAAGGTGTACTGCGCCGGCGGCTCGGGGGGCAGCACCTACGGCTACCAGTACGACCCGGCAACCGACACCTGGGATCCGATCCCGGACATGCCGCTGGATCTGTGGGGCTCGGCGCACACCACGGCGGGCGGGATGCTCGTGCTGGCGGGCGGCGTCACCGATAACTCCAACTCGCTGACCAACGAGACGGTCGGCTACGACCCGGCGTCCGGAAGCTGGCAGGACCTGCCGAACGTCGAGTTCACCCGGTACCGGGGGGCCGCGGCGTGTGGGGCCTACCGGCTCGGCGGCTCACCCGCCCCGTTCGTCGGGTCGGCGGAGAGCGAGCGGCTCGGCGGGCTGGAGTCGTGCGGCGATGCGGCGGAGCTTCCGTGGCTGAGCACCTCGCCATCCAGCTTCACGTTGGAGCCGGGCGAGTCCCGCAAGGTGAAGGTGACTCTCACGGCCACCGCTGAGGCCGGGGTCGACCAGCCCGGGCAGTACACCGGCGAACTGACGTTCGCGGCCGACGTGCCGTCCTCGGTCCCGCCGGTCACGGTGGAGATGAACGTGTCCCCGCCGAGCAACTGGGGCAAGCTCCAGGGCACGGTTACCGGAGTGACCTGTGGTGGGGAGACGGTCGGCGTACCAGCCACGGTACGGGTGAACGCGGCCGGCAGCGGCGCCGGCTACACCCTGACGGCGGACGCCTCCGGCGCGTACGTGTGGTGGCTGCCCAAGGGCCGCTACGACGTGATCGTCGCCAAGGACGGTTGGGTGCCAGAGATTGACCGCACCCGGGTCAAGGCAGGGTTCGTCGGGACCCTCGACTTCAGCCTGGAACCCTCGTCGGACTGCACGAGAGCAAGCGGCATCTGAGTAAGTCGGTGGCCGGTGACCCGAACGGGTCACCGGCCACCGACTCCGACGGGCTAGCGTGAACTGGCCAACGACCGGCGCCCCACCCCTTCCGGGTGGGGCGCCCTCGTGCTCTCACTGCAGGGCAGTCGCTACTTCCCGCCACAGTCATCAGTGACACCTTGATCAGGCCCGTGAAGAATCAGGGTTGATTCGCCTCGTTACAGCGCTGCGCGCTACCAATTTCGGACAAACCGAAACCCACCCTTGTCGTCACCTTCTTCGTAACCCATAGCCTGGATCGTCTTATCCTCCGGCGACCTGCGCAGGAAGTCAAGTAAGCCAATCGCACGACCTCCGGAAAGATCATTCGCCGCAGCAAACTCCGAATTGGGATCGTGGCCGATCATCTCAGAGGCTCGATATAGCAATGAAAGCGCAGCCAGCGACTCTCGCAGATCGCCAGTAATTGCCTGAGCAATCGCTGCAGCCAGGATGCCGGCGCGAAGCTCGCGTGCATCCTGATGACGAACCGCGATGGACGCGGCTCGCTCCGCGAACGCGTTTAGAACCCGGTCAGCATCACCTGGCATAAGCCGCTTGACCTGCTCAAGTGAAGCGCTGTCTGCCGCACCTAGCAGCAGGTCCCGAATCTGGCGGTCCCTGGCCGACGGCAGGGCATCGCGGCCATAGTTCACGTTCTTGCTTAGCTCAAGAAATGAAAATGACTTTTCATCGAGGTTCATGACGATCAACTCCTTGGGGGGCGCAGATAGTCCCCATCCCACTTGTAGCCAGCGCCTGTCAGCATTTTCAGTTCCCGAGCCAAGACGGTCTGTCGACCATTAGCCGCGTCCCACAGGTTTCGGTGTGTCAGTGGGGATGCGACGTACACATCCTGCTTATTCTTAATAACCGCATTCACCCATGCATCATTCTTTGTGATGGTCCAGTCCGGGATGTTGAGAACATCGTGGCTCGCCCAGTCGCGGGCCACGGCAGTGTCCTCAAGACGACCGACAACTGCAGTGTTTCCTGCCTTCGGAGCTCCAGCACCAAGGATTGTGCAGTTGTGGACCAACACCGGTGTACTACCGGCTACCACATAGTACGTGTGGAGGCCGTCAACGGTGAGGTTGTAGACCTGCTGGTGCTCAGTCCACTTACGGACGGCCACCACCGTGGCCGGCCGGTGGTCCGCGGTTTCAAACTCATACCCGGGTTCGAGATCCCTCGCCTCGACCCAACGACCGTCGCCGTACTCCCAGAAGGGGTGACCGTCGGTGGCGGTGAGCTTCGCGGTTTGGTCGCCCGCATCACCATCGGTGTCGACAGTGATCTCGACCAGGTCCTTACTACCGGCACCTACGATCAACGCGGTGACGACACGCGCCTCGGTACGGCCGGTGGTGGGGTCGGTGGCGAGTACCCGGTCACCGATACGGACCTCACTGATCGCTCTACGACTACCGTCGGCCAGCAAGACTCTGGTAGCCGAAGTGAAGCTGTTGGTCCGGCAGCCCCTGTTAAATTGGCGTCCGGCGAGACTACGGACCTTCGACGCACCAGCGCTGATTGCTCTGCCGCCAGAAGCCAGGAGATTTCCGCCGACGTTGCCGGCCGCCCGCAGGCCGCCGCCGAGGGCGCGGACTCCGGCGCCGATCGCTCGGCCGGCGATGGGGCCGAGGGCGCCGCCGACCGCACCGAACGCAGCACCCGTCGCCACCTCGCCGAGCAGGTCCGAGCCGCGCTTTCCGATCACGCTGCCGGTGACGGCCGAGCCGACCGCACCCGCGAGGGCACCACACGCCACCGCACCGACGCCGGTCCAGCCGATCGCCATACCGCAGCCAACACCGACTGCGACGCCGGCCGCGATGCCGGCGATCTCGGCGGCATGGTCCTCGACGAACTGGGTTGACTTGTCCCATACGTCAGTTACGCCCTCGACCAGCGGCGCTACTTTCTCCGCTGCCGCGTTCAGGAGCTTCTCTCGGAACTTTTCCGGGTCCTTGATGGCCTGGGCGGTGACCGAGACGACACTGGCCGCGACTTTGACGCCGGCAGAAACCAGTTCTTTTGCTGCGATCAGAGGTTTTGTCAGCGCTTGAACAACCGGCAGTTTGGTGAATTTGACCAGCTTTTCCTGCGCTGCCTTGGCTGCCCGCGTAACCTTGGCCTTGACTTCATGTGCGGCGGCCCTGGCCTGTTCCTTCGCCCAGTCGCCGAGCTTGCCGTCCTGGTAGGCCGCGTAGCCCTCTCTCGCCTTGTTCTTAACCGCGTGGATCTTATCGCTAACCCAGGTCTTCGCTGCGGTAAGGGCTGATTTCACACGGTTGTACTGATTCGTAACCCAGGTGCGTGCATTCTCCCACAGCCTGGACCCCCAGCTCTTTGCAGAATTCCACGTCCGGCCCACAGCCTCCTTGGCGGACTTCCACTTGTTGGATACCCAGCTACTTGCTTTCTTGACAAAGCTGGGCCAGTGGCCGTCGGGGTCGTAGAAGTCGAGTGGGGCGCCAGCACCGTAGCCGTACCGGTTGGCCAGAATCGAATCCCCAGCGGCGTAGGTGACGCTGTCCCGCGAGGTGAACGAACCGGTACCGGGGTCGTACCAGCGGGCACCCATGTCGACCTGGCCGGTGTCTGGATCGGTCCAGTCACCCTGGAAGCCCAGGTTGCCGGTGTCGCCGACGCTGTCGATCTTTTGACCGAACGGGTCGTAGGCAGTCGAGTCGTTGAGTGCGGCGAGCTCGGTGTTGGCCGGGTCGAAGGCGGCCACGACATCGCCGTGCACGTCGGTCAGGGACAGCCGTTCGTTGTTGCCCTGGCCGGTGGCGAGCAGTTCTCCGCCCGGTCCGCGAGCGAAGTACTCCACCCCGTCGTGGACCACCTCATCCCCGAAGCCGGCGTAGGTGAAGGTCGTCCCGGTACGGGAGGTCACCCGGTCCAGGCCGTCGTAGGTGTAGGTCTGCTCGTCGGCCTCGGTGAGCCGGTCGAACGCGTCGAACGAGTACTGCTCGGACAGGCCGGAGCTGGTCCGGGTGCTCAGGGTGCCGCGGGCGGTGTAGGCATAGGTGTAGTCGCCATCGGAGAGCAGACGGTTTCGCTCGTCGAACGTAGCGGTCTTCGACCCGGCGCTGATCCGGTTACCGCTGTCGTCCCACTCGTACGCGACCGTGCCCTCCGGGTTGGTCCACGAGGTGAGCCGGCCCGCCTTGTCGTACGTGTAGGAGTTGTCGCCCGCGCCCGCGGTGCCCGTGGTCTTCTTCCCGGTCAGGTGACCGTTCAGGTCGAAGCCGTAGGTCACTGAGGCGACGGTGGAGCCGGCGCTGTTCTGCACAGTGTCGCTGGCGACCCGACCAAAGTCGTCGTACCCGAAGGTGCGAATCCGGCCGCCGCCGTAATCGACCGTCTCCACCTCGCCGGCGGCGTCGTAGCTCAGCCGCTGTGCCTGGCCGGTGATCGAGTCGGTGATCGTGTCGAGCCGACCCTTGACGTAGTCGAAGGCGGATGTCCCGGTCAAGTCAGTCCGGGTCGTCATCCGACCGTCGTCGTCGTAGGTGAAGCTGGCGGTGCCGGACGGGCCGGCGGTGGAGAGCAGCGCCCCCTGGTCGTTGTAGGTATAGCTATTGGCACCGCCCGGGGCGCTCACGCTGGTGGGCCGTCCCACCAGGTCGTAGCTGAGTTCCCGCGCGGTGGTCGCGGTGTCGCCACCTGATCCGGTCTCGGCGGTGAGCCGGCCGCCGGCGTCGTAGGTCCGCTGCCGGCTGACGTCGCCCGGTGCGCTCAACCGGACCGCCTGACCTTCGGCGTCGTAGCCGACAGTCCAGGTGCGGTCGGCCACCGCCGGGTGGGCGGTCGTCGCCGGTTCGATCGTCGACTCCGGCAGGCCGAGCGTGTTGTACGTGTAGGTGGTCGAGTTACCCCGGCCGTCGGTGTAGCGGGTCCGGTTGCCGGCGACGTCGTAGCCGAAGGTGGTGGTGATCGACTTTTTGTCGGTCACCGGTTCGATCTGTTTGCGTAGCCGGCTCAACGCGTCGTACTCGTACCGGGTGACGGTGCCGTACGGATCCGTTGACGAGATCATGTTGCTTGCCTCGTCGTATTCGTACGTCTGGCGGCGAAGCAGTGTCCCGTCCGCGTCCAGGCTGGCATCGCTGGCGCGGTCGCCAAACCGGTCGTACTCGATACTGACGGTGCGGCCCAGTCCGTCGGAGGCGCGGATCTGCCGGCCCGCGTAGTCGTAGCCGAAGACCATCGACTCGCCAGTAGGCGCGGTGGTCCGGATCATGTCGCCCACGCTGTCGTAGGCGTTGACCGTCGTCGCACCCGACGGCGACACGACCGAGGTCAGATTGCCGTAGTCGTCGTAGGCCATCTGGGTGACGAGGTTCCGGGGCGTCGGTTGCCGTTCCACGCGGGTCTGCGTGATCTGGCGGTCCAGATCATCGTAGGTGGATTCGATCCGAGCACCGGTCGGGTCGGTGACCGACAGCACTTCGCCGACGCGGGTGTACGTGTAGTGGGTCACCGCCCGGTCATCGTTGGTCGATGCCGGATCGTCCCGGGCGACAAGACGGTTGAGCTGGTCGTAGGTGAACTTGGTGGTGCCACTCGGACGGATTGCCTCGACAACGTTGCCCAGCCCGTCGTAGCTCTGTCGGGTTTCCGGGATGATCTGCTCGGAGACTCCCGGCGGCAGGTAGGCCGGGGCTAGGGTGCGCACCGGACGGCCGAGTTTGTCGTACTCGACGTGGGAGATCTGCCCGCGTGGGTCACGCGCGGCGACCTGCTCGCCGAAGGTGTTATAGCTGAACGCGACCTCGGCGCGGGTCGTGACGGGCTCGCCGCCGTCGCTCTCCGCCGCCGCCGCCGGGCCGGTCGAGCTGACCTGCCGGCCGAGTTCGTCGTATTCGTAGGTGGTGGTGAAGGCGGCCTTGTCAGCACCGCTCACGTTGCCCCGGGGGTCGGTGGCGCTCAGTCGCAAGCCCCGCTGGTCATACGTGTAGCTGGTCGTCCGGGTCTCGCTGCCTGCCGTCACCTTCTCGGTCAGCAGGTTGCCATCATCGTCGTAGGTGTAGTCAACGGTTTCCGTGACAACCGGCACGACCCACGGCACATTGGAGGCCTTGCCGCTGCGGGTCGTCCGCGTCACGTTGCCGTTGAGGTCGTACGCCATGGTCTCGGTCCGGGTCAGCCCGGTCGGATCCAGAACGCTGGTGAGGAGCTTGCCCGCCCGGTCGTACATGAACTCGCTCGTCCGGGTGCCGTTAGCTTCCTTCTTGAGGGTGAGGTTGCCGGCCGCGTCGTACTGGCGTTCCTCGACCACATAGTCACGCGTGGTTCCGTCCTGGTCCCGGAAGTCCTTCATCGTGATGGCGTGCAGGCGGTCGTCCCGGTAGTACGTGTACTCCAGGCGACGACCCATCGCGTCGGTGTCGCTGGCGAGTCGACCCGCGTGGTCGTACGAGTAGGCGTGCAACACCAGATAGTCGCCGGTGTCCGGGGCGGGTATGCCATCCGGGTCGCTGCGCCAGCCGCGCAACCGCACCTCGGCGACCTTGTTCTGAGCCGTGTACGCCCAGTCGTACCGGTTGTCGTTGGCATCCACCATGGATGTCCGGTTGCCGAACCGGTCGTACTCGTAGCTCTCCTCGTTGCCTTCAGCGTCGATCATCCGCACCGGGCGGTTGTACTCGTCGTACTCGGTGGTGACGATTCGCTCCGGATCCTCGCCGAGCAGGTCGGCGACGGTTACCTCGGTGACGTTGCCGTCCGCGTCGTACTCGTTGGTGGTGCGCGCCTGATGCTCCGCACCGGAGATCTCCTCGGTGACTACCGGGCCAGTGACGGTCTTGACCCGGGAGTGATCGTCGTAGGTGAAGGTGGTGGTGACACCCTCGGGGTGGGAGTCCGAGACAATCTTCTCGGTGAGTTGCCGGCCGAGTGTGTCATAGGTGTACTCGCTGACCAGACCGCCTGGCTCGGTGACCCGGGCAAGGTCTCCGTTGCTGTAGTAGACGAAGCGGGTGACCTTGCCACGGGCGTCGGTACTGGTCTTGATCAGGCCGGCCGGTGGATTCCCGCCGCCAACGGCGACTTCGGCACCGAAGGTGTACGTGTGCCTGACGGTGCTTCCGTCCGGGTTGGTCTGCCGGGTTAGCTGACCGTCTATCGCGTATTCGAAGGTGGTGCGGTACTGATTGTCGGTGGGGCTGCTCGACCGGCTGTCCCTCGACTCGACGACCAGGTCCACCCGCGGGTCCAGCCGGTCGGTGATGGTGGCGGAGTAGGTGAAGTAGCGGGTATGGCACTCAGAGGTGGTACGGCAGTTCTTACGGGTCGTCAGGCGACCCTTGCTGTCGTAGGTCATCTCCACCGAGTCACCGTTTTCGTTGGTGACCTTGGTCTGGTAGCCCTTTTCGTCGTACGAGTAGCTGCGGATCGCCATGCCGTCGAGCGGATGCTCGACGAAGACCGGCCCACCGGAGTCGTCCGGAATGATGGTGCAGAAGGCAGGGTCGATAGGGTCCGGTTCCGTGCACGTCTCACCGGGCGGAGGACCCGGCGACGGAGTTGGCTCACCCGGCTGGTCCTCCCGCCGGGTTTCCAGGCCGAGCGGAATGCCGGAGCGCAACATCTGCCCGGTCAGCGCGTCATACTCGTAGAGGTGCGGACGGTTGGCCGGGTCCAGGAGCTGGACACTCCGGCGGAGATCGTCGTCGCCGCCGTAGATGGCCGGCTGACCGATCTTCCATGTACCACCGTTCTCGTCGGTGTATTCCTTGACCCGGTCGGTGGCGGTGTCGTAGACAACCTCGCTGGCGACCTTACCGCTGGGCAGCGTGATCTTGGTGAGCTGCTGTGCGGCGGGCTTCGCGTACTCGAAGTGTGCCGCGGCGGTCTTCGGGCCAATGGGATGCGAGTAGACGGCGACCTCGTCGATCGTGCCGGCGAAGTACCGCCGAGCCGTCCACCCCCAGCCCGGCCACGAGCCGGGCGTCGTAGCCGAAGCGGCACCGACCTGGTTGAACGTCAGCAGCGAGTGTTCGATGGTCTGCCCGGTCCGCTCGCCGACCTTGACGCCGTCCAGATACATGGTCTGGACGTTGCCCATGGCGGACAGTACGACGTGGTGCCACTTGCCGTCGTTGACAGGAACGGTGGAGGAAATCGGTGCGATGGTGCCTCCGGCGAGCTGACCACGCAGGCGGCCGTCGATGCCGGTGTAGAGGATCGGCACCCCGTTGGTGGCAGCGGAGTCGAGGGCCTTGTCCTGGTAGCCGATCAGCGGGCCACCGGTCTGGGTCTTGCCGACCTTGAACCAGAGCTCGACAGCGGTGTCACGACTCTTTTTCACCAGGCCCTTGGGGAGCTCCACATGGGAGGAGGCGCCGTTGAAGGAGGCCGCGGTGTCACCGACGCCCTCGATCACACCAGGTTGGGCAAGGGTCACGTGGTGATAGGTGGCGGAGTCCTTGCCCAGGTTAATCGCGACGTCGCTGGCCGCCGCGGTGCCCTCACTCTCCCCGAGTCGGTAGTACGAGTCCGGGCGGGCATCGAGCACGGCGGTACGGTAGTGCGAGCCCTCCGCGTACTCGTAGCTGGTGCAGGCGTCCGTCGGCGAGCACACCTTGGTGAGCAGATCGCCGCTGTAGGAGTAGGTCCAGGTCAGCGGGGCGCCGTCAATCGCGTCGGTCTTGACGGCGGTGATATGGTCGTCGGTCCACGAGAAGTGGAGCGCTCGGCCCGCGGTGTTGGTAAAGCTGTTCGCGACCTGCGCCCGTGCCAACTTGCCGGAGAAGACGTCGTACACCAGCTTGACCGACCGGGCCATCTTGTCAGTGATCCTGACCAACTTGCCGGTCAGGGAAAACTCGTAGGTGGTGCCGGAGCGGTCGCGCAGCTTCCAGCCCGTGTCATCGAGGGTCAGCCGGGCCACCCGACCCGACGGCGCGACGTACGTCCCGTCGGAGTTCCGCCCGAACCGTACCTCCTGCCCGTCCGGGTAACGGATCACCACGT
Organism: Salinispora tropica CNB-440; assembly: GCF_000016425.1. GTDB lineage: Bacteria > Actinomycetota > Actinomycetes > Mycobacteriales > Micromonosporaceae > Micromonospora > Micromonospora tropica. The sequence continues at coordinate 347,550 of NC_009380.1, read as the reverse complement.
TGCCGGAGCCGTCATCGTCCGGCGTCAGCTTCATGTCGTACCGACTGGACCAGCCGGCGCCGAAGACCGCGGACGGACGCGGGTCGAGGCTGTTGTACGTGCGGAGCAGATTCAGCTCCGGCCCAACGGTCATGGCCGTGACGTCGATCGCCGAGGTACTGACGTTGCCGACCTGGGTGTCGAAATCACGCCCCCGTTCGGCGTCTGGCGATCTGGCGATCCGGGAGAGCACGTCCGGTTGGGGCACGGAGGTAAGTAACACCGAGTCGGGGGAGCGCACCTCGTTGGCGCCGTCCCTGACGTAGGCACGCCACAGGTAGGACTCGCCCCAGGACAGGCGACCGTCCGGGATCACCCACGCGTGTTCGTCGAGGTAGCCGGAGTCCGTGCAATTGGTTTCCCCGCCGTCGTCGGTACGATCACAGACCTCGAACTTGAAGCTGAGAGTTGCCCCGGGCGGGGCGTCGGTGTCCACGGCTTGCGCCCACAGCAGCGGGTTCAGGGTGGGGGCCTGGTACCCGTTCGGTGGGTACAGCTCCTGCACCACCGGTGGCACGTCGAAGACCTGGAGCACGATCCGGCCCGGCGGGACCTGGTGATCGGTGAAGACGGCGCCGCCGGTACGCACCATGGTGAAGTCGAGGAAGTACGTTGCCGGTTCCAGCCGTTTCACCGAGGCGTCGAGGGTGACCGTGGCGCCGCGGGCGAGGGTCGACGGCAGGCTTGCCGACCGCTGCTGGGTAACGGCCTCTCCCGTCTGGGCGTTGTAGACCCGGTAGGCGAGGTAGTAGTTCGCGGGCGTCCAGTCCTCGGAGCCCCGGTTGGTGACGGTCACCTGCACGTTGCCGTCCTGGTTACGCAGGACGGGCGGCTCCGGGGTCGGGTTCGGGATCGCGTACTCGGCGTTGTAGGGCGAGTGGGTGATGTACAGCGTTGGCGCGTTGGCGGTACCGGTACCGGCAAGCCGCTTCCAAGCCGAGGAGTCAGTCGTCGGGGCCCGCAACGACAGACCGTTGTTGGCCTGTTCACCGTTCACCCACCGCTGTACCAGGTCCCGCCCGGCCGTACCAAGGTCGAACATCTCGTTGGCCGCCGGGCACGCCGACTGGGACTGCCCCAGGCCGATGTAGCCATGCGCGAACGAGCGGCTGGCGAGTGAGCTACCCACCGACGGACCGGGGTACGAGTGGCCGGTGCCCGCGGTCCACGACTCGGTGACCGGGTGGACAGTGATCTTCCGTGGCTTGCAGGAGGCCGCGTCGTAGTTGACCACGGACAGGGCGGCCCCGTGGATAGTTTGATCACGTAGCTGGTCAACCAGCCCGTTGAACGTGAGGTACGCCGCCGCGTTGGACCCACTGGCGCGTCCCACCAGCAGCTCCTGGCCTCCAGAGGTGGAGCTGCTGCCGTGCACGTACATGCTGCTGTCCGCGCCCTCGCTGGTCACCGGCGGACCCACCGTCGGGTCAACCTCGACCGGGAACCGACGATCCGGATCGCTCAACCACGCCGAGTCCAGCGTCAGTCGCAGCGCGGGTTGATCGTCAACGTTGACGAGTTCGTAGCGCACGCCGGTGGAGGTGGCAGGCCCGCGATCGCCCTCACCGGCATCCACCATGTACCCGGGCGGAATGACCCCCCGTTGCACGCCGGCTTTGTCGGTCAGTACGACCTGCCCGTCAACGAGCCGGGCGGTCAGGTCGCGTAGGTGAAGCGGAAAGAGATACGAGGTCGGAGCGGTGGCGGAGTGCAGAACGAGAGTTTCCTTGACCCCGCCGGGACGCGGTTCCAAGCGCAGATCCATCTCCGGTCGAACACCGGGATAGACAATCGCGTCACCAGTGACCTGCCCGACCGTCCCGGCGGCGTCGGCGACGCTGTAGCCGAACTCGATGTCCTCGTCGAAGATCAACCGGACGAGATCGCCCGCGTCAGACCGAGGAGCCAGTCGGACCTGGGTCGCGTCCGCCGCGTTCTGCCAACCACCGTCACTGCTGGGCACCAGACTGCTGTCAATCGGTGCCCAGTTACCGTCTGACGTCTGGTAGTTGATCGGCGCGGACGAGAATTCGACGGTCTGGGTGCCATCGGCGTTGTGGTAGACCCGCTGGTTGGCGTCACGCTCGGCCGGCTGCTCGCGACTGGTCTTCTGGTCGAAGCCCTTTGCCTCACCCGCCGGCGGCTGCTCCACGCTGGCCTTGTTGACGACTGACTTCGGCTCCTGCGCCAAGCGATGCAGCGGGTGGCGGCCGCGCTGTGTGGTCGGCAGCTCCCGATTGACCCGGCCCCGGGCAACGTGGTCGCTTCCGGTCGCCGCCGAACTCCACTTCTGGGCAGGCGCCCCAGCCGCTGCCCTGCGCCCGGCCTCGTCTCCTGCAACGGGCAGCGGCGACAGACCACTCACCCCGCCGCCGCCCAAACCGAGAGCGAGTACGCCAACCATGGCAGCAGCGACGAGAGAACGCACCGTGCCCGTGCGCAGCAGCGGAGCACGCCTCGACGGCTGTGCCGACCGGTCGAACGTACGTCGAGGACCAAAGGACATCGTCAACCCCTGGGCTGATGGATCAATTGACAGCAGGAAGACTGCGGATCAGCCTCGAGCGACTCGACCTCGAACGGTTCCGCAGTGTTAGTGCATTTCTGAAAATAGCCGAACAACGCATAAATCCAGAAATTGCCAGCACATAAGTGCGCCGGGCGACACGCGACAGACAAACGTCAAGCCAGCGCGAGAACAGCCTCAAACGCAGGGACAGTGTGCACACCCACAGCGGCCGTTAAAGGCGATCAGCCATTGTGAACTTCCCATTAGAAAACCCGCTTCTTCGACTGTCCACTGCTACTCTCCGTCACCGTCCCATCTCGACTCGCCGCCGTACAATCCCAGCAACGCAGGCCATTGTCAAGGCGCCATCCGACCCACTCAACCGGGCAGGCGCACCTCCTGACGGGACGGCAATGAGGGGGCACGGTGCAGCCCCGATCGACTACCATCCAGCACGGCCAAACAAGCAGGGCCCGCAGTGCCTCCCAGCTACAAAGACCTATTACTTTATTCCACACAATCCAAGAATGCCGGCATACCGGGCAAACAGCACACACACTGAGAGAGGGGTTTGAAAATGTTCCGTCCCACACATGTTCGCAGGCGGGGAACAGTCCCCAGGCGCAGCGCACTCCGTTTAGGACTTGCGATTGCACTGATCGGCAGCGGCATCACCGTCACCGCTGGAGCTCACCCCGCACAGGCGTCCGAAGATGCGTTCAGCTGCACCGGCGCGGCACAGTTTTTCAACTCCACCAGCAGCGGCACACTGACTCACCGAAAATACGAAACCCCGGGATACGACGACGGCAGCAGCGGAGAGTGGACCGCCGCCACCACCATCGGAGTCGGCTGGCAACAGTTCGGACGCGTCCTCGGGGGCCCCGACGGACGGGTCTACGGGATCAAATCGGAGGGAATGTTCCGCTACCGGTGGACCGGATTCGGGTGGGAAAGGATCGACGGCGCACAAGGACCGCAGATCAGCTCCAGCTTCGGGTCGTACGCCGAATCAGCAAATCGCAACAAGATCACCATTGACGAGTCGGGTGACTTCTACACCATCGACGACACCGGAAGGCTTCGCTGGCACCGCTACAGCGAATCGTCAAAGACATGGACCATCGACGGCCGAGTGATCGACACGGGATGGGACCGGTACAACCTCCTGTTCGCCACCTCCCCGGGAGTCCTCTACGCCCGCGCCGCCGACGATCGTCTCTACCGGTATCGCTTCGACCCGACGACGCAGCGATGGATCAGCTACAACCTCCACGTCGGTTCCGGCTGGGGCTACTACACCAGTATCTTCTCCGCCGGCGGTGACACCGTCTACGGCGTCCTGGACAACGGCGACCTCTACCAGTACCGCTACCGAGAAGACCTGCTCGACTGGGAGCTCGTCTTCCACAAGGCCGGCTGGGGATGGCGTTTCCCCGAGATCTTCGCGACCACGAACACCTGCCACCAGGGCGCGATCAGCAGCCCCGCGCTTCCTTCGATACCGTTGCAGCCGAACATGCCGATCGCGGCGATGCAGGCCCCAGCAGCCTCAACAGCCCTCGGCACCCTGGAAATCGCCTACAACGACAACATCGGCCAAATCCGACACGGCCGGGCTAACCCCGACGCCCTCGCCACAATCCAATGGTCAGCCCCCGCCAACATCGTGCACGTGGGCACCCCGGCCCTCGTCGCGGACGCCGAAGACAACGTAAACGTCTTCAGCCAAACCAGCACCAGCGACATCCAACGACTCACCCAGAAAGCCCCCGCCTCCCCCGACTGGAAACCCTGGCTGGAACTCGGCGGCGCAATGAAATCCGCCCCCGCCGCGATCCAACTCTCCGACGATAGCCTCGCCGTCTTCGCCTACGACACCAATGGCACCCTCTGGTCACGCCAACAAGACGGAACCACCGGCGAACTCCTACCCTGGACCTCCACCGGCGCCACCGGCCTAACTGGCACCCCAATCGCCCAAATCGGCCCTGACCGCACCGCCACCATCCTCGCCACCACCAGCACCGGCAAAGTCCAAACCGCCACCTGGCAAGCCGGAACTCTCACCACCGAATGGACCGACCTCGGCGACACCCAATTCACCGGCTCACTAACCACCACCCTCCTACCCGGGTACCGAGTAATGGCCGTCGGTCACGCCACCAACGGCACCATCCAAACCCAACTACAAAACATCAACGGCACCTGGCCCGGCACCTGGACCACAATCGGCGACAACTCAATCACCCCGGACGGATCACCCAGCACCATCCTCAGCCCCACCACCGGCCGCGCCTGGGTCTTCATCCGCGCCACCGACGGCAATATCTACCGCACCCGCCACACCGCCGCAGGATCAACCACCTGGACAACCTGGGGACCCGTCACCTCCGGAGAAACCTACCCCGTCGATCCCACCGCATTCACCTGGCAAAACTCAAACGGCCACCAAATCGCCTTCGTAACCCGCAACACCAACGGCTCCATCCGCCTCTACGCCGCAGACGAGACCACTACCACCACCAAGACCACCACAGAACCCACATTCACCCAACACAACATCCCAACACCACACCAGTAACCAACCAACCCCGCCGGTGGCCAACAAACTCATGTGGCCATCGGCGGCCCACTCCAGATCGCGGCCACATTACCTCGGTGGCGTCGAAGAGTCACCCATCTGAGTAGGCCACCGATCGTTGCCGCAGGTGTCGTCCAGCCCGGACGTCACCTGCGGCTCATGGGTTACAGAGCCCGCGATCTCGGGCCCTCGAAAGGCCGCTCCAGACCAGCGACAGCGTTCACTCGACGCCTACGTGCCCGGTCACACGACAACGGATGGGCGAATCCGGCCGCCAGCGTCTGGTAGCACGACGTAAACGCCCGGTTGATCCGGCCATTCCGCCGACCGGAACCAGATCTCCGCTGCCCGGTCGGGTGGCCAGATAGTGGCCCAATCCCACCGTGCCCCCGCGAGTGTGGTGCTGGTGAGAACGGCACCGTAGAGGTTGGCCTCGCGGAGGTTGACGCCGGTGAGGTTGGCGCGATCGAGGTTGGCCTCACGAAGATCGGCGCTGGTGAGGTCGACGCCGGTGAGATTGACTCCGCGAAGGTCAACACCGGCCAGGTTGACGCCGGCAAGGTCAACACCGGTGAGGTCGGCACCGATGAGCAGCGCGCCAGTGAGGTTGACGTCGGTGAGGTCCGCGCCGCGGAGGTCGACACCGGCAAGGTTCGCGCCTGTGAGGTCGACGTCGGTGAGGTCCGCGCCGCGGAGGTCGACACCGGCAAGGTTCGCACCGGTGAGGTCAACGCCAGCGAAATTAGCGCGGGCGAGGTTGACACCGGCGAGATCAGTCTCGCGAAGATCCCTGTTGTTGAGCTCGACGCCAGCCAGGTCGGACTTGCGGAGGTCGGCGGTGCGAGAGTCGTCCTGGTGGAGATCAGCGCTGGACAGATCTACGGTCTGTTGGCTGGCGAAGGCTGGGGTACGTCGGCTCAGGGCATCAATGAGGTGTCTTAAACGGCCAGGTCGGGCTGCTCGTGGTGAGTGAAAAGCGGGGGTGGACCGACCGAGCGCGAGCACAAGTTGGCGGCGGAAGGAGTCAGTCGACATCGGAAGAGCCCGCTTCTCCCGGGGCCCGCTTCTGGTCCTTTGCTATCGGGGGTGGTACGGATCGGGTGAGGGGTAGTGTCGAGTGGTGGTGCGGTGTGGTGGCTTCGGCTGGCGCCATGTCAACCTGGCGCAGAATTTTCTCGATCAATAGTGGTGCGGTGATGCCGAGGAGCCCGGCGGCGAAAGGGCTGGCTAGCTGCCCGTCGGCTCCGATGAGGGCGGCGAGCCCTGCGCCAGCGGCGAGCCGGAGCACGACTGAGGCCAGGTATGCGGGGAGTCCCGGCTCATCGGGGCGGTTCCATGGCAGGGTTTTCGCGCGGCGCAGCGCAGCGCCAAGTTCGAGTGCTTCCACAATAAAGCTACCTAGCAGCCCCCAGAGGGCTGACTCCATAGTGGAAAGGGGCTCGAACGACATAGGCGAACAATAGCCGCCCCCTTCCTTCTTCCACCGGTGGCCGGTGGCTGGCAACCGGCCAACCAGCGGCTACGGGAGAACATCGAAGTCGGCGAAATCTTAGAACCCGGACCGGGGATAAATCAATGCCGGGACGATGAATGTGGTGAACGATCACACTGACAAGTAGTTCACAGTGTTAAAGTGAACGTTCGATTTGTCATCGTCTTGCGGCATAGCTCCCACAGGACAACCGCCGAGGACACGGAAGCCGGCTTTACGCTCAAATCACCCAAGGCGCCCTGGCGCAGCTTTCGGGCATAGCCGATGGATTAGGCCAAGCAAACCTTGGCGGTAGTCCACCCCACCGCCACGCCTGTGGCACCGGCCAGTCAACAGCCAGCCGCGCGACCATCGGTTGCGCGCCTTGCCCGAGGCCGGGCGGCACCGGCGGGTCAGGGCTTACGGAGCCACGTCTTCGGATCGGTCACGAAGACACCCTTGCCCTGGTGACGGTTGATCACCTCCAGCGCCTCCAGCCGTACGTTGACGAGCTGGATCGTGGACGGGCTTACGTGGTACCGCTCGCAGAGCTGAGCGATCGAGGGCAGCTTGTCCCCCGCTTCGTATCGGCCTGACCTGATGTCATCAATGATCTCGTCGGAGATCCGGATGTAGTCCGGTGTCGCTGGCATGTCACTCCTCGCGTGGCACCTCCGATTCGATCACGAGAAAGACAAGAACAACAAGTTTAAGGTGTTCCTTGCCTATCTTGGCTTCCTTGTATAAGTTGAGCACCAGGTCCTCCTCGCGTGGCAACGAGTAAGGGCTCGATCCCCCGGTCGGGGTGGGTGGGTACGGCTCACCCCGACCCGTCCGGTCAGGAGAGGTGGTTGACGTGCGTAACCCGTTCCGACGATTCCGTCGCTGGCGAGACCGCCCCGCCCCGAGCCACCCCACTGCTCGCACCGACTCGCTGATCGGTGCGAACGTGCGCCGCCCCACCGGCACCGACAGCGAGGTGGACCGCCACCGGTCGTACGCCGGCAACGCAGGCGGGCACCACCGGTCGGCGACCCACTGGCCGTTGACCCCCGAACAGGTACGCCAGCAACAGTTCCCGCAGGTCCGGCGGGGACTCGACGCATCCGAGGTGGAACTCTTCCTCTATCGGGTCGCGGCGGACCTGTCCGCGGTACAGACCGAGCTGAGGAGGACCCGGGACGAGAACATCCGGATCAAGCGGGCGCTGCGCGACTGGCAGTCCCGGTTCACCCCGGGCGTACGGGCATGAGCGCGCCCGACAGCGACGATCGACCGCGCCTCGTCGTCCATGTGACCCTGCACGCCGACGACCTTGCCGACGCGCGGCTGGCGCTGCCTGCTGCGGCCCGAGCACGACGGCGACTGTTCCCGACGGTTCCTCCAGCCCATCACCGGCCACGCGCGACGCAACAGGACGGCTGCGGCCCGCAACCGGAGGTAGCGGGCCGCAGCCGATCAGCGTGGTGTCATTCGACGGCGACCGTGACAGCCGCCTCGTTGATGCCCCGACTGGCCGTGATGACGGTGTCGCCATTGCCGTGCCGGGACAACGCACGCAGTCGCCACGTGCCCGGCGCCGCGAAGAAGCGGAACTGCCCGGCCGGCGAGGTGACCACCTCGGCGGTGAACTCGTCGGCAGAGTCGAGTAAACGGACGTACGCACCGGTCACCGGCTCACCCGCGGCATCGTGGACAACGCCGGTGATGACGGTCTCCTTCTCCAGGTCGAGGCTGGCCGGCAGCGGAGCGGCCTGATCCGGGGCGGCGCACCCGGCCGCAGTCGAAGCAGTCATGACGTTCACTCCTTCCCGGGCTCGTCGCCGAGCGTCACCGGCACGCCGACCAGCGAGCCGTACTCGGTCCACGAGCCGTCGTAGTTCTTCACGTTCCGGTGGCCGAGCAGCTCCTGGAGCACGAACCAGGTGTGCGAGGAGCGCTCGCCGATCCGGCAGTAGGCGATGGTCTCCCGGCTGTCGTCCAGCCCGGCCGCGGCATAGATCTCGCGCAGTTCCTGGTCGGACTTGAACGTGCCGTCCTCGTTGGCCGCCTTCGACCACGGCACGCTGATCGCGGTGGGTACGTGACCCGCGCGCTGCGCCTGCTCCTGCGGCAGGTGGGCGGGGGCGAGCAGCCGCCCCGCGTACTCGTCGGGGCTGCGCACGTCCACCAGGTTCTTCGTACCGATGGCGGCCACCACTTCGTCGCGGAACGCCCGGATGGTGTGATCCGGCTCCTGCGCCACGTACTGGGTCGCCGGGCGGGACACCGCCTCCGTGGTCAGCGGACGGGCGTCCAGCTCCCACTTCTTACGACCGCCGTCGAGCAGCCGGACATCGCCGTGGCCGTAGAGCGCGAAATACCAGTACGCGTACGCGGCGAACCAGTTGTTGTTGCCGCCGTAGAGGACGACGGTGTCACCGTTGGCGATGCCCCGTTCGGAGAGCAGCGCCGCGAACTGGTCCTTGTTCACGAAGTCCCGGCGGACCTGGTCCTGTAGGTCGGTCTTCCAGTCCAGCTTGATCGCGCCGGGCAGGTGGCCGGTGTCGTAGGCCGAGGTGTCCTCGTCGACCTCGACGAAGACGACACCCGGGGTGTTGAGGTTCTTCTCGGCCCAGTCGGCCGAGACGAGTGCGGAATCACGACTCATCAGATCACTCCTGGTGAGGATGGATGGTGAGCCAGCGCGCGGAAGTCGGTGGTGCATCGATGGTCACCACGCGCGGGACCCATGGCTCGGATCGGATCACGGGTTCGTGTGACGGCGCCGCTGTTTGGCGTAGGAGGGGCACCGGCTGGGTGCGCAGACTCTGGGTGCTGGGAGGCCGGACCAGGCGGCCGAGAGCAACCCCGCCGTCAACGGACGGAGCGACACAGGCAGGCGGCCACACGGCACAGGTCGACCGCGCGCCGTTTGGTGAGGAACATCCCCATGGGCAGGGAGCCTACCAATGATGTCGCCGTAAGCCACGGACTCAACCAGCATCCGGGACACGTACCCGGCTCAGCTCGCCGCGTTGATCGGCACCTCAACCGCCTCCGCGGTGATCTGGAGCCCTTCGGGCAACGGCCGGACCTCACTGACGGTGAGGTCGAACGGCAGTGCCGGCAGGGGCACGTCAACGGAGATGCCCTCCGCGAAGTTGCTCAGCAACATCCGGGCCAGCGACCCGTTCGGCAATCCCTCCGCGGTCAGGCCGGTGAACCGCAACGCCACCTGGCCCTGCTCGACCGTGATGTCGGCGGTGCCGCTGACCGGCACTTGCTGCCCGAGGATGTCCACCGGGGCGGTCACCGCGAGTCGGCCGTCCCGCTCCCCCAGCTGTAGCCCCTCCCGGTCGAGTCGGGTGGCGAGGCTGTCGTAGCTGATGGTGCCGGTGCCCGTGACGCTACCGGCGATCACCCCACCCCGGCCGGAGCGGAGGGTGTCCAGCGAGGCGGTCACGTCGTAGGCGTCGATGTCGAGGGTCGGTAGGGCCAGCACATCACCCTGGACCGATCCCCGGACCTCCTTGAGCCCGATGGAGATGCGCTCGTAGCGGCCGTCGAGGACCTGGGTGACGAAAGGGAATCCGCCGATTTCCACCTCGGGCGGCCCCGCCTGAACGCCCTGCGTGGCGAGTTCCTCACGGACCTGTTCGGTCAGTGCGCGTTCGGCCACCCCCGCCGCCACCCGGTCGGCCACCACCAGCAGCCCGACCAGGAGCAGGAGCAGGACCAGGAGCACGACGAGTACGCGCCGCCCGCGCTGCGGCCGGGGGCGTTCGTCCTGGTACGGGCGCTCCTCGGTCGTCACAGTTCCTCCTGTCGCCGCCACTACTACCGGCACCGCCGTCATGCCGGCACCGCGTTACTGCGGCGAGGCTACCCGGACCGGTGGTGTCCCGACCGCTCAGAGGACCAGCTTGCACAGGACGTACGCGGCCGGCGCGGCGAGAGCGAAGCCGGTAAGCGGACCTTGCATGTGCCCGATCCCCCACCTGGGGGACGGCTCGCCGGCCATGACCCGGCCCGCCTCCGCGTACCCGACGGCGAGGTCCGCCAGGACGGCGACGACCGCCGCGACCAGCCCCATGATCGCGGCCCGGGTCGGGGTGAACGGGGTGACGAGATAGCTGCCCAAGACAGCACTGACCATGGTACCGATCATGGCGCCGCCGACCACGCCAGCCGCGCCCCGCGGCACCTGGGGGGCGAGCCGGGGCCAGGCGGCGAACGCGTCGGTGATCCGGGCTACGGCGAGCGCGACCCCGGCCGCGACCAGGCAGACCATGATGACCTGGGTGCCCATCGGGATCCGGGTAAGCACGATCATGGTGGGGAAGGCGACGGACCCGGCAACGATGAGCATCGTGCCGCGCAGCGATTCGATGACCTGCGCCCGGTCGACCCGCCGGACGAACTGCCCCACGACTGCGGCGGCCAGGCCGACCAGCAGGACCTGCACCAGCGGCATCAGCCGGGCCGGATCACTGCGGACAGCCACGGTGTCGGCGACGATCGCGGTAGCCACACCCACCCCGGCCACCGTCATCAACGCCGGTGGGCGAGACGCCATTGTCCAGGCCAGCACCGAGAGCGCCTGAACGCCGAGGATGACGGCCGTGAACGGCAGCCGGTGCCCGGGACCGCTGGTCTGCGCCGCCAGCACCAGCCCCAGCCCCAGCAACACCGCGAAACCGGCGACGGCCAGCGCGAGTGACCGGCGTACCTCGACCGGCGGGGTCTCCTCCACGTCCTGGTCATGACCGTCGTCCGGGTCGCCCGCAGGCCGGCGGCCCGGCTCCCCGTCCCGCCGGACCCGGCGTGTGCCGCCGCGCTCCGGCCCCCCGTCGTCCCCCCCGGCGCGCGGCGCGGGCGGACCGCTGGACGGCTGTTCGGGCCAGGGCTCACGGCCGGTCTCGGGCCTGCGGGAGGGAAGCACCCACCGATCGTGCCAGACCGAACGGGCGCCGCGGGCGTCACGGTTTCGGTGACGTTAAAACCTACCCCCCAGTCATGGGTATAACAGACAAAACGGATTTGCACTGACGGTTGACGCAGGGCAATCGGTTAGGCTCAACCTGTTTACCCGCCCGTCAGCGACGCCGGGACCACGCAGTACCCCAGTGCCCTCAGCGAGGAGCGTGCGCTGGTCACGCGCGGCCACCGCGCCGCCGGGACGGAGGTGATCGTGGAGATCCTGCTTCTGGTGACGGCACACGCAGGTGAACCATCCGCTGTGCTGCCAGCGCTCGACCTACTACCCCACTCGGTCCGCACCGCCCCGCGCGACGTACGCACCCTGGTCGCCGGCCCCAGCCCGGACGTGGTCGTGATCGACGCCCGCTCCGAGCTGAGCGAGGCCCGGGACACCTGCCGCATGCTGCACGCCACCGGACTCAACGCCCCCCTGATAGCGGTCGTCACCGAAGCCGGACTGATCGCGCTCAACGCCGACTGGGGAGTCGATGATGTAATCCTCGCCTCAGCCGGCCCGGCTGAGGTTGAGGCCCGGTTACGCTTAGTGATCGGACGGTTGGCGGACACCACCATGGGGGCCGACAGCTCGATCAGGGCCGGCGAGTTGACCATTGATACGGACACCTACGCCGCGAAACTCAAGGGTCGCCCCCTCGACCTGACGTACAAAGAGTTCGAACTACTCAAATTCCTGGCACAGCATCCAGGTCGGGTCTTCACCCGGGACCAGTTGCTGCGCGAGGTGTGGGGCTACGACTACTTCGGCGGGACCCGCACCGTGGACGTGCACGTCCGACGGCTGCGCGCCAAGCTCGGCTCCGAGTACGAGTCGATGATCGGTACGGTCCGTCAGGTCGGCTACAAGCTCGTCGTCCCGCCCGCTCGGGCGCTACCGGAGTCGGAGCCCGCCCCGATCTCCGTCTGATCCTCTATTAACCATTTGCCCGATTATTCGGATAATCGGGATTATTCTCGTGTTCCAGGACCGCTCTACCGGTAAGTACGGGGGTACACACGGTGCAGACGAAAGGCGGCGGACCCACCCGAATGGGCGGGCTGAGGCAGTTCACCCCAGCCACCCGTTCCCTCGCCATCGCAGCAGTGGTCGTGATCGCGCTGCTCGGTTCCGCGTTCGCGATCGGGCGCGGAATCGCGCCGACAGGGGCCCCGGTCACCAGCAGCGCCACCACGCCGCATCCGACCGACCAACCAGCTGCGCCCGAGACCCCGGCCCCCGACGACAGCTCCGCGACCGCGGAGGCGCACGACGGCGGCACGGTAGCCGTCCCGGAGCCGACCGCGGTTGACGAGAGCTCGCCGGCCGCCGCCGAACCGACCGCTCCGGAGCCGACCGCGAGTAGCGACTACTACGACGAAGGCACCCAGCGCACCACCGGAACCTCGACCGTGGCCCTCACCTTCGACGACGGGCCCAACCCCCAGTACACCCCACAGATCCTCACGTCCCTACGGGAGTACGGGGTCACCGCCACCTTCTGCGTGACCGGCAAGAACGCCAGCGCCTACCCGGAGCTGATCCAAGCGATCGTGGCCGACGGCCACACCCTGTGCAACCACACCTGGAACCATGACATCGCCCTCGGCTCCCGGTCCCCGGATGAGATCCGGGCGGACCTGATCCGGACCAGCGACGCGATCCACGCCGCCGTCCCCGACGCCCCCATCGCCTACTACCGCCAGCCCGGCGGCGCCTGGACCTACTCGGTCGTGTCGGCGGCCCAGGAGTTGGGCCTGACCCCGCTGCACTGGACGATCGACCCACGGGACTGGGAGACACCCGGCGCCGACCCCATCGCGACGACCGTGCTCGACGAGGTGGGACCCGGCTCGATCGTGCTCCTGCACGATGGGGGCGGGCCCCGGCAGGACACCGTGGACGCGCTCAGCCAGATCCTGCCGGAGCTCATCACCCGCTTCCCGGTCGCGGCGCTGCCACCCAGCATCACCTGACCGGTGGCCGGGCTACCGTGAGCCGATGAACAGCACCGAACCCGACAGCGACCGGGTGACCCGGACCGACCGGCTCAACGCACCGGAGATCGCCGACGTGCAGGCACTCGCCCGAGCCGCGGGGGACGCCGACGGTGCGGACCCATTCGACGAGCACACCCTGCTCCGGCTCCGCGACCCGCACGCGCCGACCCACCACCTCACCGCCCGCACCGCTAACGGCACCTTGACCGGGTACGCGCACCTGGACATCACCAACCCGACCTCCGGCACCGGGGTGGAGCTGGCAGTCCACCCCGCGTACCGCCGCCGGGGAACCGGACGGGCCCTGGCCCGGAGTGTCCGCGCGGCCGTCACCGGTCCGCTCCGTGCCTGGGCGCACGGCGACCACCCCTCCGCCGCCGCGCTCGCGGTGGACCTGGACTACCGGCGCGCCCGAGTGCTCTGGCAGCTCCGCCGACCACTCACCGCCCCGATCCCGGAGCCGCCCCTGCCAGACGGGGTGACGCTGCGGGCGTACCGGCCCGGAGCCGACGACGACGCCTGGCTGGCGCTCAACGCCAAGGCCTTCGCCGACCACCCGGAACAGGGCCAGTGGACCGCCGCAGACCTCCAGGCACGCCGCGACGAGCCGTGGTTCGACGCGGCTGGTTTCCTCCTCGCCGTCGACCCGGCGGGACAGCTACTCGGCTTCCACTGGACAAAGATCCACGAGCGGCCCGGCTCCGCCCGCATCGGCGAGGTGTACGTGCTGGGTGTTGACCCAACCGCCCACGGCGGAGGGCTCGGCAAGGCACTCACCGCGGCCGGGCTGGCATACCTACGAGACCAGCGGGGCCTGGACCGGGTGATGCTCTACGTGGACGAGTCCAACACCGCGGCCGTGGCCCTCTACGAGCGGCTCGGCTTCGCCCGATGGTCGGCACACGTCAACTACCAGTTGGGCTGACGTCGACCCGCCAGCCCGTCCCCGGTTTCGGACCACCGCTCCGGCCCCCCAACCCCGGGCCCGCGAGCTTCGGGCCCGGCCCCGGGCCCGCGAGCTTCGGGCCCGACCAACCTCGGGCCGCCGCGAGGCTTCCTCGGCGCAGGGGTGGCCGTCCCCGCGGCGTCACAGCGGGGTCGTCGAGGACGGCTCCATCTGCTCCGGCGGGGTGAATCGGTAGCCCAGCCCCCGCACCGTGATGATGAGCGGCTGCGGCTCCCCCTCCGCCTCCAGTCGCTTGCGGAGCCGCTTGATGTGCACCGTGAGAGTGTTCGAGCTCTCCCCCGTCGACCCATCCCACACCGCCGACAACAGCTGTTCCCGGCTGACCGTCCGATCGGCGTGCGTCATGAAGAAGTACAGGAGCCGGAACTCCTTCAACGGCAACGACACTGGCCGGCCGTGCAGCGTCACCTCGTAGGTGGCCGGTTCCATTCGGAGACCGCCCAGCTCAACCGGCGGGTCCAGACTGCCGGCGGTCTCCGGCCGGATCCCACGCAGGATCGGCACCACCTCGTCCACCCGGTACGGCCGTCGAACGCAGGCCGTGGCGCCAGCCCGGAGCGCCCCGACGGCCACCGACCCGTCGTCATCCCCCACCCCGACCAGGGTGGGGATGCCGGCCTGCCCGACCAGCAGCCGGACCAACTCGGTGCTGGCCATGGTGGTGAGCCCAGCCGACACGACGGCCGCGTCCGGTTGCAGGGCACCAGCGGCCAGCAGCGCCTCGGCAGCGTGTGGGAAGTACCGCCCCTGCACCCGGAGAGCGGATAGCTCCGTCACCAACTCCGGGCCGGCAACCTTGTCTTCATCCACCACAAAAAGGAGAAATCTGCCCTCCGTTCGATAGTCACCCTTGGTGTTCTCGACGACGCTATTCATCGACACCGGCCGCGGGATCAGCCGAAGCGGCCGGTGATGTAGTCTTCCGTGCGCTTGTCCGCTGGGTTGGTGAAGAGCTTGCCTGTCTGGCTGAACTCGACCAGCCGTCCGTGCCGCTCCTGCCGCTCGTCCACCTCGGCGGTGAAGAAGGCCGTGTAGTGGCTTACCCGGGCCGCCTGCTGCATGTTGTGGGTGACGATGACGATCGTGTAGTCATTCGACAGCTCCGACATCAGGTCCTCGATCTTCGCCGTGGCGATCGGGTCGAGCGCCGAGCAGGGCTCGTCCATGAGGATGATCTCGGGTCGGACGGCGATCGTCCGGGCGATACAGAGCCGCTGCTGCTGACCGCCGGAGAGGGCCAGACCACTGGTCTTGAGCTTGTCCTTGACCTCGTCCCAGAGGGCAGCGTCGCGCAACGCCTTCTCCACCAGGTCATCCATGCTGGAGACCTTCATGCCAGTCACGCGGGGCCCGTAGGCCACATTGTCGTAGATCGACTTGGGGAACGGGTTCGGCTTCTGGAAGACCATGCCGATGCGGCGCCGGACCTCGATCGGGTCGACGTCCTTAACGTACAGGTCCTGGCCGTGGTACGTCACCGAGCCGGAGACGCGGGCTCCGGGGATGAGGTCGTTCATCCGGTTCAACGACCGCAGGATGGTCGACTTGCCACACCCGGAAGGACCGATCATGGCCGTGATCTGCTTCTCCTGGATCGGCATCGACGTGTCGCGCACGGCCTCGTAGGCGCCGTAGTACACGCTGACTCCGGAGAGCTCCATCACCGGGTCCGCCGCGTCGGACTTAGGGGTTCCGGTCGATTGGGCGCCAACGCCGGCGATGCTGACGCCGGGGCGGTTGGTGGTGTCGGTGGGGTTCACGGTGCTCACCTCTGGATGGGGTGGGTAGGACGGTGGAGCCGGTGGTCCGTCATCGGACTACTCACCAGCGCTTCTCGAACCGGTTACGAACGAAAATCGCGATCGAGTTCATCGCGAGCACAATCGCCAGCAGCAGGACGATGGCACCGGCAGCGAGCTCCGTGTACTCCGACTGCGAGCGGGTGATGAAGGTGTAGATCTGGATCGGCAACGCGGTGTACCCACTGTCCAGCCCGTCCGGGTTGAAGGTGATGAAGGTGACCGCGCCGAGAACGATCAGTGGGGCGGCCTCTCCGATCGCACGGGACAGGGCCAGGATCGACCCGGTGGCGATCCCCGGGACCGCCGACGGCAGCACCTGCCGCGACACGGTCTGCCACTTGGTCGCACCGAGGGCGTAGGAGGCGTGCCGGATCGACTGCGGCACCGCCCGGATGGCCTCCCGGGTGGCGATGATGACCACCGGCAGGACCAGCAGCGACAGCACGATCGCCGCGGTGATGACCGTGAACCCAAGGCCGAGCGCCCGGGCGATGATCCCCAGGCCGAGAATACCGAAAATGATCGATGGCACCCCGGCAAGGTTCTGGATGTTGAGTTCCAGCAGCCGGTTGTACCAGCGGGTGTTGTCCGCGTACTCCTCCAGGTAGATCGCGGACAGGATGCCGATCGGCAGGCAGATCACCGCGACCAGCGAAATGATCCACAGCGTGCCGACCAGCGCGGACTGCACACCGGCGCTGTCCAGCCTGCTCACCAGACCGGTGGGCATCTCGGTCCACAGCCGGGAGTCCAGCCGATTCCAGCCCTTGACGAGCACCCAGGTCAGCAGGGCGGCGAGTACACCGAAGGCGATCAGCAGGCAGGCCTGCATCGCCAGCCGGAACGCGACCTCACCTGGCCGGCTTCGGCGCTGGGTCAGCGCGTTACCCGACGCGGAGGAATCCGGCCGGGTCTCGGTGGTGATGGTGGGGGTGCTCACTCGTAGACCTCCCGGAAACGACGGACCATCCGGATCGACACCGCGTTCAGCGCGAAGGTGATGAGGAACAGCAGCGCACCGACGGCGAAGACCGAGTCGTAGTCGAGCGACCCGACCGGGATGTCGCCCGAGGAGATGTTGGCGATGAAGGCGGTCATGGTCGCCGCCCCCTCCAGCGGATTGAGGACAATCCGGTCGGAGGTGAGACCACCCGCGATCGTAACGATCATGGTTTCCCCCACCGCGCGGGAGATACCCAGAACAACCGCGGCGACGATGCCGGACATCGCCGCCGGCACCACCACCCGGGTGGACACCTGCATCTTCGTGGAGGCCAACGCGTACGCGCCCTCGCGCAGGCTGCGCGGAACAGCGGCCATCGAGTCCTCGGAGATGCTGGCGATGGTCGGCACGATCATGATGCCCATCGCGATACCCGCGATGAGCAGGTTCTGGAAGGCCGGTCCGTTGTCGGTCGGCCACCACTTCTGCAGCAGCGGGTTGAGCGCGAAGAGCGCGACGAAGCCGTACACGACCGTCGGCACGCCAGCGAGCAGTTCGATGATCGGCTTGAGCACCTTGCGGGTACGCGGGTTGGCGTACTCCGAGAGGTAGATCGCCGAGCCCAGGCCGAGCGGAACGGCGATGGCCAGCGCGACGCCCGTCACCGTCAGCGTGGCGGCGACGAGGGGCAGGACTCCGTAGGCCTTCTGCGCGAAGGTCGGCGTCCAGCTCGTGCCGGTGACGAACTCAACGATGCTGACCTGCTGGAAGAACCCGATCGTTGGCTGCACCAGCGCGATGACGATCCCGATCGTGGTGGCGACCGAAACCAACGCGGCAGCGACGAGCAGGACCTTGACGGTGCTGTCAACGGGGCGACGCCGGCCCCGCCGCAGGGCACTGCCCGCGGCGGAACCGGCGTTCGAGGTGCTGATGGCCACGTCAGGCCGCAGCCTTCAGGGCGTCGAACTCAGCCTGGAGGGTGCTCTTCTGCTCCTCGGTGAGCGGGACGTACTGCGCCTCCGTGACGATGTCGTCGATCCGCTCGATGTAGAAGGTGACGAAGTCCGCGACCTGCTCCTTCTTGACACCGGAGTCGCTGACGTAGATGAACAGCGGCCGCGACAGCGGCTGGTAGGTGTTCTCCTGCGCGGTCTTCAGGCTCGGCTCGACGCAGCCGGAGCCGCCGTCAACCTTGAGCGCCTTGAGCTTGTCCGCGTTCTCCTCGAAGTAGGTGAAGCCGAAGTAGCCCAGGCCACCCTTGGTGCCGGCAACGCCCTGCACGACGACGTTGTCGTTCTCCGACGCGGTGTAGTCGGTGCGGCTGGCGCCCTCCTCACCGTTGATCTCGTCGGTGAAGTAGTCGAAGGTGCCGGAGTCGGTACCCGGGCCGAAGAGCTTCAGCGGCTCGTCCGGGAAGCTGGGGTCGACCTGGTTCCAGCTGGTGATCTGGGAGTTCGGCTCCCAGATCGCCTTGAGCTGGTCAACCGTGAGGCAGTCGGCCCAGTCGTTGTCCTTGCTGACGACCACCGTGAGGGCGTCGTTGGCGACAATCAGCTCCTTGTACTGAATGCCGGCCGCCTCGCAGGCCTCGATCTCCGAGTCCTTGATCGGACGGGAGGCGTCAGAGATGTCGGTCTCCCCCTTGCAGAACCGCTCGAAGCCGCCGCCGGTGCCGGAGGTGCCGACGGAGACGTTGACGCCGCTCTGAACCTCGCGGTAGAAGGTGGCAGCGGCCTCACTCAGCGGCGCGACCGTGCTGGAGCCGTTGACCTTGACTTCACCCGAAAGCTTCTCGCCACCATCGGCGTCTTCGTTGTTGTTGCTGCTGCAGCCGGTAAGCGCGAGCGCGGCGAGCGCGGTGCCGGCGAGGATGCGCCGCGAAAGCACGTTGCGGTTCACCAGGTAAGCCTCTCTATCGGGGAGTGCCAGCCCGTCCGGGCCGTACGAGAAGTCAAGGTAGAAGGCCCAGGTAGCCGCGCGACCGGCGCTAAGTGAACGAAAGGTGAACTCCGCGACGAAGACCGTGGCCGGGAGGCTCAGCTTTGTGACTTTCGGACCACTGCATCCCCCGATGCCCCTTGTCGAGGACCCGGATCCTGGTCGCGTCGAAGGCCCTGCCCGGTCGTCCCAGGCAGGGCCTTCGACGCGACCGCCCTAGAGCCGAATCGTTCCGGTTACCAGGTAGACCACCTGACGCGCCACGTTGACCGCGTGGTCCGCGTACCGCTCGTAATAGCGGCCGACCAGGGCGAGGTCGATGGCGCTCTCCACCCCGTACTGCCAGCTGGCCAGAAGGAGCGACAGCAGGCGCGACTGGGCGGTGTCGACCTCGTCGTCGTCGAGCCCGATCTGCATGGCGGTCAGCGGATCACGGGTGGTGAGCACGGTCGAGGCCTTCTCCGCGATCCGCGCAGCCGCTTCGGCCATCTCCGTCACCACGACCGCCGCCGGCGGAGGCACGACCATGACCGGGTACCGCATCTGCACGACCTTGGCGATGTGCACGGCGAGGTCACCCATCCGCTCGAGGTCGGCCGCGATCCGGATGGCGCAGAGCACCAGGCGCAGGTCCGAGGCGACCGGCTGCTGCCGAGCGAGCAGCTCCGGAACGGCCGCCTCGATATCCCAGCGAAGCTGATCAAGGACGGCGTCGTTCCGAACGACCTGCTCGGCCGCCTCCCGGTTCACGTCCAGAAGCGCGGTGCCCGCACCCCGGATCGCCGCCGCGGCCTCCCGGCTCATCACGGCCAGGGCGCCAGTCAACCGATCAAGCTGCTCGTCGTAGCCGCTCCGGACCATCGTGCCTCCACCTGTTCGCCTCGCGGCTCCGCCATCGTCCCGAGGGCGGGTACGCCTTGGCGAACCACGAGTCAGCCCCATCGCATAGACAGCAACCTACCGGCTGCGGCACGGATCAGCCGAATCCGGCACCGGCGATGGGCGACGTCCCTGACTGACCAGTCAGCGCAGGAGAAACCGGGGTGGCCCCGCGCCGGAGTCCTCCAGCCGAGGGGTCACCGGACTCGCCGCATCGCGGGTCGCCGCGGCGGCGACAACACCGGCCAGATCCCGACAGGCTGCCACCTGGCCGAGGGTGACCAGGGTCGGCGGGAGCATGGTCAGCTCCCCGGCGCAGGCGTCGGCCGGGGAGATCCAGAGCGTGCGGTCCGCCTCACCGGAGACATCCCGGGTACGCTGCCCCACCGGCAGCCGGGCGACGAAGAAGTACGTGTCGAAACGACGCGGCTCGAACTCGGGTGTGATCCACCGGCTCCACGGCAGCAGCAGATCCGACCGGAGGGTGAGCCCGCGCTGGGCGAGCAGGTCAGCAAAGCCCACCTCACGCCGTTCCAGGGCCACCCGGGCGGTCTCCCAGTCGGCGCCGGACACATCACCGACGACCGTGTCGGCGTCCGGGCCGGCGAGCAGGACTCCGACCTCCTCGAACACTTCCCGCGCGGCGGCGCAGACGACCGCCTGCGCCGACGTCGGAGCCAGCCCCAGCCGGGCTCCCCACTGGGCCGGGGTCGGCCCGGCCCAGTCAACGTGGGCCGTCGAATCCGATGGGTCCACGCCGCCACCGGGGAAGGCGTACACGCCGCCAAAGGCCATCGCTGCGACCCGCCGGATCAGATACGCCTCGAAGCCGTACGGGCGGGCGGACGGCGGGGCGGAGAGGCCGTTCGGCCGATCCATCCCGCTGCCCGCACCGGCAACATCGTCGGCTGGGCGAAGCAGCAGTACGGTGGCCGCCACCCGGGGTACCGCCGGCGTGCCCCCCTGCTCGCGGAACCGGCGGGCGTGTTCCACCAGCGCCGATGGGGCAGGGAAACCATCGCCGTCGCTCGTCATGGAGAGAGCCTAGATCCCAGCCGGCGCAACGCCCAGCGCCCCTGCCCGCGCCTCAGCTGAACAACGGTCGAACCAGGAAGTACGTCAGGGCGCCGATGCTGCCGGCAGCCGGGAAGGTGAGAATCCAGGCGCCCACGATGTTGCCGGCGACCCCCCAACGAACCGCGGAGAGCCGCTTGGTGACACCAACACCCATGATCGCCGAGGTGATGGTGTGGGTGGTGGAGATCGGTGCGCCCAGCACCAGCGCGTTGAAGTAGAGCACCGAGCTGGCCACGGTCTCGGCGGCGAAGCCCTCTGGCGGACGCAGGTCGATGATCTTCCGGCCCAGGGTCCGGATGATCCGCCACCCACCGGCGTACGTACCGGCGGCGAGCACCGCCGCAGAGGTCCAGAAGGCCCACTCCGGGATGTACGTCGGATCGTCCTGGAAGCCCCCGACGAAGAGGGCGAGTACCACGATGCCGATCGTCTTCGCCGCGTCCTGCATGCCGTGGCCGATCGACATGGCCGCCGCCGAGGCACTCTGAGCCCACCGGAAGCCCCGGTTGAGCTTGCCCGGATGCCCCCGCCGGAAGATCCACTGAACGGCGAGCATGACGAGGTAACCGAGGAGGAGACCGACCATCGGCGACAGGACCATCGGGAGGACGACCTTCTGGCCGATGCCCATCCACAGCACCGCGCCCGACGCCGCCACGGTGGCGCCGACCAGACCGCCGATCAGGGCGTGCGACGAGGACGACGGCAGACCGAAGTACCAGGTGATGAGGTTCCAGACGATGGCACCGACCACACCGGCGAAGACGATGGCCAGGCTGGGCGTCCCGGTGGGCAACTTCACCAGGCCGCTGCCGACGGTCTTGGCGACCTCCGCGCCGAAGTGCGCGCCGATGAAGTTGCCGACGGCCGCCATGGCCAGGGCGACCCGGGGGGTCAGCGCTCGGGTGGAGATGCTGGTCGCGATCGCGTTGGCGGCGTCGTGGAATCCGTTCGTGTAGTCGAAGACCAACGCGACTGCGATCACCGCCAGCACGGCGACGAGTTCAGGGGTCACGGATCAGGACTCCTTGACCGCGATTGTCTCGACGGTGTTCGCCACGTGCTCGAAGGCGTCGCAGGCGGCCTCGAGCTCGTCGGCGACCTCCTTCATCTTCAACACGGTCAAGGCGTCGTACTCACCGGAGAAGAGTCGGACCAGCAACATCCGGTACGCCTGGTCGCCGTCGTTCTCCAGCCGGTTGCACTCGATCCAGTAGTCCTCGAGGTCCCGCATCGACCTCAGTCGGGGCATCGCCTCAGCGGTCAGCCTCGCCTGCTGGTCCAAGACGTTGACCAGCTCGTGCATCTCCCGCGGCAGCGACGGCAGCTCGGTCAGGCCGTACAGATAGAGCAGGTTTCCGACCGCCTCCAGGTGATCCATGACGTCGTCGAGCAGCGAGCCGAGCCGGTAGATGTCCTCCCGGTCGAACGGCGTGATGAAGGTAGAGTTGATCTTCTTGTACAGCTCGTGGGTGATCTGATCGCTGTCGTGCTCCACCTCGGTGAGCCGCTCGCTGACCGACTGCACCTCCACGCCGGGCAGGGCCAGCTCGTTGAGGAGTTCGGTGCCCCGCACCAAGTTCTGCGCGGCCCTGGTGAAGAGCTCGTAGAAGGCACCCTCGTTCGGGCGGAAGGAAAACTTCACAGGACGGACCTCGTCGTGTCGGTGGGGGGTGGCAGCCACCTCGCGGGGTGACCTGAGTGGGAATGCTAGGTGCCGCCAAAACGCCGAATGAACCGGCCCACCACTAGCCCACTCCCGTTCACTTTCAATTAACGCTCTGTTCACCTTTATCGGTGTGGATCCTCCGTTCCGGCCCGGCACCGAGCCGGCAGGCGGATACCCTCGCGCTCCGATACCGAACATCTCCCACGGACCCACGAGGGCGTGGACATGCCGTCACGCACGCTGCCGAGCTGCCCTCACGGAGGGGCAGCGACATTCCTCACACCAGCCCCGGGGCCGGGCCACGACCGGCCCCGGGCCCGGCAAGCTTCATCAAACCCACGCCGGGTGTGTCACGGAGGGTCAAGGGCCAGCCAGCCGGTTCAGACGACCAGCGCCAGCCACTTCCGGTACGACGTGGCGAACGGCTCGGTGCCGTCGCCCAACGCGGCGAACAGCCAGTGGGCAGCGGCGTGCGCCTCGGTAACCACCTCGTCCGGGTAGCCGAACCGCTTGCGGTGCTCAGCGAACTCGTCCTCGTCCAGCAGCTCCACCAGACCGGAGCCACGTCGGCGCACCACGTCAAGGTCAAGGTCAAAGAGGTGCACGGTGTCGTCGTTCTCCCAGTGGGCTGGACTGGCGATGTCGCAGTAGACCTCGCTGGTCCGCGGCGGTGGGTTGAACATGCCGGTCCACCACCCGTGATGCGGCACCAGGAGCACGAACGGAATCTGCTCGACGGAGGGGCGGCCGTGGTAGACCGACGGGGTGCCGAGCGGCACACCGAGCCAGACGCCGAGGTCATCCTCGGCGAGCCGGCGGGCCGGGTAGTCGCGGTGGGCGCTGCCGTCGTACTTGCGGTAGATCACGCGGACCACGTCGCTCGGCATGACTGGCACCCTAGCCGATTCGGCCGATCCGACGAAGTAAGGAGATAACCGGACGCCACCGGTCAGATGTCGGACCGTGACGGCGCCGCGCCGCCCGCCGGGAGCCGACCGTCGGCGCGGACCGGTACCGTCGCACGGTGACCCCGCCCCGCGCCGCCACCGATTCCGCCAGCCCACAGTCCCGAACCGGCAGCCGGCGCTCCGGCGGTGGGGTGACCGGAGCCGACCTACTCGCCGCGGCGGTCAACGCGGTCCCCGGAGGCGCGGCGCGCCCGGGCCAGCAGGAGATGACGACGGCGATTGAGACAGCCGTAGCCGCCCGCGAGCACCTACTGGTGCAGGCGGGCACCGGCACCGGCAAATCCCTGGCGTACCTGGCGCCCGCGCTCACCGTTGACGGCCCGGTGGTGGTCTCCACCGCCACCCTCGCGCTCCAGTCCCAACTGGTTGACCACGACCTTCCCCGGCTGGCCGACGCGGTGGAGCCGCTGCTCGGCCGACGACCCACCTTCGCGGTACTCAAGGGGCGGCACCACTACCTCTGCCTGGCCCGGCTCGACAACGCCACCGAGGAGGAGCCCGGCGACACCCTCTTCGACTCGCCGAAGCCGGGCGGCACGGCGTGGCTCGGCGAGGCCGGGCGCCTCGGCCGGCAGGTCCAGCGGCTCCGCGACTGGGCCGAGAAGACTGACACCGGCGACCGGGACGAACTTGATCCCGGCGTTGACGAGCAGGCCTGGCGTCTGGTGTCCATGCCGGCGCGGGAGTGCGTTGGTACGGCCCGTTGCCCGTTCGGCGCCGAGTGTTTCGCCGACGCCTCCCGGGCCCGCGCCCGCGAGGCCGACGTCGTGGTGACCAACCACAGCCTGCTCGCGGTGGACATGCTCGCCGGACGACACATCGTTCCGCCGCACCAGCTGCTCATCGTGGACGAGGCGCACGAACTGGCCGACCGGGTCTCCTCCGCCGCGCAGGCAGAGTTGGTGCCGGAATCCATCGACCGATCCACCCGCCAGGCCCGCCCACTGCTCCGCCCCGAGACGGCCGAGGCGCTCACCGCGGCGGGTGACGCCCTGGCCGTCGGGCTCGCCGAGGCACCCGCAGGTCGGCTCACCACCGGGCTGCCGACCCCGCTGCAGGAGGCGTGCACGCTGCTCGACGCCGCGACCCGCGCGGCCCTCGACTCGATCGGTGAGGTCAAGGCTGACGACCCGGACCCGGTCCGCAAGCAGCAGGCCAAGGCGGTGCTCGACGAGCTGTCCGGCACCGCGCAGCGGCTGTTGGAGGAGGCAGACCACGACGTGGCCTGGGTGGAGCGCAACGATGCCACCGGGCGACGGGCACTGGTGGTCGCCCCGCTCTCGGTGTCCGGCACCCTCGCCACCCACCTTTACGAAGAACGCACCGTCGTCGCCACCTCGGCCACCCTGACTCTGGGGGGCCGCTTCGACACCGTTGCCCGGGCTCTGGGCCTGGAGGTGCCGGCTGCCACAACCGAGGCACCCGTCACCTCCGGTCCCGACTGGCAGTCGCTCGACGTCGGCTCTCCGTTCGACTACGCCCGACAGGGGATCCTCTACGTCGCCGCGCACCTCCCCCGGCCCAGCGCCTCCGGGCTGCCCGACGCGGCCGGCGCGGAGCTCCTCGAGCTGGTCGAGGCGCTCGGCGGACGGACACTCGGGCTCTTCTCGTCCCGGCGGGCCGCGCAGCAGGCGGCGGAGCTGCTCCGGGAACGCACCGACCTGCCCGTGCTGCTCCAGGGCGAGCAGGCGCTGCCACTGCTGGTTCGCCGGTTCCGCGAAGAACAGGCGAGCTGCCTGTTTGGGGTGATGTCGCTCTGGCAGGGGGTGGATGTGCCGGGCGACGCCTGTCAACTGGTGGTCGTTGACCGGCTGCCCTTCCCGCGACCCGATGAGCCACTCGCCGCTGCCCGCGCCGCCGCCGTTGACGCCACTGGTGGATCGGGGTTCGCCGCGGTCAGCGTGCCGATCGCAGCCGTCCGGCTGGCCCAGGGCGTGGGCCGGCTGATTCGCGCCACCGACGACCGGGGGGTGGTCGCGGTGCTCGACTCCCGGCTGGAGAATGCCCGAGGATACGGCCCGTTCCTCCGCCGGTCGCTTCCGCCGTTTTGGTACACGACCCGTCCCGACGTGGCCCGCGGCGCCCTCGAACGCCTCGCCAAGGCATGACCGAGTAGCACACCACGCCGCGGGTCAACGCGACGACAGCCGCGGACAGATCAGGGGGCCCTGCTCGCGACGACGACAGCGTCCGATGGGGTCTCCGGGACGGTACGGGCGGCGAGACGGCGTACCGCCGTGTTGAGCACCGCGATCAACGGCACCGCGATCAGCGCCCCGGTGACCCCGGCGAGTACCACGCCGGCGGCGATACCGACGATCACCGCGAGCGGGTGGATGGCCACCGCCCGCCCCATGATCAATGGCTGGAGCACGTGGCCCTCAAGCTGCTGCACACCGATTACCACGCCCAGGATGATCAACGCGGTGATCGGTCCGCTGTCCACCAGGGCAACGAGCACCGCGACCCCGCCGGACAAGGTCGCCCCGATGATCGGGATGAACGAGGCGAGGAAGACCAGCGCGGCGAGCGGAAGCGCGAACGGGATTTCGAAGATCACCAGGAAGATGCCGATGCCGAGCGCGTCGATGCAGGCCACCAGCACGGTGGCCCGAACGTACGCGCCGAGCGTCTGCCAGGACGCCCGACCGGCGTCGTCGACCTTCCAACGGGCGTTGACCGGCATCAGCCGGACCAGGAAGCGCCAGATCCGGTTGCCGTCACGAAGGAAGAAGAAGGTCGCGAAAAGCACCAGGATCGTGCCCGTCAACACCTCGGCCACGGTGGCCGCGGTGGAGAGCGCCCCGCTGGTCAGCCCATCGATGTTCTCGTTGAGCCACCCTTCGACATCGTTGATGTACCTGTCCAGCTGCTCGTCCTCGAGGCGCAGCGGGCCGGATCTCAGCCAGTTCTGGATCTGGCGTACGCCCTGGGACGACTTCTCGCCCAGCACCGGCAAACCCTGGATGAACTCGTTGACCACCAGGGTCAGCGTGCCGATCACTGCGGCCAACCCGCCCACCAGCACCACGGCGGTCGCCAGCGACCGCGGGAACCGGGCCCGGAGCAGCCAGCCAACGGCTGGGGCCAGCAGTGCCGACAGCAACAGCGCGATGGCCAGCGGGATGATCACGATCCGGACCTGACCCATCACCCGCAACAAGGCCCAGGCGACGATCCCGATCGCGAGCAGCCGCCAGGACCACGCCGCCCCGACACGGAGCGCGTGCGGCACGTCCGCGTCGTCCCGGCTGGTCGTCGAGCTGTGCAGCGGTGCGGATGTCTTCGTGCCGACCGCCGGAGGTGGCGGCGGGGCTGGTGCCGGCCTGGGCGAAGCTGGCGAGGCGGTAGCGGGCGTCCCGGCGCGTAGGCCCGCCGATCTCCGCCGGGACCGCACCGACTGGTACGCGTGACGAAGCCGTTCACGCATCCGCTCGAGACGGCTCAAGCGCACCTCCTGGCGTCGAAGCGTTCCCGCTCACCGGTTGGTCGGACAGGATACGCCGTCAACCTAACCAGCGTGGGGCAAATCTTTTCCTGGATGCCCGCGGTCACCACCGGGGAACCACGGCCGGACGGCGGAGCTGGACACGGTAGCGTCTCCCCCCGTGACGAACGACGAGCATCTCGACTCCGGCCTGCCGATCCGGCTGCTGCACGATCGGGTACTGGTCCGCATGGAGGGCAGTGAAGGTGAGCGTCGCTCTACTGCCGGCATCGTGATTCCGGCGACCGCCGCTGTCGGCAAGCGGTTGGCCTGGGCAGCCGCGGTGGCGGTGGGGCCGAACGTCCGCTCCATCGTCTCCGGCGACCGGGTCCTGTTCGACCCCGACGACCGCTCCGAAGTCGAGCTGCACGGCCGCGGATACGTGCTGCTGCGCGAGCGGGATGTGCACGCCGTCGCCGCCGAACGCGTCGAACCGGACTCCACCGGCCTCTACCTGTAGCCCCAGAGTCCACCGGCCTCCACCGGTAGCCGTTTGCTCTGCTCCTTCCCGGGAAGTTAGCCGCACCAGGTGCCCTGGGGAGGGACGATGCCGGTACTGCTCAAGAAGCTGCTGTTCTGGGGCTTCATCGCGTTCCTGATCTACTTCATGGCGTTCCGACCCGAGGGCGCGGCGGAGATGGTCAAAGCGATCGGGGGCGTGCTGATGGCGATGGCACAGGGCCTCGGCGACTTCCTCACCAGCCTCATGACATGACCATCTGGTCCTGCCTGACGCCGCCAAACGGGCGCCAGGCAGGACCGCGGTCAGAACTGGCCGGGGCGCCCGGAGGTGGGCGGCCCGTACCAGCCGGGCGGCGGATGACCAGGCGGCGGCGGATAACCGGGCGGTGGCGGATAACCGGGCGGGAACGCGGGCGGCGAAGGCGGCGCCAGCACGACCGGAATCGGTACCACCGGCTCCTCCGGCGCCGCTACCGCGCGCTGCGACCCATCCGGGAACCGCAGGTGGTAGCGGTGCCCGTCCCATACGCCAGCCGGGGCGCGCGGATCCCGGCCAACGAAGAACGCTCGGTAGCCGCTCATCAGTTCCAGCAGGTACCGCTCCTCGGCCACGGCCCGCTCCCGCTCCGCCGGGCGATCGTCCAGCCCACGGCGCATCCCGTCGCGCAGCAACGCGAGCCGGGTGGCCGCGAACTGGTAACCGCGCATCGCCTTCCGCCCCTGGTCGCCGCCGACCCGCTTGGCCCACACCCGGGCGGCGTGCCGCCGTCCGAGACTGCTCAACGCCGCCACCTCCGGCGGGGTGAGCCAACCGGAACGGACGTAGTCGGGCAGGGTCCGCTCGGTGAGTCGCCCTTCCCAGGATCGCAACCAAACCGCCAGCGCAACCATGCCGAAGAAGATCGGCACCATGACGCCAATGAGGCCGTAGAGCTGAATCAACAGCTGCCCGGTGGCCTGGGTCAACGTCGGCAGCAGGTTCCAGGCACCGTGCAGCATCATCGCCAGCAGCAGGCCGGCCGCGGGTGCCAGCACCCGTACCCGCCGATCGGCGCTACGGGCGGCGATTCCCAGCCCCACCGCGGTCATGGAGGTGAACAGCGGGTGGGCGAACCCGAAGAGCAGGATCCGGAAGATAAAGATCGCGATGACCTGCTGCGTGCCGGTCGCCGGGCCGTACTCCTCCACACCCGTCCGATATCCGATCCCGCCGAGGTAGAGGATGTTCTCCACCATCGCGAAACCGATCGCGGAGAGCCCACAGTAGACCAGGGCGTCGGTGATTCCGGAGATCTCCCGACGCCGGAAGATCAGCAGCAGGATCGGCCCCAGCGCCTTGGTCAGCTCCTCGATGAAGGGCGCGACCAAGACCGCCGTGAGCGCGGTCGGCAGACCCGCCGCCTCGAACCGGTTCGCGGCGAAGGTGTTGACCGTCAGCGACACCGCAGTGGCCACGAACGCACCCCAGGCGAAGCAGAAGACCAGGTACCGCAGCGGCTCCGGCTCGTACCGATCAAGCCAGAGGAAGCAGGCGACCAGCACCGGGACCGGAAGAACCGCCGCGAACACACCAATCAGCAGCGCCTCCGCGCCGAGGCTCTCGCCCAGTGTCCAGAGCATGAACACGGCGCAGGCCGCGATCAGCAGAATCACCCCGGCGAGAACGAGGAAGCGACGCCAGTTTCGACGACGGGACGGCATCTGCGGAGCGGCCGCCGGTACGGCGGTGGTCGGCGACGGCGGGGGCGCGCCGGGCGGGGTCTCGGCCATGCCGTCAGCGTAGTCACCACCGGCCTGCCCGGCCGGCCACACCGCTGCCCGCTACACTGCAAGCAGGTCACGAGCGCCAGCGACAAGCCCCGGCTTGCTGGCCGGCAACCCTCGTCGAGGTTCGCGGTGGGGTGCCCCGGGTGATGACCGGGCCTGGCGCGGCGCGCGTCGGGCAAGCGCGGACCCCGCCCGCCCACCCGGGGTCCCTGACTCCGGAGAAGCCACCCCGATGACCTGTGCCCTCGCCCCGTCGCCGACCGTCGCCGGCCCCCTCAACGTGCTCGGCGTTCCCGATCAGATCAACCTGGACTACGCGGCCAGTGCCCCGTGCGCGCAGGCCGCGGCGGACGCCGTGACCGCGCTGCTGCCCTGGTACGCAAGTGTGCACCGGGGCGCCGGAGCCCTGTCGCAGCACTGCACTCTGGCCTACGAGCGGGCCCGGCAGACGGTCGGTGACTTCTTCGGCGCCCGCCCCGACGACCACGTCATCTTCACCCGGAACACGACGGACGCGCTCAATCTGCTGGCCCGCGCGCTACCCGCCGGCACCACGGTGGTGACGTTCGGTGGCGAGCACCACGCCAACCTGCTCCCCTGGCCGCGCGGGCCGGTCCGGCTGCCCATGCCGGAGCATCCCGCTGGCGCGGTACGCGCGCTCGACGCGGCCCTCGGCGAGCTGCGCCGCGGCGCCGACCGCGAACCGCCGGTGCTGGTCACGGTGACCGGCGCGAGCAATGTGACGGGCGAGCGGTGGCCCCTGGCCGAGCTGGCGCAGGTGGCCCGGCGACACCGGGCCCGGATCGCGGTGGACGCGGCCCAGCTCGCCCCGCACGCCCCCGTTGACATTCGCGCCCTCGACGTGGACTACCTGGCCGTCTCCGGGCACAAGTTGTACGCGCCGTTCGGCGCGGGGGTGCTCATCGGGCGGGGCGACTGGCTGGACGCGGCCCCGCCGTACCTGGCCGGTGGGGGCGCGACCAGCCACGTCGGCGTCGCGACCCACGACATCCGGTGGGCGGCCGGGCCGGGCCGACACGAGGCCGGCACGCCGAACCTGCTCGGCGCGGTAGCGCTCGCCGCGGTGTGCGACGCTCTCGCCAGCGCCGACCGGGCGGCACTACACGACGCCGAACAGCGGTTGCTGGACCGGCTCCGGGAGGGGCTCGCCGAGCTGCCGGACGCGGTCGAGCTGCACGCCTTCGGGCCGGCCGCGCCGCGGGTGGGGATCGTCTCGTTCGTGCTGGCCGGCCGGGACTCGGCCGAGGTCGCGGCCCATCTGGCCCGGCGGCACCGGATCGGGGTACGCGACGGGCTGTTCTGCGCCCACCCGTTCGCCCGGCGACTACTCACCGAGGCCTCCGCCCGCAGCGGTCGGCGGGACCTGCCGGCGACCGCGCTGCGGGCGAGTATCGGGCTGGGTAGTACCCGCGAGCAGGTGGACCACCTGCTCGCCGCACTCGCCGCGCTCGACTGACCCGAGGACACGACGGCGGCCGGTTCAGCCACCGTTGGACGGGGGCTCCGACTTCCGTTCGGGCTGCTCCGATTCCACGTGCTTCTTCTGCTTCAGGTCGCCGAAGGCCTCGCGGACCAGGCGGTTCGCCTCCTCCTGGGAGACACCTGAGGCGACCAGCAGGTCGCTGGCGATGGTACGCACCTGGGCGACCACCACGCTGCCGGAGAAGCCCACGCCCTCGGTGTACGCCTGCGCGGCCTCGCTGACCGCGCGCAGCGACCGCTCGCGGGCCCGCTCCGGCTCCTCGCCGACGGCGAACTCGTGCCGCAGCAACCGTACCGACTCGGCGAGGTGGCCCATCGAGGCCGGCATCGGCTCGGGGATCGGCTCCGCGTCCTCGATCAGGGTGATGGCACGCCGGATTAGTGTGCTGGCGTTTCGAATCGCCCGTTCGATCGGATCGGCCGCCTCCGCGTAGTGGGTCAGCTCGTTCCGGCGGTGCCAACGCGCGGGAGACAGCGTGGCGGTTTCCTTGGCGCCCTGGATCGCCTCGTCGAACGACGCCACTTCCTCCTTGTGATCGCGGAGCTGCTCCAGCGAGTGTTGCACCTTGTCCCGTTCCCGTTCTCGCAGCCCGTCGGCGGCCTCGTCGAGCTGGTCGGCGAGCAGATCCAACGCCGGACGAGCGGCCCGGTTGAGCACCCGTACCGGGTTCAGCGGTAACAGCAGCGCGGTCACCAGTAGCGCGGCGCTACCGCCGATCAACGCGTCGAGGAATCGCGGTATCTCCAGGTTGTGCCCGGCCGGGCTGAGCGTGACGATCAGGACAGCCGTCGCCGCCGCCTGAATCAGGATCGCGACGCTCCCGCCGGCAAAGACGGTCAGCAGAATCGCCGAGGTCACCACGAGAGAGAGCTGCCACGGCCCGGTGCCCAGCAAAAAGATCAAAAGGTCGCCGACCGCCACGCCGACCGCCACCCCGACGATCAGCTCCACGGTCCGGCGGAAGCGCTGGCCGACCGAGACCGCGAGGGTACCGACCGCCGAGATCGGCGCGAAGACGGGCTGGGGGCTGCCCAGCAGCTCATGCGCCACCAGCCAGGAGATGCCGGCGGCGAGTCCGGCCTGGACGGAGAGCACCAACGTCGCGCGGACCCGGTGCAAACGGTCCTGGAGAGTCGCGTGACCACGATGGCGCAGCCGCTGCACCGTCGCCGCGATCCGGGCGCCGTCGATGTCCATACCACCGCCTCCCGCGACCGAGTCGCTGTACCAGCGAAGGTCGCTCATCCCGGGCCACGCGGGTACTACCCACACCACTCCCTGCCGAACCCTCTCCGCGTCAGTTCTGTGTCGCGCGCCCGGAGCAGAACGGACGAACGGCGGGGCGTGGTGAGGCGGACATGACACGGGGCGGGCAGAGCCGACCGGCCGCAGCGGGCAGGCGCAAGGGCGGATTTGGGGTCGGGCAGCACGGGTCGTAGCCTCGGCTCATGGGTCCCCTCCTCGACGAGCTGCGTGCCGCGCTCGGTGACGACGCCGTGTTGACCGACCCGGATCTGCTCCGGGCGCACCAGCGAGACGAGGCAGATCTCTGCGCCGCCGGCACGCCACTCGTGGTCACCCGCCCCAGGGACACCGCACAGGTGGCGGCGGTGGTACGCGCCGCAGCGCGGCACGGGGCGCCGGTGGTGCCGCAGGGCGCACGGACCGGGCTGGCGGGCGCGGCGAACGCGGTGGATGGCGCCGTGGTGATCAGCACGTCGGCCCTGACCACCATCCTGGAGATCGATCCGGTCAGCCGAATCGCGGTGGTGCAACCCGGAGTGGTCAACGCGGCCCTCGGCGCCGCGGTCGCCGAGCACGGGCTGTGGTACCCGCCGGACCCCGTTTCCTGGGAGTCATCCACCATCGGCGGGAACGTCGCCACCAACGCCGGTGGCATGTGCTGCGTGAAGTACGGCGTGACCACCGAGTACGTGCTCGGCCTCGAGGTCGTGCTCGCCTCCGGCGAGGTGCTGCGCACCGGACGGCGTACCGTGAAGGGGGTGGCCGGGTACGACCTGACCCGCCTCTTCGTCGGCTCCGAGGGCACCCTCGGCGTGCTCACCGAGGTGACCGTCGCGCTGCGTCCCGCTCCGGCGGAGTCGCTGACCATGGTGGCGGTCTTCCCGGGCACCAGCGCCGCCGGGGCCGCGGTGGCGGAGATCGCCGCCCAGGGCCTCTCCCCCAGCCTGCTGGAACTGCTCGACCAGACGCACCTGCGCGCCATCGAGGCGTACCAGCCGATGGGCCTGCGCCGGGATGCGGCCGCGCTGCTGCTGGCCGCCGTGGACACCGGCGCGCACGCCGCCGATGACCTGGCCGCACTCGCGGCGGTCTGCACGGCGGCCGGCGCCGACGAGGTGTACGCGGCCACCGACGCGGCCGAGGCGGCGGCGCTGCTACAGGCGCGACGACTGGCGCACCCGGCGATGGAGCGGTTCGCCGCCGACACGTATCCGGACGGCAACGGCGGACTGGTCATCGACGACGTCGCGGTGCCACGCGGGTCGCTGGCCGCCATGCTCGACGGGGTGGCGCGGATCGCGGCCGAGTGCGACGTACCGATCGGTGTGGTGGGGCACGCCGGGGACGGCAACCTGCACCCGAACATCGTGGTCGACCGGGCGGACCCGGCGAGCCTCGACCGGGGGCGACGCGCGTTCGACGAGATCATGCGGCTGGGGCTCGAGCTGGGTGGCACCTGCACCGGCGAGCACGGAGTCGGCCTGCTCAAGCGCGAGTGGCTGGCCGAGGAGGTCGGCCCGGTCGGGATCCGGGTGCACCAGGCGATCAAGGCTGCGCTGGACCCGACGGGCCTGTTCAACCCGGGCAAGGTGCTCTGACCCAGCCGAAGCGGCGGGTGGCTGATCCAGCCGAAGCGGCGGGGTGGCCGCCGCTTTCGCCGGCGTTGCGGGAGGCACCCCGGGTGCCGTGGTCACGGGGAGGGGGCAGCGCTCTCCACCGAGTCGTCCTCCCCCCGGTCGGCGGCGAAGCCACGGACATCGGGGGCACCGAGCCGGGCCGTGTCGGCCGTCGCGTCGTCCGGCATCAGCTGTGAGTTTCGCTCCGCCGCCACCCGCGCCCGGTAGTGTGCTACTTCCCGTGCCCGTGCGTCAGCGTCCCAGCCCAGCACCGCGCCCATCAGCTCCGCCGTGTGCTCGGCGGACTCCAGGCCACGGTGCGCGGTCTCGATGGAGATCCGGGTCCGCCGGTCCAGCACATCCTCCAGGTGCAGCGCCCCCTCGGCCCGGGTCGCGTAGGTCACCTCGGCGGCCAGGTACTCCGGCGCGCCGGCCAACGGCGAGCCGAGCAACGGGTCGGCGTCGATCAGGGCCAACAGCTCCAGGGTGAGGCTGCCGTACCGCTCCAGCAGGTGCTCGACCACGCCGACCGGCACCCCGTGCCGGCGGGCCAGGTCTGCCCGGTCCCGCCACATCGCCGCGTATCCGTCGGCCCCGAGCAACGGCAGGTCGGCCGTACGCGACCGACGTGCCGCGCCGAGCCGGTACGCCGCCCGGTCGACCACGTCCGCGGCCATCACCCGATACGTCGTGTACTTGCCCCCGGCGACCAGCAGCAGCCCGAGCATCGGCTCAATGACCGCGTGTTCCCGAGACAGCTTGGAGGTGGAGTCCGCCTCGCCGGCCAGCAGCGGTCGCAGACCGGCGTACACCCCCTCGATGTCGGCGGTGGTCAGCGGCCGGTCCAGGACGGTGTTGACCTGTGCCAGCAGGTACTCGATGTCCCGGGCGGAGGCGGCGGGGTGGGAGCGGTCGAGCCGCCAGTCGGTGTCGGTCGTACCGACGATCCAGTGCCCACCCCAGGGGATGACGAAGAGCACGCTCGTGGCGGTCCGCAGGATCAGCCCGGTCTCGCCGGTGATCGCCGATCGGGGCACCACCAGGTGCACGCCTTTCGAGGCCCGGACCCGAACCCGGGGGCGCAGCCCGACGTCGTCGAGCATCCGGGACATGTCGTCGCTCCACACCCCGGTCGCCGCGATCACCGTACGGGCACGCACCTCGAACTCGGCACCCGGGGAGTCGGCCGGCGCCTCCAGATCCCGAACCCGAACCCCGGTCACCTCGCGGGCCTGCCGGATCAGACCGACGGCGCGGGCGCTGGTGACCACGGTCGCGCCGAGGCTGGCCGCGGTCCGGGCGAGGGTGACCACCAGCCGCGCGTCGTCGACCTGGCCGTCGTAGTAGCGGATCGCGCCGGCCAGCCCCTCCGCCTTCAGGCTCGGGAAGGTCCGGCGGGCTCCCTCTCGGGTCAGGTGCCGGTGTAGCGGCATTCCCCGGCCGCCGCCGAAGACACCGGCGAACGCGTCGTACGCCGCCACGCCTGCGCCGTAGTAGGAGCGGCGCAGCGTCCGGGCCGGCAGGTCCCGAAGCCCGCCGCCGAGCAGCGGCACCAGAAACGGCACCGGGCGGACCAGGTGCGGCGCGAGCCGGGTGGCCAGCAGGCCCCGCTCGGTGAGCGCCTCGTGGACCAGGCCGAACTCGAGCTGTTCGAGGTAACGCAGGCCACCGTGGATCAGTTTGCTGGACCGGCTGGACGTGCCGGCCGCGTAGTCGCGCGCTTCGACGAGGGCGACCTTCAGGCCACGCGAGGCGGCGTCCAGGGCGGCGCCAGCGCCGGTGACCCCGCCGCCAATGATCAGGACGTCGAAGTGCTCAACCGCCAGGCTGCGCAGGTCGGCGGCGCGCCGTTGCGGGGAGAGTTGGCTGGCCGTCGCTCGGGACACATTCGGGTCACGCACACCTCCACGGTAGCCCTCCCCGTCCCGGTCAGAACATCCGCGAAAGCCGGAACACTCCGTCCCCGCGCCGACCGACGATGAATCCGACGACATACTGCGGCGGGTCCGACGACGACGTACGGTGTGCCGGTGCAGCCCGGACCCTGGCGAGCCCACCCCCTCCCGAGCCCGGCCAACCCACCGCGGGCCAGCCCCGCGCCGGTGGTCGCCGCCGTCTTCGTCGGCCTGTGGATCGTCGGCCTCACCGTGATCACCCAGCTCGGCGGCTGGTTGACCGACCAGCTCCTACTCGTGATCGGCGTGGACCGGCTGGTCTGGCTCTGGCCGGTGACCACCGTCGCGGTGGTGACCCTGGCCGGACTCCCCACCCTGCTGCTCGCCCTGCTGCCCCGCTCCCGCGTGGTCCGCGCCGTCGGCCAGCTCTGGCTGGTGGGTCTGCTGGTGTTCGGCGCGCTGAGCCTGCCGCGGGCGCTGCCGCCGGTGCAGCATGAGGCATATCTGGCAACCCTCGCCGGTACGGCCGGGCTGGCCACGCTGCTCATCCACCGGCTTGTCGCCCACCGGATCGCGCCGACTGGCCCGGAAGGCGAGTCGGACCGGCACCGGCGGCGCGCCCCACGCCCCGCCTCGGTGACGCTGCTCGGGCTCGCGGGCGGGCTGGCCCTGCTGCTGCCGTGGGTCTGGGTCGGCGCGCTCGGTGGGCTGCTGGAGACGCTGCTCGCCGTACTCGCCGCCACGGCCGTCGGCGGGCTGGCAGCCGCGCTCCTGCCTGCTGCGTTCTGGCCCCACCGCACCGCCGACACTCCACCCCGACCAGTCCGACTGGTGCTGGTGGGCGGCCTGGTCGCCGGCGTCGTTCTGCTGCTGCTCGGGGCGGGAGTCGGGCAGTCCGGTGCCCAGCTACCGCTGCTGTTGACACTGCCGCCGGCCGGGTTCGCGCTGGCGGCCTTGGCCGTCGCCGCCCGGCGGACGGCGACCGGCGTCGGGGCCGCCGCCGCCGGGCTGGTCGGGCTGAACGTCTTCGGCCCGCTCGCCTGGACCGACCCGGAG
This sequence comes from Salinispora tropica CNB-440, assembly GCF_000016425.1. GTDB lineage: Bacteria > Actinomycetota > Actinomycetes > Mycobacteriales > Micromonosporaceae > Micromonospora > Micromonospora tropica. The sequence goes on along the minus strand of NC_009380.1, from coordinate 310,712 downwards.
GAGGTCAGCCTGGTGCTGGCCGACCCCCGGGACGTGCCCTTCTGGGTGGCGGTCGCCGCTGGTGTCGGCTTCACGATCGCGGTCCTCCTCGCCATCGGCTACGGGGTGACGCTCGTCCGACGTCCCGCCGCCCGGCCCAGTCGGACGGTGGCCGGGATGGTGGCGGCCACCCTGCTGGTGACGACCGCGGCGGTAGCTGTCGGGGCGGGGCAACCTGGGCTGCACGGTGAACGGCTCCTCGTGGTGCTCCGGGAGCAGGCTGACCTGAGCGGCGTGCCCGCCGCCACCGGCCGGGCCGGTCGCGACCGCCGGGCCGCCGAGGTCTACCGGCGGCTGGTGGAGACCGCCGAGCGGACGCAGGCCGGCCTGCGTCGCGAGCTGCGCCGGTTCCGGCTGGACCACACGCCCTACTACCTGGTCAACGCGATCGAGGTCGACGGCGGGCCGCTGGTACGGGCCTGGCTGGCGGGCCGTCCCGAGGTGGATCGGGTGCTGGTCAACCAGCGGGTCCGCCCACTGCCCGCGCCCGCCCCCGTCGTACCGGGGGACGCCCCACCACCGCGGGGCGCGGAGTGGAACATCCGGCTGATCCGCGCCGACCGGGTCTGGTCGGAGCTGGGAATCACCGGTACCGGGGTGACCGTGGGCAGCTCCGACTCGGGGGTGGATGGCAACCACCCGGCGTTGGGAGCCGGCTTCCGCGGCGGGGACGACTCGTGGTTCGACCCCTGGAACGCCACCTCGGCCCCGCGGGACCGGAACGGGCACGGCACCCACACGCTCGGTAGCGCGGTCGGTCGCGACGGGGTCGGGGTCGCCCCCGGGGCCACCTGGACCGGCTGCGTCAACCTGGACCGCAACCTCGGCAACCCCGCGCTCTATCTGGACTGCCTCCAGTTCATGCTGGCGCCCTTCCCGAGCGGCGGGGATCCGTTCCACGACGGTCGTCCACAGCGCGCGCCGGAGATCATCACCAACTCGTGGAGCTGCCCCCCGCTGGAGGGCTGTGATCTCGGGGCGCTCCAGCCGGCCGTTGCCGCGCTGGCAGCCGCGGGGATCCTGGTCGTGTTCGCCGCTGGCAACTCCGGGCCACGCTGCCGCTCGATCGAGGATTCCCCGACCGCCGATCCGGAGGTCCTGACCGTCGGCGCGGTCGACCGGCAGCGACGGGTTACCGACTTCTCCGCACGGGGTCCGGTGCCCGGCGACGGCGCCAAGCCGGACCTGGTCGCCCCCGGCGGCGATGTGCTCAGCGCGTTGCCGGGTGGCGGATATGGCGTGTTCAGCGGCACGTCGATGGCGACTCCTCAGGTGGCCGGGGTGGCGGCGCTGATGTGGGCGGCAAATCCGGCGTTGATCGGGGATCTACCTCGGACGCGACAGATCCTGACCGAGACCGCCACCGCAGTGCGGGTCAGCGGCGACCGCTGTGGCGACGAGGCGCATGTCGCGGGTGCCGGCCTGGTGGACGCGTACGCCGCCGTCCGCGCCGCCCAGGGCTGAACGACGCGCGCAGGCCAAGGTTCAGCGGGCGGGCCACGGCGAGGGCGAGCAGGTTGCCCCGGTAGGCGGACGTGGCGCTCATGCGCGACAGTAGGGAACCTTCTTAACAACAGTGCTCTCGTGACCTAGGGTCAGCGTCCATGGACCTGAAGATCACCGAGCTGACGCCGGAGCAGCTGCCCACCGTGATCGAACTGTGCGGCCGCTCCCTGGATCTGCCGGACGACGCCACCGAGGCGGCGGCCATCGTGGAAACGCTCTGGCCCCGGGCGGTCGCGAGTCGCCCGGTCGTTCCACTGGGCGCGTACCGGGACGACCGGCTCATCGGCGTCCTGCTCGGCTCGGTCTCGGCGCCGAGCAGCCCGGCCGCGCACGTGGACCTGGTCGCGGTGGAGCCGGCGCACCGGCGGCAGGGCGTGGCGCGAGCGCTGGTATCGCGCGCCGAGCAACGGCTCGCCGGGCTCGGGGCACAAGAGGTGCTGCTGGCCGGCAACCCGCCGTACTATGCCTGGCCCGGCATCGACGTGCGCTACACACCGGCGATCTGCGCGGCGGAGGCGCTCGGGTACGCCCGGGACAGCACGGCCTGGAACATGACCGCTGACCTCTCCAGTGACGAGAGCCCAGCGCTACGGACGACCGTGCCGGCAGAGCAGCGGCTGGCCGATCAGGGTGTGACGGTACGGCGGGCGGAGCCGGCGGATCTGCCGGTGCTGACGGCCTTCGCGTCGGGGATCTTCGACGGCACCTGGGCCGTGGAGGTGGCCGAGTCGATCGGCCGGGACCGGGCCGGCTGCCATCTCGCCGAACGCGACGGCAACGTCCTCGGCTTCGCCGCCTGGGGTTCGTCCCGGCCGGGTTGGTTCGGCCCGATGGGCACCGCGCCGGCCGCAGCGGGGTCCGGGATCGGTGGGGTGCTGCTGCGGCGCTGCCTCGCCGACCAGCGCGCCGCGGGGATCACGCGGGCACAGATCGGCTGGGTGGGGCCGGTTCGGTTCTACTCGGGCAGCGCGGGCGCCTGGATCGAGCGGGTCTTCTTCGGATACCGACGGAGTCTCCGAGATCAATAACGGGCGAATAGGATAGATCACCCGATAGCGTCATTCGCCCGCATTGGGCCGCACCGCCCCCTACCGTTTCGGTGGAGGAGGCCCACATGACGACGGACGACGAACAGCCCGGGCCGCCGTTGCCCTTCGACCGCCTCGACTTCGGCGACGCCGAGCAGCGGGCGGAGATGGACGGCACCGACGAACCGCCCGCCGACGAACCGGTGACGGTCGTGGACGAGCCAGTCCAGGCACCCCAGCCGTATGACCAGACGCAGAAGCGACGCAACCAACGGCCGCTGCCAACGTAGACGCGCAAAGGGGCGGGCCGCTGAACGGCCCGCCCCTCCGGTCTCGCGAAACTGGACTCAGAAGTCCATTTCCCCGCCGCCCGGGCCAGCCGGGGCAGCCGGGGTCTTCTCCGGCTTGTCCGCCACGACGGCCTCGGTGGTGAGGAAGAGCGCCGCGATCGACGATGCGTTCTGCAGCGCCGAACGGGTCACCTTGGCCGGGTCGATGATGCCCGCGGCCATCAGGTCCACGTAGCCACCGGTCGCGGCGTTCAGGCCGTGACCGGCCTCGATGCCACGGACGTGCTCGACGACCACGCCACCCTCAAGGCCGGCGTTGACGGCGATCTGCCGCAGCGGGCCGTCCAGCGCGATCTTGACGATCTGGGCGCCGGTCGCCTCGTCACCGGTCAGGTCGAGCTTGTCGAAGGCGGTCTTGCCGGCCTGAACCAGCGCGACGCCACCACCCGGGACGATGCCCTCCTCGACGGCCGCCTTCGCGTTGCGGACGGCGTCCTCGATGCGGTGCTTGCGCTCCTTAAGCTCGACCTCGGTGGCCGCGCCGACCTTGATCACCGCAACGCCACCGGCCAGCTTGGCCAGCCGCTCCTGCAGCTTCTCCCGGTCGTAGTCGGAGTCGCTCTTGTCGATCTCGGCCCGGATCTGGTTGACCCGGCCCTGGATCTGCTCGGCGTCACCGGCACCGTCAACGATCGTGGTCTCGTCCTTGGTCACCACGACCTTGCGGGCACGGCCCACCATGTCGAGGCTGACGGCGTCCAGCTTGAGGCCGACCTCCTCGCTGATGACCTGACCACCGGTGAGGATGGCGATGTCACCGAGCATGGCCTTGCGGCGGTCACCGAAGCCCGGAGCCTTGACGGCGACGGACTTGAAGGTGCCCCGCACCTTGTTGACGACCAGGGTCGCCAGCGCCTCGCCCTCGATGTCCTCGGCGATGATCAGCAGCGGCTTGCCCGACTGCATGATCTTCTCCAGGATCGGGAGCAGGTCCTTGACCGAGGAGATCTTGCTGTTGACGATCAGGATGTAGGGGTCGTCAAAGACGGCCTCCATCCGCTCCGGGTCGGTCATGAAGTACGCGGAGATGTAGCCCTTGTCGAAGCGCATACCCTCGGTGAGCTCAAGCTCCAGGCCGAAGGTGTTGCTCTCCTCGACGGTGATGACGCCTTCCTTGCCGACCTTGTCCATCGCCTCGGCGATGATCTCGCCGACGCTCGGGTCTCCGGCGGAGATGGAGGCGGTGGAGGCGATCTGCTCCTTGGTCTCGACGTCCTTGGCGAGCTTCAGCAGCTCCTCCGAGACGCTGGCGACCGCGGTCTCGATGCCCCGCTTCAGGGCCATCGGGTTGGCGCCGGCGGCCACGTTACGCAGGCCCTCACGGACCATGGCCTGGGCCAGGACGGTCGCCGTCGTCGTGCCGTCACCGGCGACGTCGTCGGTCTTCTTGGCGACCTCCTTGACCAGCTCAGCGCCGATCTTCTCGTACGGGTCCTCGAGCTCGATCTCCTTGGCGATGCTCACACCATCGTTGGTGATGGTGGGAGCGCCCCACTTCTTCTCGAGCACGACGTTGCGGCCCTTGGGGCCGAGGGTCACCTTCACGGCGTCAGCGAGCTGGTTCATGCCCCGCTCGAGGCCGCGGCGAGCTTCCTCGTCGAACGCGATCATCTTGGCCATACGGCGTTGTCCTCCTGGACACTCACGGGCCACCCGAGAGGGTGTCTCCCGGATGGGCCGCCTGGTTACGCACCTTCAGACATCGCCACCTGGCGACGGCGACGTCCGTCGGCCGGGCCGGATAGCCCGCGACGACCGGCCATCTGCCGCACCCGCGCCTTGCGACGCCGCTGCAACCGTGGCCCTCCCGCCCCGACCATTGGCACTCACGGTATGCGAGTGCCAAGACCTGTTTAGCACTCCCCCTTGCCGAGTGCAAGCACGATCGCCCAGGGGTAGTCGAGTTCCACCGCCCGCCGAGCGACGTTCACCAGCCCTCGTACGCCACCCGTGCGGCAGCCACGGCAACGAGCCCTACCTGCCACATCAGGTAGGGCTCGGGAGTTGACAGTGCAGCGCCGGGCCGCTGGGGCAATGGCGCGGCCGCACGGCGGGAGCGGTCGTCCGGCCCGGCGTCAGCCGGAGACGGTTGGCCGGGCGCATGGCGGCGGGAAGGACATGGGCACCCGGTGGAGACAATTTTTGGGGACGACCGTTACGCCGGTCGCCCCCGAGGCAGCGCCGGTCGCTCAGGCGACGACGCGCACCCGTTCGGCCTGCGGGCCCTTCTGGCCCTGGGCGATCTCGAACTCCACCCGCTGGCCGTCGTCCAGCGCCTTGTAGCCATCCATCTCGATAGCGGAGAAATGGACGAACACGTCCTGCCCTCCGTCAACGGCGATGAAGCCGTAGCCCTTCTCAGCGTTGAACCACTTCACGGTGCCCTGTGCCACGGTGCACTTCCTAACTCTGCGCGATTCCACTCACCCCGGCCGAGCCGGCACGCCGACCGGTGGGCGGCACCGGTTCGACGATCGGCGACAGCCGCTGAACCGGTGACCGAAATCGCACGCTACACGAGGCGTGACGACGGCGCACGATCACAAATCGGACATACACTGAGCGGATAACATCGTCCGACATCGCTGTGATAAATAAACGACATGACGAGCGGGCCCGGCGAGCCTGACCCGGGGCCGGTATCGACACGGCGGGCACGGGTCCGCCGGATCCAGCCAGCCGACGCCGCCCGAATGCGGGCGCTGCGGCTGGAGATGCTCGCCGACGCACCGCTGGCCTTCCTGGAGACGGTCGCCGACGCGGCAGCACGCCCCCACGCCGACTACGCGGCGCGCATCGCGTACACCTCGGCGGGCAGCGCCACCGCACAGTTCGTCGCCGATCCGGGCGGCCGGTTGGTCGGACATGCCGGGGGCACGGCGGCTCCG